>DAIMKN010000084.1:0-10103 GCA_036721725.1 Actinomycetota bacterium
GGCGACTCCTGCCGCCTGACCGTCACCCACGACCAGCTTCGCGAGGGCGCGAACGAACAGCTCTACGGCGGCTGGCCGATGATCCTCTCCGGCCTGAAGACGTGGCTCGAAACGGGCGAGTTGCTCACCACGCCGGGATCGCTGATGTACAGCTGACCCGGCGGTGCCGCACCGCCAGCCTGCTCAGCGGTCCCCTACAGCGTTCGGAGCGCGGGGTGCTTATCCAACCGTCGTGAGTATCGAACGCGACCCAGCGCGAACCACCCCATCAACGCCGCCACCACACCCGCCACCGCCACGACGTCCAACCCGAATCCGAGCCGAACGCCGACGGACGCGCCTCGCGAGCCGAACGACGTCCGGACGTGGGCCCGGATCTCGGCGAACTCGTACGCCGCCACCGCCAGCGAGCCCACCCCGGCCGCCACCGCGCCGATCGACGCCACCCGAGCGACGAACCGCCGTCCCGTTCGCCACAGCGCTAGCCCCGCGACGAACGCAACCACCGCGGCGACGGCCACGACGTTGCCGCCTCGAAAGGCCATGCCGAGCCGGACCTCCTCCGTACCGCGAGGGGGCCGCACCACGGCCCACGACAACAGCAGGGAAATCAGCAACGCCGCACTCGCGACCATGGCGAAGAGACCGGACACGCGCACCGGAAGCAGGGTCGCTCGGACAGCGGCGGCGGCATCGACCTCCGGAGCGTCCGGAACGGCGGACGGATCGGGGCGGGCGGGCACCAGAACGGCGGTGTCGGGACGGACCGGTTCCCGAGCGGTCGCGGCGGGGCGAACGGGGATGGTTCCGGCGACGGCCGCAGGTTGGGCGGGCCGGGTGACCTGACCACCCTCGCCGGCCGGGCCCGCCCTGGGTGCGGCCGGCGCGCCGGCACCGTTCGACCCCCCCATCCGCGCCGCCGGGGCGGCCGCGGCAGGCATGTCCACCGAGGACACCGCGAGCGCCGAGCGCAGCTCGTCCCGCCATTCCCGCGCCGTGGCCTGGCGATCCTCCTTCCGAGGCGACAACCCTCGGTGGATGACCTCGGCCAACGCCGGCGAGATGTCCGGACGGAACGAACGGATCGACGGCGGGCCGGGCCGGCGTTCGGCCTGCTGCAACTCGCCGATGGAGGAGACTCGCACCGGCACCCGCCCCGCCAGCAACTCGTAGAGCACCACCGCCCCCGAGTAGACGTCGCTCCGTCCGTCGACCGTCGAGGCCAGATCCGGATCCCCCTGCTCCGGCGCCATGTACTGCGGTGAGCCCAGCACCATGGTCGGCCCCAGCACCCCCTCCAGCCGCCGGGCGATGCCGAAGTCGCCGAGCAGCGTTCGTTCGTCTCGAACGGGACGGCCCTCTCGCCGCATGGCCTCCTTGCGCTCGGGCGTCGAGCTGCGGAACAGGACGTTCGACGGCTTGATGTCGCGGTGGACGATGCGGTGGTCGTGGACGGCCACCAGGCACTCGGCGATCTCCATCGATGCCGAGACGGCCTCGGCCACAGTGAACGGCTGGTCCAACTGCGCGCGCAGGCGCATGCGATCCTCGAGCGTCCCTCGGTCGGCGAACTCCATCACCATGTACGGCCGGCCGTCGTCCAGCCGCCCCACCTCGTACACGCGAACGATGCGGTCGTCGTCGAGGAGGCGCATTGCCCGGGCCTCCTCCATGAACCGGCGACGGGCGTCCTGGTTCATCGACCAGTTCTCGGCGAGGAGCTTGATGGCAACCCACGCCTCGAGGTCCGGGTCACGGGCCAGCCAGACCGTGGCGAACGTCCCGCTGCCCACGGCGCGTTCGACCTGGAAGCGACCGATCGTGGCGAGCGTCACGGCGCGCGCCTGCAACAGGGGCCGAGTTCCATGTTCGACAGCTTGCCACGCCGGGCTCCGGGGAACCAGGGCGATGCTAGCCTTCGGGTCGTGTCACCTCGAACGAAGACCGCCGCCGCTCTCGACGACGCCGCCGACGCCCGGCGTCACGTGCCGTCGGTGGACGCCCTGCTGCGTTCGGCTCCCGGCGTTCGGGCAGCCGAACAGTTCGGCCGGGCGGTCGTTCGCCAGGCGCTCCGGGACACGCTGGCGGAGATCCGGGATGAGGCCGAACGCGGTGGCCAACCGCCGGACGACGAGGTGGTCATGGCCCGCGCGCTGGGCGCGGCGGCGCGCGTGTCCTACGGCCTGAGCGAGGTCATCAACGCCACCGGCGTCGTGCTGCACACGGGCCTGGGACGCGCTCCCCTCCCCGCAGTCGCGGCGAAGGCTGCGACCGCCGCCGCCCACGGCTACAGCGACCTGGAGGTCGACCGGGAGACGGGCTCGCGAGGGCGCCGAACGACCCGCGCCGAGACGCTCCTCAAGGCGCTGACCGGCGCGGAGGCCGCCCTCGTGGTGAACAACAACGCCGCCGCGTTGCTGCTGGCGTTGGCCGGCCTCATCACCCCCGCACGGAAGGAGGTGCTGGTGTCGCGCGGCGAACTCATCGAGATCGGCGGCGAGTTCCGCCTCCCCGACATCATGGCCGCCTCCGGCGCCCGTCTGGTCGAGGTCGGCACCACCAACCGCACCAGGCCGAACGACTACCGCCGGGCCCTGACCCGACGGACCGCGATGATCCTCAAGGTCCACCCCAGCAACTACCGTGTCGTCGGCTTCACCAACTCGGTCGGCGCGCCGGCCCTCGCCGAGATCGCCCGCGGTGCCCGCATCCCGCTGGTCCACGACGTCGGAAGCGGCCTGCTCGAACGCTACCCGGAGGTGCCGAACGACGAGCCCGCCGTGACCGAGGCATTGGCCGGCGGCGCGGACGTGGTGACGTTCTCCGGCGACAAGCTGCTGGGCGGGCCGCAGGCCGGGATCCTGACCGGCCGGGCCGACCTCATCGACACGTTGCGACGCCACCCGCTGGCCCGCGCCCTGCGGGTGGACAAGATGACCGTGGCCGCGCTGGAGGCGGTGCTCCGCCTCTACGCCACCGGCCGCCGTTTGGAGATCCCGCTGTGGACGATGCTCTCCGAACCGCAGCGGTCGGTGACCGCGCGGGCCCGCGCCGTGGCCAAGGCGTTCAAGGGCGCCACGGTCCGGGGCGGCCATGCAGTGGCCGGGGGTGGCTCGCTCCCCGAGTGGGCCATCCCGTCCGCGGAGATGGTGCTCCCGGTCCCCCGCGCCGAACAGATCGCGGCGCGTCTGCGCAACGGCCGCCCGCCGGTGTTCGCCCGCACGGAGGAGGGCGCGGTGGTGTTCGACCTGCGAACGGTCCCGCCGCGCGACGAGGACCGCCTGGTGCGGGCCATCCGGTACGCCCTCGAACAGGACGAACCTCCGAAGCCCCGACGGGCCCGCGCCCGTTCGAGGTGACCGGGCCCGAAGCGACCGCCGGCGTCATCGCCACCGCCGGCCACGTCGACCACGGAAAGTCCTCGCTCATCGTTCGGCTCACCGGCATCGACCCCGACCGGTGGGCGGAGGAGAAGCGCCGCGGCCTCACCATAGACCTCGGCTTCGCCTGGCTCACCCTGCCGTCGGGCCGCGAGGTCGGCTTCGTCGACGTTCCCGGCCACGAACGCTTCATCCGCAACATGCTGGCCGGCGTCGGTCCGGTTCGGCTGGTGGTGTTCGTCGTCGCCGCGGACGAGGGATGGAAGCCGCAGTCCGAGGAGCACCTCCAGATCCTCGACCTCCTCGAGGTCTCGGGCGCGGTGGTGGCGCTGACCAAGCGCGACCTCGTCGACGACGCGACCCTCGCGGCGCGGACCGAGCAGGTCCGCGCGCGGCTCGAAGGAACGCGGCTGCAGGGCGCCCAGGTGGTGGCGTGTTCGTCGGTGACGGGGCAGGGGATCGACGAACTCGTCGCGGCCATCGACGCGATGGCGGGCGCGGCGCCCGTCCCCGACACGGGCGGCCGTCCGCGCCAGTACCTGGACCGCGTGTTCACCATACGCGGCGCGGGGACGGTCGTGACCGGCACCCTCACCGGCGGCCCGCTCAGCGTTGGACGGGAGGCCGAGATCCTCCCGTCCGGACATCGCGCCCGCATCCGCGGCCTGCAGTCGCACAAGCGAACGGTCGACGTCGCCCGCCCCGTGGCGCGGGTCGCGGTGAACCTGGCCGGCACGCCGAGGACCGACCTCGAACGCGGCGACGTCCTGACGCTCCCCGGCCAGTGGCGCCCCACGTCGATGTTCGAAGGCTGGATCAGAACCGTCAGGTCACTTGATCATCCGGTGACGTCCCGCGGCGCGTTCAAGGTCTACGCGGGCTCCGCCGAACGCGACGCCCGGATCCGTCTGTTCGGCGTGACCGAACTTCGCCGCGGCGAACGGGCGTTCGTTCGCGTTCGACTCAACCGGCCGGTGGTGCTCGACTTCCGGGATCCGTTCGTCCTGCGGGAGGCGGGACGGCGAGAGACGGTTGCGGGGGGCGAGGTGCTGGACACCGAACCGCCCGAAAAGCCCGGCCGCGATGTGATCGAACGCCTCACCGCGCGGATGGACGCCGACCGAGCCGGCCTCGCCGCACGCCTGGTCGCGGATCGCGGGTTCGTTCGTCGCTCGGACATCCTCATGCTGACCGGCGTCCCGGATGCAGGCGGTGTCGCCTTGGGCGCATGGATCGGCGACCAGACGGCAGTCGAACGCGCAAAGACGGCGCTGACCTCGGCTGTCGACGCCCACCACAGAGAACACCCGCTGCGTTCAGGGTTGGATGTCGCTGAGGCCCGCGTGACACTCGCCTCAGTCGAAGCTCCCCTCCACGATGTGAGCGTGGCCGACGAGCTGATCGCCTGGATGGTGGCCCAAGGAGCGCTGGTTCGAACCGGCACCGTCGTTCGTCTCCCCGAACACGCCGCCACCACCGCAGGCCGCGAGGACGCGGACCGCATGATAGCCGCGGTCACCGCTGGCGAACCCCAGCCCCCGACCGTCGCCGAGCTCGCCGCCGCCGGCCACGGCCGCGAGCTCCTCCAAGCCGTCGTCGCCGACGGCCGTCTCGTTCGGATCTCCGCCGACCTCGTCATCACGCCCGAGTTCCTGTCCCAAGCCGAACAGGTGATCCGAACGCAAGCCGCAACCGGTGGCGTCACCGTGAGCTCCTTCCGCCAAGCCCTCGGGACCAGCCGCAAGTACGCCGTCCCCATCCTCGAACACTTCGACGCCACAGGCGTGACCAAACGCCAAGGCGACGTCCGCGTCCTCAGGAACCCGTAGGCCCAGACGCTCGCCCCACATGGCTCGCCCCTGGGTCAACTGCTCAGGCCCGGCAGGAGGTCACGGTTTGAGTCCCGTCAGGTCCACTGCCAGAACACATGTTCGGCCATGAGTCAAGACCGGCTGTGAAGGGCCGGTCGGCCTCTGCTGGATCCGCGGGTGTCTCGACAGCTACGGGTTAGGTCCTCCTGGAGGCTGGATGACACCGAGCGGCAACATGGCCGGGAGGTCCTCGCGGGTGGCCCAGTGCTCTGCGAGCTTGCCGTCTTCGACGCGATACCAGTGCCCTGTCGCGCGCTGAAGCGCTTCCCAGTCGGCGGCATGACCCCCGTTGAAAGGTCCCAGGTTCGTGCCGCGCCGATCGTGAACGGCGGCGACGAATCAAGCGCATCTATGCCTGAGAACCGCACCGAAGGGGAATGGGTGGGGTGGAGCCAACCCGAGAGGAGATGAAAGCATGCTCGGCGCCGTGATCGTGGTCCCAGGGATCATCATTCTGATCCTGGTCATCCTGCTCATCGTTTACCTGGTTCGGCGAGCGTAACCCGTTGGGCCGACGGGTCTGATGCACCTGAACGAGCTGACGAAGGGAGCTAGCTGCTGTGGGAGCGAAATCGGACGAGGCGAAGGGCCGCATCAAGGAGGCCGCTGGGGACCTCACGGGCGACGAACGCCTGAAGCGTGAGGGAAAGGTGGATCAAGCCGGCGCCAAGGTCAAGAGCAAGGTCGACAAGGGCATCGACAAGGTGAAGGGTGCCGTCCGCGGCAAGAAGTAGGCGCTGGCAGGCGGCCATGCTCGCTCAGAGGAGGATCTGGGATCAACGATGAGACGACCACCTCGGGATCTGCCGAAACGCAGAACACGCCCGAGGTCGAGATGTGTTGCGACGGCTCGGGTAGGACCGCTGAGCAGCACCGAGCCGAATCGGCTGACCATAAGTGCTGCGTCGATAAGTAGCTGAGTCGTGATCGCGACGCGGGGGCGGTGCCTTAAGCCTTAGGTGACCGGCGTCGTGAAGTCGCCGTGGGCATCGGTGCAAGGCGATTCGGTGTTCCATACGGCGAGAGAATGGGTGGTTCACCGTTTTCTGGCTGGCCATGATTCCGGTTTCGATCGTGACGCACTGGATATCGAGCGTCACCTACATGGCTGCGCTGTCGCTCTGAGCGCTGGTATCCGGTCACTGGTCAGCGTGGAAAGCGGCCCGGGTTGAGGTGAATCAAGAGCGCGAAGCCCGCGAGCGGGAGAAGCAGGACATTTCAGGGCGAGATCGTGGAGCGGTTGGTTGCGGAGACCGACTTGCAGCCGACATCGGTGGACGACTGAGAACGCCGCCCAACCGAGCGCTCGTCGGGCGTGTTCTGATGGCCGGCCTCCCTGCCTCGGCCACCGGCGTCCGTCTGCAGTCAGCCTCCGCCCGGCACTCGTCGCAGAGGTCTCGACCCCGCGACGCGCGGACGACGCCGCACGACCTGCAGTGATCTCGTTGCGCCGGGCGCCGGGCGCCGGGCGCCGGGCGCCGCCGGAGGAGGAGCCCGGCTCGTCGCAACCAGGCTGACCAACCGCGGAGATCGCCGAACGCACCTTCCTCAGCCCCAAGCCGGTCGAAGCGAACCTCGCCCCTGTCTGCCGCAGGGTCGACCTCCACTCCCGCGCCGAGCTGGGGCGCGTGATGGTCGAGCCGGAACGCTTGCTCGAAACATAGCCGCGCCACCTCGGTCGTAAGCCTGACCCGCAAAGAATGCCGTCTAATGGTTCAGCAGGCTGGCGATGGCGTTGATCGTGGTCGCGATCACGGCGATACCGAACAGATATGACAGAAGGGCGTGGCGTAACGCAGTCATCCGGATCGGCCGCGAGACGAGATCGGTGTCCGAGACCTGGAACGTCATCCCGATGGTGAACGCGACGTATGCGAAGTCCCCATAGTCAGGGGTTCGATCGTCGTGGAAGTCGATCCCTCCGTCGGCCGCGTAGTAGAGGTCCGCGTATCGCAAGGTGAACGCGAGGTGGACCAGTAACCACGAAAGCGCGACGGTCATGACGGCGACAGCGGTGATCATGTCCCGGGCCGCTCCGGCGTCACTCGATGCCTTGACCAGCGCGAAGCCGACGCCCGGGAGGCTCGCCACGCTCGCCGACACCAACACCAGGTCCGCCAGAGCTCGCGACGGATCTTCGGTCTTCGCGAGCCTCGCCGTCTCTGCGCTGTCCGAGCCCCGTATCGTCCACCAGACCCAGATCAGGAACGTAGCCGCCATCACGTCCCATCCAAGGAGCACGGCGACCTGCCAGGGGGCGAGCAAGGCCCCAACACCGTAGGTGAGGATTCCTCCGGCACCTGCGATGGCAACGCGCATGCGAGCGGTGACGTATCGCGTCCGAGGCCCCGGTCGCCCTGTCTTCTCCGTCACGAGTTCACGATAACGTCCGTGCGAACGGATCATCCGCAGGCCGATCGGAGCCCCGGACGCCAGCGCCGTTCGGTTGGCAATGAGGACGCCGCGGATGGCCCGATCAAGACCCATCGACTCTTCCATGCAGCAGCGTGTTCTCGATACGAGCTCCTTCAGGCCGGGGAGGGTGCTAGCGGAGGCCGTCAGGGTGTGGGATTTCTCGGTGCCCGATGCGGACCGGTGGTCAGAGACCGACCAGCGTCTATGAGGTCGTGGCTGGCGGGCCACCGCTGTGCCGACCGGGTCCATCTCCTGGGCGATTCCGCCCGGGAGGTGTTTGGCGATCGCCGCCGCAGCCTGTAGCCTCGAGTCGAGTCGAGGCCAAGTGGAGAAGACGAGGAGGACAGGATGCTCGGGCTGTCGGTCGGTATCCCTATCGTCATCGTCGTCGTGGTCGTGGCGATCGTGGTCATATTCGTTTTGGCGCGAAGGCGGTAGCCGCCCCCCTCGCCTCACGCTCTTTCGCGACTAGCCTTCCCTGCCGACGCCAGGCTGGCGGTTGGCGCACTCCGTAAGCGGGATTATCTGAATCGGACCGTCGGGGTCGTGCTGCCATTGGCCTAGCGCCACAACGCCCCCTTCGAGATAGGACGCTGGTCGGAAGGGCTCATCGCCGACGGTGCTTGATCAACTGTCCATGCAGCTCACGGAGGGTCTGCTGCCATTCAGGCCTTGCGAACAGGGCTAGTAACCTACTCCGTGGTAGGTTCGAGTAGCGTCCCCTCTGGTCCACGCGCTCATGGCAGTGCCACCGCCACCGCCGGGCGCGCCATCGGGGCCATCCGGGCCATCCGATTCGCGAGGGTTGGTGCGGAGCCCGCGCCGGTTCGCAACGAATGACGGGCGGGGATGAAAACCGGGATTGGTCGGAACGGCGGGATGTCCAACTGCCGAACGTCGTCCTCGGCGGCCTCAACGTAACGTACGCGGAGGGCAGCTCCGAGGCGGCAAAACGTCAGGCGCGCGCTAGAGCCCTTCCGACCGATCGATGGGTCCGCAAGTGGATGGGGCCGACCGGCCCCTTGCGAGATTCACTGCCTCCAGCGGTTGGTCCTCTCGCTCGGCCTCGAAACCGCTCCGCGAAGTCCGGCCGCGCGAGCAGTCTGAAGGCATCCAGCGTGCTCATGGGTGGGTTCGAGTACCGTCCTCTCTCCTCCATTCGCATTTGGCTATGCGAAGCCATTCCGCAAGTCAGTCCTGCGACTTCCATCCGAAGCCGAACTACGACGGATGCATGCCATTCGCTCACCAGGTCGAGGACACCGCGAGCGCGTTCCTTCGGGACCTCTCGAGATCCCCGACGGCCAGGGCCGCCCCGAAGTGGGCACCTCCGGATCCGGGCCCGAGCACATGGGAAGCTGCTGCCCGGTTGCACTTGACGCCGTGCAGGAGTAAGAGAAGGCAGGGGCCCGGGGCCATCCGGAGCCGCCGCGAGGAAAGGGAGGAGCACGTGGCCACGTACGTCGCGTTGGTGAACTGGACTGAGAAGGGCATCGCCGGCTTCAAAGACACCGCCAAGCGGGCGGACGCCTTCGGCGAGCTGGTGAAGAAGCACGGCGGAACGCTCCAGAGCATCCACTGGACGCTCGGCAACTACGACATCGTCGCCATCGTTCAGGTCAAAGACGACGAGACGATGACCGCGGTTGCGCTCGAGGTCGGAGCCATAGGGAACATCCGCACCACCACCCTTCGGGCGTTCGACCGCAAGCAGATCCAGGCCATCATCAAGAAGACGAGCTGATCCGCGAGCGGAGCGACTCTGACATCGGGTGAGGCTGGGCGACGCCCTCTTCAGTTCGCGCTCAGCCTGGGTCGGTGATCTCGACCGTCACCTCGACCTCGACGGCGGCGCCGAGCGGCAGCTCGGCGACGCCGACGGCGGCCCGAGCGTGGCGGCCGGCCTCGCCGAACACCTCCACGAACAGGTCGCTGGCGCCGTTCGACACCTTGGGCTGGTCGGTGAAGCCCTCGGCCGAGGCGACGAAGACGCCGACCCGAACGACCTTGGTGATGCGGTCAAGCGTGCCGAGTTCGTCGCGGAGCGCGGCCAGCGCCTGCAGCGCGCAACGGCGGGTCGCGGCCTGGCCCTCTTCCAACGACACGCCATCACCGAGCTTGCCGGCCACCATCACCTTGCCCTCGTCCAGCGGGACCTGGCCCGAGACGAACGCGAAGCTGCCGCTCACCGCAACCGGGACATAGGACGCAAGGGGGCGGGCGGCGGTGGGGAGGTCGATGCCGAGTTCGCGCAGGCGCGCTTCCACATCCACGCGGCTACGGTAGCGCAGCGGCGAGCCTCAGGCCTCGTCGGGAAAAGGAACCATCGAGAGCGCGGCGCAGGTGCGCTGGCGTACCAGGACGCGGCGTTCGAGTTCGTTCAGGCCGCCCCAGATCCCGTGGGCCTCGCCGGTCCGGACGGCGTACTCGAGGCACT
>DAIMKN010000085.1:0-10101 GCA_036721725.1 Actinomycetota bacterium
CTCGAGTTCGTCCAGGTGCTCCAGCGCCTCGGCGAACAGGAACGGCGACTGCTCCTCCTCGTCCGCGCCGCGCCGGCCGCGGTTCTGCTGCCGGGCCCACGCCGCCACCCGCGCCACGTCCTTGAACCCCACCCGGTACCGAGGCCCCAGCAGGATCCGGGCCAGTCCCACGGAGGCCTCCGGGTCGGCCGCGGCGCGGGCGTAGGCCAGCACCTCCACCACCTCGGGCATCTTGATCAGCCCGGCCAGCCCCACGATCTCCACGGGCACCTTGCGTTCGACGAACGCCTCCTGCAGCGTCAGGAACAGCCGGCTCGAACGGCACAGCACGGCGATCTCGTGCCACGGCGTCCCGGCGGCGTGCTGTTCGACGGTCCGATCCGCCAACCAGGCGGCCTCCGCCCACTCGTCGCCCAGGCGGACCAGGCGAACCTCCCCCTCGCCCCGGGACGGATGGGGCCGCAGCAGCTTGTCGGGGTCCGCCCGCTGCGTCTCGGGCACCGACGCCAGCACGTGGTCCGCCGCGCCGAGGATCCGGGCGCCGGAGCGGAAGTTCGTGTAGAGCGGCAGCTTCTGGGCCGGAACGTCGGGCCGAACGCAGAACTGGTCCTGAAAGTTCAGGAGGTTGAACAGGCTGGCCCCACGCCACGCGTAGATGTTCTGGTCGGGGTCGCCCACGGCCATGACCGGAAAGCCCTCGTCGAACACCCCCGCGATGAGCTCGGCCTGGGCCACGTTCGTGTCCTGATATTCGTCGAGCACCAGAGCCTGATAGCGGCTGCGGAAGTCGCGCCGGACCTCGGGGAAGCGTTCGACGATGTCGAGGGCCATCGTGATCTGGTCGCCGAAGTCGATCACGCCCCGGTCCCGCTTCAGGTCCTGGAACCGCTGGACGGCCTCGGCCAGCTCGATGCGCTGCTGGGCCGCGCCGAACGCCTTGTCGCTGCGGTGCTGACGGAGCTCCGCCAGGCGGCCCCGGGCGAAGTCGGCCACCTCCCGCGGCGTGACCCGGTGGTTCGCGGCCTGGTCGGCCAGCGACAGGATCTTGTCGATGAGCGTGGGCTGCCATTCCGAAGAGACGTGTTCGAACGCCATCTGGTCCAGGACGCGGGCGCAGAGTTCGGTGCGCTGGGCGGGGGTCAGGATGCGCTGGCCCGGTTCGACGCCCGCCAGGAGACCATGCCGCTCCAGGACCTGGTTGGCGAAGCCGTGGTAGTTGAGCACCGTGGGCTCCTCACCGCTCGGAAGATCCAGCGACATGAGGGCCCGGCGGATGCGCAGGATGAGGTTGTCCGTCGCCTTGTTGGTGAACGTGAGGCACAGCACGCTCCCCGGGGGCACGCCAGCGTGGTCGGCGGCGATCCGGCCGGAGTGGACCAGCGCCAGATACACCACGCGGGCCGCGATGACCGAGGTCTTGCCCGAACCTGCCCCCGCCACGATCACGGCCGGCTCGAGCGGCATGGAGATGGCGCGCCACTGTTCGTCGGTGGGCGGCGCTCCCCCCATGGCCAGGGCGATCTCCGGCGGCACGGGAGGCAGGCCTTGAGAGTTCATGACCCCACCACCTCCACCCGGAGCGGGAAGACCTCGCCCCCCTCCGGCCACAGCGGACACAGCTGCTTGAAGTCACACACTCGGCACTTCGCCTCCGGGCTCGGCCGGTAGACCTCGTCGCGGTACAGGCCCGCCAGGCGTTCGATCAGGCCCGTCAGGCGTTCGGTCATCATGGCCAGATACTCGGGTTCGTTGTCCATGGTGAAGCACATGGCGGTGCGAGCGATCTCGCCACGAATGTCGTCGCGGAGGAACGCCAGCTCCACGGACTTCACGGGTCGGAACTCGGCCAGCGCGTCCGTGTGCTGGACCGCGAGGTAGTACATGCCGAGCTGGAGGTTCTCCTCCGCCTTCGCCGCGTTCCTGGCCTTGCCCGTCTTGTAGTCGGTGATCTGCGAGCCTTCCCCGGCCGCCCCGATCCGGTCGATGAAGCCGCGAACGGTGGCCCCGGCGAACTCGAACTCGAACCCGATCTCGGTGGCAAGCGCCGCCGTCTCTCCGTACTCCCGCATCCACGCCGGGAGGACCGTTCGCGTCACCAGGCGCCGGAACGCCTCCGACACCGCGAACGACGGGAACTGTTCGGGCTGCCACCGCTCCTCGGCCGCCGCCACCAGCGCCTCCGTGGAGCGTTCGACCTCCCCGTTCTCGCAGTCCTCGATGATGCGGTGCACCAGGTGGCCGACCCACGCGTAGAAGCCGGAGCGTCCCTCCAGGCCGAGCTCCTCGCCCAGCACGAACTGCAGCTCGCAGTTGTCGAGCCGGTCGAGCTTGGAGTAGGACACCCGGAGGTGCTCGTGTAGAGGTCGGTCGGTGCCTGTCCAATCGCGCTGGAACCACCACCGGTCCGGTTCCTCGCCGAGCGATAGCAGTCCGTCCAGCGCCGCCAGCCGCCGGCCGGGTGATGCCGAACGCGTCGCCAGCACCCGCCGCCACGCGCCCGCCGCCTCCGCCACCGTGAGCGGCGTCCGGTCCGCCGGCAGGCGTTCGTCCTGCCACGTCACGCCCGCGGCGGCCACGAACCGGGACCGCGAGCTGGCCGCGGGATCCTCGCCCGGCGCGTCACCGGCCGTGAACAGCACCCGGCGCCGGGCCCTCGACGCCACGACGTCGAACAACCGCCGTTCGTCCTCCAGACGGAGGCGGTTGCGTTCGGACTGGCTGACGTCGCGCTCCAGGATCCCGAGGTCGAACATCGGCTCGGGCCGCGACAGGCTGGGGAAGCTTCCTTCCTCCGCACCGACCACGACGACCGTGTCGAACTCCCGCCCGGCCGCGCCGTGGGCCGTCAGCACGTGCACCGCCTCACCGGCCCCCGCCCCAGCCCCCGTCCACGGGAGGTCGGGCCACAGCCCGGGCGCGTCCGGACCACCCTCCAGGGCGAGCAGGAACGCCTCCACCGACGCGTCCGGGCGCTCCGACGCGCGGGTCACCGCGCCGGCGAACGCCACCACCGCGTCGAGGTCGCTCCGCCCCTGCCAGGAGTCGCCTCCCGCCTCTCCCGCCTCCACCAGCCGGGCCGCGTACGGCAACCCGCGCCACAGCGCGCCGAACGCGTCCACGACCGAGGATGTTCGAGCTTCCGCCGCCGCAAGCACGGACCGAGCCGAGGCCAGCGCGGCCCGTTCCTCCGGTGTCAGGACCGGTCGGTCAGGCTCGTCCTCCTCCTCCGCGCCGAGCTCCAGCTGGCGAGCCTCCGACGACGGCTCGAGGGGGAACGCGGCGTCGCTCGCCAGCAGCGCCGCCGGGGACACACCGTTCGCTCGGGCCGCCCGCACCAGCCCCCGGGCCACGGCCGGCGACAACCCCACGACGTCGGAGGTCAGGAGGGCTTCGGCCAGATCCTCCCGGGCCGACGGCCTGGCGATCCACCGCATCGCCAGCACGAACGGCACGACGGCCGGCTCGGCGGGCAGCGCCAGACCGGCCTCGGGAGCCGAACGAGGAACACGGGCGTCGTCCAGCGCCCGCAGCAACCCCTCCACCTGCGTTCCCAGCCGCCGCACCACGACGGCGAGCGAGCCCCACGAGACCTCGTCCTCCACGTGGGCCCGCCGCAGCTCGGAGGCCACCAGGGCGAACTCGTCGGAGGTGTGCGGCGTGCAACGCGCCTCCGCCACCAGGCCGTTCGGTGACCGGTGATTCACGGCAAGGTCGAGGCGCTGGGCACCGGCCAGCTCGGCGAACCGGTCCAGGGGGACGTTCGTGCTTCCCTGAAACGAGAAGACGTGGGCGCCGGGATCTCCGGCCACCACCAGACTCTCCGGGGCCAGGTCCACCAGGAGGCGTTCGGCGGCGAACGTGGCGTCCTGATAGTCGTCCACCAGGAGGTGGTCGAACGCCGGCCCGCCCTTGCTCGCGCCCACCGCCGCCTGGACCAACAGCCCGGCGAAATCCACCTCGCTCTCCTCGCCCAGCACGTCGAGGTAGCGCCGGTAGAACGCCGCCACCTCCAGCCAGCCGGCCAGACCCCGCGCCTTGGCCCGGGCCGAGACCTCCTCCGGCGTGAGCAGGGCCTCTTGGGCCCGCAGCACGAACTGGCGGAGCTGGTCGGCGAACCCTCGGAGCGGCAGCATCGCGCTGTACACCGGCCACGCCGCGGGATCATCCTCCCCGTCCAGCAGGTCCCGGACCCGTCCCGCCTGGTCGGCGGAAGACAGCACGACCGGCGCCTCCGGGTAGCCCAACGCGTCCCACCGCTGTCCCAGGACGCGGTGGGCCAGCGCGTGGAACGTGAGGACCTGCAGGCCGGGCAGGGAGCGTTCGGCGAGCCGCGCCAGCAGGACGTCGCGGGTCTCCGTTCGGGCCCGGGATGTTCGAACGACCAGCGCGACGCGTTCGGGCTCAGCGCCGCGTTCGATGAGCCGGGCGAACCGCTCGCGAAGGACGGCGGTCTTCCCCGTCCCGGGCCCGCCGTTCACCAGGAGGGGACCTCGAACATGGTCGAGGACGGCCTGCTGGACGGGATCGGGCTGGAAGATCACGGAGGCGATGCTACTCCCGGGGTGTGACACGACGAAACGCCAGGTCAGCCCTCCGGACGCGATCCGCCCGCCTCGGTGGCGTCGGCCGAACGATAGACGGTCAGGGACTCGAGGCGTTCGATGGTGTCCGAGAACGGCCGGTACGCACCGGCCGGGTCCCAGCCCATCGCGGCGGGCGCCTCGGGGAGGAACCGAACGTGGAACCCCTCGGCCTCCCCGCGGGCCCGCGCGACGGCCGTGAACCATCGGAGCGAACCGGGTTGCAGCGTGGCCGGCCCCGAGGTCCCGTTCGAGCGCAGGGCAGCGTCGTCGACCACAACCGCCGTTCGCTGGAACACGCGGCGGAGCGCCGTGCGCGCCGCGTCGTCGTTCGTCTCGATCTCGATGTCGCGGCCGGTCCACACGGCGGAGGCGACCTCGTCGTCGGCCCGCAGGAACTGCGCGCGCACCGGCTCAGGCCTCCAGCGCGATCTCGGCCGAGCCGAACGAAAGCCACGCGAACGCCGCCAGCAGCGCCTGGGATGCCATGGCCTCGTCGTGCCTGGCCAGGAGATCCGTCAGCTCGGTGCGTTCGGCATCGGTGAAGCCCTTCTCCCTGAGCGCCATCCACTGCAGTTCGACGGGATGCGGGAGGGTGGAGACGCCGGCCCGAACGATCCGCCGAAGCCGAGCCACCGCGTCGCCCCACCCGGCCGTCGCGGTCAGCGGCTGTACTGAACGCCACAGTCCTTCCATCGCGGCCGGCCACGGCGCGAACAACCGCAGCGTGGCCGGTGCGGCGGGGAGGTCGAGCGTCGCCGTGGCCTCCTCGAGCAGCGGCCGCGACGCGATCGACACGGGCTTAAGGGTCATCCACTGCTGCCATTCCGGGATGCCGCGGCGAACGGGCGGCTCCTCGTGGCCGGTCCCCCCGATCGGCTGGCGGCGGACCGCGAGGTGCAGTGCGTGGACGACGATGGCCACCTTCGCCGTCACCTGGTGGGCGGAACGCGCGGCCTCTTCCATGCGGACGAGGTCGCGTTCGTTCGACGTGGCGACCAGGCGCTTGCGGAGGTTGGGCGGGTCTTGCCACGAACGCACCAGGTCGGCGGCCTGGGTCCGAACGCCCTTCGCCACCAGGAGGAAGCTCTTGCCGATGTTCGGGCGGATGGCGGACCAGGCGGCGGTGAAGAAGACGGGGCTGGTCGCGGCGGCCTCGAGGGACGGATCGATCCAACCGGTCCGCAGAGTGTGGCGGATGTCCTCCCGGACCGCGCCGAGCAGGGCCGCCCGGTCCGTCGGGCCGTAGCCGAACGCGTCGGTCCCGGACTCGCCCTCGGGATCCGTTCGAGCCGACACGTGCATGCCCTGCGCCGTCTCCCTCACCTCCGAACGACCGCCGATGGGGAACCGATGATAGCCGCCTGCGCAGGCCGGGCCGAGGCTCCGCGCCTGGACTCTGTCGGTGGCCCGGCGTACACTTCGCACGTCCCCCGGAGGGAGGTCACATGGGCTCGCCCCGAACCTTCCTCCCCCTCGCCGAACGGGTCTCCAGCGATGGGCGACCTCCTGTTCCGGTCGCCCTTCTGTCGGTGTCCCGGCGTCTCGAGGGCGACCAGGTTCTGATGCGCGAGAGCGATCGTTCGTCCTGCTGCTGGCTGGTGCGAACGGGTGCGCTGCTGGTATCCGTGTCCTCGCTCGCGGGGCGCCGTGGCCACCTCGCGGTGTGCGGGCCGGGAGCGCTGGTGGAAGGGGTGGACGGCGCCGAGATCCGGGCGCTGGTCGCCTCCGAGGTGACGCGACTGACGCCGACCGAGTTCGAACGCGACCCCGCGGCGGCGCGGTGGCTGGCGGCGGCGCGTGCTTCGGAGGTTCGGCTATGGCAGCGGCGGCTGGGTCGAACCCTGACCCAGCGGGTTCCGGATCGCCTCGGCGATGTGCTCATCGAACTGGCGGAGACGTTCGGCCGGCCGTGGCCGGGGGGCGTTCGGATCGAGCTGCCCCTGGGACAGGAGCTGCTGGCCGGGCTGGTGGGCGCGACCCGGGAGAGCGTCAACCGGGCGCTGGCGGAGCTGGTCCGGCAGGGCCGCGTGGGCAGGGCGGGGCGGTCCTACGTCGTCTACGACCGGTCGTCCTCGTGAGGTGGCTGTTCCGTCGCGGCAAGTTCGAACGTGACCTCGCCGGTTCGGCGCACCCGCCCTTCGGTCTCGAGCTTGAACAGGTGGGCCAGGACCGAACGCGCCGCCGCCGGTTGCAGCTCCGTCGGGTAGCCGGTGTAGATCCCGACCGCGAGTTCCTGCGGCGTCGCCGGCCTGTCGGCGCCCGCCAGCTCCGCCAGGACCTGTCGCTCGCGCAGGGTCCGGTGGTCCAGATACTCCTTCAACTTTGCCGCGGGATCGTCGACGGTCGGCCCATGACCGGGATAGATGGTGGTCGGACGAAGCTCCAGCATCGTTCGGAGCGACGCCACGTACAACGCCATATCGCCGTCCGGGGGATCCACCACGCTCGTCCCCCGCCCCAGCACCGCGTCTCCCGTGAACAACAGCTTCGCGTCGGGCTCCCAGAAGACCACGTGGTCGTGGGTGTGGCCGGGCGTGTGGACCGCGCGCACCCTGCCCCCTCCGACCAGGAACTCCTCCCCGTCCCGGAGCGGGTCCTGCCACATCAATGGATCGAACGCCCGAACGGTTGCGCCGGTGAGTTCGGCCAGCCGGGGCGCGCCCTCCGCATGATCCAGGTGGCGATGGGTGAGGAGGATCTGGGCGACCGGGCCGGCCTCGTCGGCCACGGTCTCGAGGTGGCCGTCGTCGTTCGGCCCAGGATCGATGACCACCGCGGGGTCCCGACCGACGATCCACGTGTTCGTGCCTTCCAGGGTGTACGGACCCGGGTTCGGAGCGAGGATGCGCGAGATGCGAACGGCCTCGGTCACGGCGACGCCTCAGGTGGCTCTGTCGATGCCGCCCTCGCCGGGGTCACTCCCGGTGGCGGGACCTGTTCGACCTTGAGGGCGAGGACGTCTCGAACGCTCCGGCAGGAGGACAGCGCCCCGAGCATCTTGAAGGTCGGCCACATGAGCTGCGCCGTGCCGGCTCGCTGATCCTCGAGGACCTCCCGGGGCGTCGCCCACCAGGCCCGGTCGGCCTCCACGCCGTCGGGGGTGGGAACCAGAGCCGGCCCGGCCTCCACGGCGAAGAAGCGCGCGTCGAACCGGACGGAAAGGAAGTCGGGCGCAACCCACCGGGCCAGTTCGACAAGTTGCGCCGACGTTGGCGGTTCGAACGCCCGATCGTCAGTCATGGTCCCGTGCGGTTGGACCAGGCCGTGGTCCGTGAGCACCAATCCGGTCTCCTCGGCCAGTTCGCGGACGGCGCAGGCTCGGGCGGCCTCGTTCGGCGTGCCGAACCATCGGCGAGCCACGTCGTGGTCGCCCTCCTCGACCGCACCGCCCGGGAACACGACGAAGCCGGGGGCGAACCGCGAGGCCGCCGAGCGGCGCAGGACGAGCACCTCGATGCCCCCGGCGTCCGGCCCGTCAGCCTTGGAACCGCCGCGCGACGCCGCGGACCGAACGACGACCACCGTCGCCGCAGGGCGGGCCGCGACGATCGCGGGCTCGGTCACGGGAGGCGTTCGCTCATCAGGGGCTGTCGGCGCGGCTGACCGGACACCCTGGAATCATGGCAGGCATGAGTTCGGAGACAGCCTCCCCCCGCCCACCGAAGGCGGCGACCGGCGGGACACCGGCGGAGGCCATCGCAGACGCCATCCAGGCCGACGGTCCCATCCCGTTCTCGCGGTTCATGGAGCTCGCCCTGTACGGTCCAGGCGGCTACTACGCGGGGCTGCCGGTGGGACCGGCCGGCGATTTCGTCACCAGCCCGCACCTCTCGCCGGTGTTCGGCGCGCTGGTGGCCCGTCAGGTCGAGGAGCTGTGGACGCTCCTGGGACGGCCCGCTCCCTTTCGGCTCATCGAGGCGGGGGCGGGCGATGGCACCCTCGCCTCCCAGATGCTCGGCGCACTCGACGCGGAGGCTCGCTCCGCGATGGAGTTCGTGGCGGTCGAACGAGGGGCGGCGGCTCGCCGGGCGCTGGCGTCCCGCGGCCTGGCCGCGGCGGAGAGACTGGAGGATGTCCCACCCGCCCCCGCCGGCTGCCTGCTGGCGAACGAGCTGCTGGACAACCTCCCGTTCGACCTTGTCCGCGGCACGGACGCGGGCGCGGTCGAGCTCCTCGTCACGGTGTCGGGCGATGACTTCGGGTGGTCCGAGGGCCGAGTCGTTGCCGAAGCTCCCGGCACCACCATCCCCCCGGGCGAACTTGCCATCGTCCCCCGCGCGATGTTCGAGTTCCTGGACGTCGCCGCGTCGCGGTTCGAACGCGGCTACCTGTGGCTCGTGGACTACGGCCCCGCGGCTGCGCCCCACACCTACCGGGGGCATCGGGTCGGCGCGGACCTGCTGGCCGATCCGGGGCACCGGGACATCACGGCAGGAGTCGATGTCGAGGCGGCGATCCGCCACGCCGGCTCGCTCGCCCTTCGCGCATGGCCTCCCCGCTCCCAACGCGAGGTCCTCCTGGCCCTGGGGTTCCGGGAGTGGGCCGAACGCACCCGGGCCGAACAGGTCGCGGCGCTCGGGGAGCGGCGCGGGGTGGATGCTGTGAGGGCCTGGTCCGCCCGCAGCGGCGCCTCGGCGCTGATCGACCCCGCGGGCGTGGGAGGATTCTTCGTTCTCTGTCTCGGCGTCGGAGACGTGCCGCCGCCGTCGTGGGCGACCTGACCGCCGCGCACGCACGCGTCATGGACCACCCCCTCCGAGCGGCGGAGCGGTAGGATGGTCGCCGTTAGGCACCGATCCGCCAAGCAATGAGCGACGAACGGAAGGACGGACCCGAGATGCTCGGAGTGTTCGTGTGGCAAGGGTGGGTCTTCATCGCGTTCATGATCGGCGTGCCGATCATCGTGGCAGCGGTACTGGGTCGCGGGAAGCAATAGCACCGCGCGCAACGAGCATCGAACTGACCGAACGAACTGCGACGGCTAGCGGTCGATGTCGCCCACCACGAAGAACACGCTGCCCAGGATGGCGATGAGGTCGGGCATCAGCGTCCCCGGCAGCAGCGCCGGGATCATCGAGACGTTCGAGAACGACGCCGTTCGCATCTTCAGCCGGTACGGATAGTCGCTGTCGTCGCCGACCACGTAGTAGCCCATCAGCCCCAGCGGGTTCTCCGTTCGAACGTAGATCTCACCCTCCGGCGGCTTGACCTTCTTGGGCAGCTTGGCCGCGATGTACTGGCCGGCGGGGAGCTTCTCCATGCACTGTTCGATGATCTTGCAGCTCTCGTGCATCCGTTCGACCAGCACCCACAGGCGGTCGAAGCAGTCCCCGTTACGCCCCACCGGGATGTCGAAGTCCACCTCGGCGTACTTCTCGTACGGTTCATCCTTGCGCGCGTCCATGGCGACGCCGCTGGCGTGCAGGACGGGCCCGCTGCAGCCGAACGCCACCGCGACGTCCGGCGTGAGGATGCCGATGCCGTCCGTTCGAGCGTGGATGATCTCGTTGCCGACCAC
>DAIMKN010000086.1:0-9853 GCA_036721725.1 Actinomycetota bacterium
CCGTAATTACGATGACGTAGCGCAGGTTATCACGGGCCCCTGCCCCTGTCGATCCTCTTGGGCGTTCGGCCCGGCCGGCTCTACAGCGGGAGGAGCTCTCCGTTCGCGTTGCGGCGTCGGGGATCGTCGGTGCCCCAAGAAGACATGTCCACCGGGGCGTGGACCTGTTCGCCGGGCATCGACTCGTGCTTCAGCGTGACGAACGCACCCGAAACGCACACCGCCACGCCGGCCAGCAGCATGAACAGTCCGGCGCCGTGGACGATCGCCGCGATGACGTGGGCCTTGTCGAGCATGTTGAGATGCCTCGGTCCCAGGACGAACGCCCAGTCGTGTTGGCCGCCGATGAGGTGGAGGCGCTGGAACGGCGCGTCCGCCACGTGCACGCTGGCGTTCTGGGCCGAGGTCGCCGCCCACGCCAGGCACGCTCCTCCGCCCAGGCGGTCCCGCCGCAGCAGGAAATACGTCGCCAGCCCGAGCGGCACCAGCACCTGCGTGATCGACCCCATGGCCGCGGTGATGACGGGCGGCAGGACGTAGGTCAGGAGGTGGCCGAGTTCGTGGAAGCCGAGGTCGACCAGCGACAGCAACGGGACCGGTTCGGCCTTGGCGAACGCGAACCACCCCAGGACCGCGCACAGGACGAGGCCCGCCACGTATCGCCACAGCGTCCGCCACCCGGAGAACGGCTCCATGTCACGGATATCGGCACGTCCGGGGGCTCAAGGTAAGCCCGGCCTGAACCGAAGGGGCCCGGAATCACCCCTCCACCTCTTCAGCGAGCCCGGATGGCGGAGGCGGCGTCGGTCGAACGGGGGGCCCGGTGGGTGGCGATCAGGGCTCGAAGTCTTCGGGGTTCACCTGTTCGAGGAACTCCCGGAACTTCTCGACCTCCTGCTCCTCGTCGTCGCGGATGACGATGGAGGCCTCCGTCAGGACCTCCTCGTTGGCGAAGATGGGGACGTTCACCCGAACGGCCAACGCGATGGCGTCGCTGGGCCGCGAGGACACCTCGAACCGGCTGCCGTTCTGGGCCAGGTTGATCATGGCGTAGAAGGTGCCGTCCTTCAGTTCGGTGATGACGATGCGTTCGATGTGAACGCCCACCTCCTCCAGCACGTTCTTCATGAGGTCGTGGGTCATCGGACGCTGCGTGGGGATGCCCTGGAGGGCGAAAGCGATGGCGGTGGCCTCCATGGCGCCCACCCAGATCGGAAGGTAGCGCTCGCCCTCGCGCTCCTTGAGCAACACGATCGGCTGATTGGTGGGCAGCTCGACCCGCACGCCGACGAGGTTCAGCTCGATCATGGTCGTGGCTTCAATCTACGCATCGCCCCTCGCCCCGGCAACGTCATGGCTTACCATCAGGCGTTCGAGGTCCACGCCTTCCTGCCGCTTGACCGACTCGGGCAGGATCGCGATGAACGGGAGGTTGCGGTAGCGTTCGCGGTGGTCCAGTCCGTAGCCCACGACGAACAGGTCGGGACAGTCGAACCCGGTGTAGCTGATCTCGAGCGGCGCGATCCGGCGGACCGTCTTGTCGAGCAGCGTGCAGACCCTGATGCTGGCCGGCCGGCGATCGTGCAGCGTGGCGATGAGGTAGGACAGCGTGAGGCCGGTGTCGATGAGATCCTCCACGATCAACACATCCTGGCCGCCGATGTCGTGGTCGAGGTCCTTCAGGACGCGGACCACCTTGAAGCCGTCGGAGGCGTGACCCGGGCCGTACGGGCTGATCGACATGAAGTCGACCCGCAGCGGGAGATCGACGCGGCGGATGAGGTCGGCCAGGAACATCGTGCTGCCCTTGAGGGCCGAGACCAGGACGGGCGAACGCCCCGCGTAGTCGCCGCTGATCGCATCCCCCAGCTCGTGCACGCGCCGTTCGATCTGCTCCGCCGCGTACAGGACCGCCGTCTCGTCCGACACCGTTCGTCAGTATAGGAACGGCCCGAGCACCGAACGAGCCACGGCCTGAAGGACGCGCAGGACGGCGTCGAACGGACCGTCGTGGTCGGGCGGGTGCGGTCGCCCGGGCCGAGGCAATGGCAGCGCGGTCGCGGCGACGGCCGGCGCTCTGGCCAGTACGGTGCCGTTCGACTGTCGCCACCACCTGGCCGACGCGTTCGCCCGCCCGGATGGGGAGCGTTCGCGCTTGCGGCGCGGGCTCGAAGGTGACGGCGACGGTAGCGTTCGCCGCTACGTCCTTCGTGACGCCCTCGTCGGCCCGGACGTCGGTGTGGCCGGTGGCGAGATGAAGGGAGCCGACCAGGTCTCCCCTGGCGAACAGGACCTGCTTGCGGAATCCCGTAAAGCCGTAGTTCAGCAGCGCGGCCCCATCGTCGAACGCCGTCTCCCGCTCCCCCAACACCACCACCAGGACGCGGCGGCCGTCTCGTTGGGCTGCTGTCACCAGGCAGTGGCCGGCGGGCGTGGTGAACCCTGTCTTGCCGCCGATGTCACCGGGGTAGAGCCACAGCAGGACGTTGCGGTTCTGGACATGGCGGACCGGACCGGTGCTGGTGTGGACGTCGTAGGACTTCGTTCGAACGATCCGGGCGAACAAGGGCATGGAGAAGTCGGTTCGAGCCAGGGCAGCAAGGTCGTGCGCCGTCGAGTAGCCGCGGTCGTCGAGCCCGTTGGGGCTGGCGAAGCGCGTGTCGTCCAGGCCCATCTCCTCGGCGGTCGAGTTCATCGTCCCGACGAACCGTTCGACGCTCCCGCCGCCGTCGTCGTGCAGGATCGCGTCGCTGAACTGGGCCAAGGCCACCGCCGCGTCGTTCGACGACTGCAGCAGGGCCGCGTAGAGGAGTGCGCGAACGCCCACCCGCTCCCCCACCTTCAGCTGCAGCGAGGACAGCGGTTGCTTCGCCACGCGCTCGTTCATCGCCAGGGCGGCGCCGAGAGGGTCGTGGCGCAGGACCAGCAGGGCGGTCATCAGCTTGGTCAGGCTGGCGATGGGACGGCGATGGTTCGGCTGCTTGGCGAACAACACCTGTCCGGTATCGAGATCCTCTACCAGCACCTCGTCGGCGGTGATCGGCGGCGGCGTGAGACCGGGCTCGGGCGTGTGCAGCGAGGTGGGTTGCGGGATGGGCGGGCCTCCCGGCGTGGCGGGCGTGGGCGGGGGGACGTTCGGCCCGCTCGCGGCAGCAGGTGGCGCCGACGCGGTTGCGGCGAAGGAAGTGACGACGAACGCGACCGCGATGATCAGCGCCGCGGCGCGGCGGAGAAGGCCGGGAGGGCCCGAAGGGCGTCGACGCCTGGTCAGGTCCGGGCTACGGATGCTGCAGGTATTCGCGAAGGTTCGCCCGCAGCAGCGCCTGCTTCAGCTTTCGGGCCAGCGCCGCCATCTCGGTGAGATTGGCGGACGCCTCGCGGCGAGCGTCGGGGTTCTTCTGGCGCAGCGTCGGGGCGACGATGGATTCGAAGAAGCTGGCCTCGCGCTGGGCGAAGTGGCGATACATCGTCAGGTGGCGCGCCTCCACGCCGTACTTGAAGAAGTCCTTGACGATCGACAGCACCACGAAGTCGTCGCCGTCGTAGTACTTGTCGCCGTTCATCCCGTGCGACCCGAGGATGCCGAACGTCTCCAGCTCCTTGATGTGTTCGCGGTCCACGCCGGTGGCCGCGGCGAGCTCCTCCAGCGACATGTGCAAACCGGTCGGCGGGATGGCGAGCTCCTCGCCGTTCGACTCGTTGTCGTTCGACGCCGAACGCCTCCCGGTCATCGTGGGTCCCTCGTCGCCCTCGTCGAGCCTCTGCTTGATGACGCGCAGCGGAAGGTACTCGTCGCGCTGCATGCGCAGGATGGTGCGGAGCCGCTGCACCTCGTCGTCGCGGAACTTGCGATAGCCGGACGGGGTGCGTTCGGGTTCGATCAACCCCTCGCCCTCCAGGAACCGGATCTTGGAGATGGTGATGTCGGGGAACTCGGTCTTGAGCATCACCAGGATCTCCCCGATCGACATGTAGCTGCGTGTGGCCACCATCACTCCCCCGTGAAGAACCGAAGTTTGAACTTGCCGATCTGCAGCTCGTCCTCGTTGGCGAGTTCGGTGTCCTCCACCCGCTGACGATTGACGTAGGTGCCGTTCAGGCTGCCCACGTCGTGGACGTAGAACCTGCCGTCGCTGCGACGGAACTCGACATGGCGACGGGACACCGTGACGTCGTCCAGGAAGATGTCGCTCTCCGGATGGCGTCCGGCGGTCGTCACGTCCTTGTCGATGAGGAACTTGGAGCCGGCGTTCGGGCCGCGCTGGACGACCACGAGGGCCTGACCCGGCTCGAGCTCACTCTGAGGGAGCGCCGCATCGGCCGCAACCTCCTCGTCCGCGCCGATGGGGCTGAAGCTGATGGTCGTGTCCTCCTGAAGGGGATGGCCACAGTTCGCGCAGAAGTGAGCGTCCGGTGGGTTTCGATGTCCACATGCGGTACAGACCACGCTCAGCCTCCGACCGACCCCGTGCTCTCGACGAGGTCGAGACTCTTGGGAGGCAGGACTCTACCGCAACCTTCAAGGTGCAGTCAAGAGTGGTACCGAGGTCGAGGTGGAGGGTTCGGCCATCGAACGGCCATCGGCCGGGTCGACCATCGCCCCTGACCTGCGCGTTTGCCGATGTTCGGCCAGCGCTGCCGCCTTCGGAACGGTTACTCGTCCGCCGAGGTCTCGGCGTACGTTCGGTACGCGTCGGCGTCGAGGAGGCCGTTCACCTCGTCCGGGTCGCTCGCCTGGATGATGATCATCCAGCCGTCGCCGTAGGGGTCCTCGTTCACCAGTTCAGGACTGTCGCCCAGGCCCTCGTTGCGTTCGATCACGATGCCGGTGATGGGCGCGTAGACGTCGGACACCGACTTGGTGGACTCCACCTCGCCGAACGGTTCGCCCGAGCGAACCTCGGTCCCGATCTCCGGGACGTCGACGTAGACGACGTCGCCCAGCGCGTCCTGGGCGAAGTCGGTGATCCCCACGCGGAGCCGGTCACCCTCCACGCGCACCCACTCGTGCTCTCGCGTGTACTTGAGATCGTCGGGGAACTCCATGGCCCTTCCCGCCTCCTCTTGGGACGTGTGTGTCGGCTGCCACCTGAACGGGCTACTCGTGCGCCCCGAACGGATCGGGGGCGTTCATGGTCTCACCGAGTGCAACTTCACGGATCTCATTGGGGCGCAGCGCTTTTCGCCGACGGCGCCCGCCTTCGATCCACGATTCGAGGAGCGAACGGACGCGGTGGCCGCAGCGTGGACAGTGCCCCAGGCGGGCCGTGGTCGGCGCGATCCCGCGGTTCCCGCAGTCGGGGCAGATCCACAGATGCTTGCTGCCGGAGAGCTTGCCACGCTTCGCTCTCGGGGCTCCCTCGATCTCGACGATGTCAAGGGCGAAGTCCACGACGGGTCCGTTGCTGATCGCACCGCCCACGCCGTACGCGTCGGCGTAGCGGTTGAGCGTTCGGATCGAACGTTCGTCGATGCCCCCGGACACGAAGATCTTCACGTTCGAATAGCCGCGCGCGTCGAGCTCCCACCGGACCTCGCGCAGGATCGACACGAAATCGCCTCGCCGGCTGGCCGGGGTGTCGAGCCGAACCGCCGCCAGATGCTGACCGAGGGCGGCGGCCGCGGCCACCGCGCCGAACTTCTCGTCCTGGAACGTGTCGATGAGCGCGACCCGCGGGATCTTCGGATCGATCACCCGGTCGAACCCTCGCCACGCCCGCTCCTCCCCCAGGATGAGGGTCAGCGCGTGGGCCATCGTGCCGACGGGTTCGCGGCCGATCAGTTCCCCGCTCTTCACCGACGACACGCCGTCGCACCCGCCGATGTAGGCCGCGCGTTCGATCATCGGCGAGATCCCCGGGTGCATCCGCCGCGCGCCGAACGAATAGACGGGGCGTCCCTCCGCGGCCAGCTTGCACCGAGCGGCCGCGGTGGCGATGCCGCTGGCCTGGCACAGGAACCCCAGCAGCGCGGTCTCCAGGATGCCGAACTCCAGATAGGGGCCGGTCACGGTCAGCACCGGCTCCTCGGCGTAGAAGACGCTTCCTTCGGGCAGGGCTTCCACGTCGATGCCGCGGCCCTCCAGGAGGTCGATCGCTTCGTCGAGGCCCGCCAGCACCCCCCACGGCCATTCGCGCGGCAGCGAGCCCGCCCGGATCTCCGCAACGACGTTCGGATTCTCTCCCTCCGCCAGAAGGATCTCGCGGCCCCGCAGGAAGTAGACGTCGCTGACCTTGCCGGCCCGGATCTCCTCCGGCGAGGCCATGTCGAAGCTCTGGCTCATCCCGCTCCCCCGCCTCTGCGCGTCCTCACAGCTTCAGCTCCTCCACCCGTCCGGCGAACTCCGCCACCAATGCCTGCGCATCCCGCTCCGACCCTGCCTCCGCCCACACCCGCACCAGTGGTTCCTGCGGGTCGGGGATGACCAGGGCCCAGGCGTCTGCGCGGAACGCCTTCACTCCGTCGACCGTCTCGACCCGTTCCTCGTTCCGTTCCTCCAGGATGCGGCGCATCACCACGCCCTTGGCCTCCCACGGGACCGCCACCTCGCGCATGACCACGTGCGACGGCGGCAGCTGGTCCACCACCTGTTTCAGGGTGACATCCGCCCTGCTCAGAAGCTCGAGGAGCTTCACCAGCGCGGCGATGGCGTCGTAGGCTGCCAGGAACTCCGGGAAGATGTAGTCGCCGTTCTCCGAGCCGGCGAACGCCACCTTGTCCTCGTGTGCGGCGTTCATCAGGGCCGCCGGCGCGACCTTCGTCCACACCACCTCCGCGCCGAACTCCGTGGCGATGCGTTCGGCCACACCCGTCGTGGAGACGGGAAGGGCGATCCGGGCGGGCCCGGCCGAGGCGACGAGCCAGACGAGGGCCAAGAGGGCCTCCCGCCCCCCCACCACCCGGCCGGAGCCGTCCACCAGACGAAGGTGTTCGCCGGTCGAATCGATCATGGCTCCGAGTGCGCCATCGCTGGCTCGAACGAGCCGCTGGACGTTCCGGAGGTGGTCGGCCACGTCGTCCTGGGACAGGACCACCCGCTCCTCGTCCGCCCCGGCGTTCACCCCGAGGACCTGGCCGGCGAGGCGGCTGAGGACCCTCGGACCGGTGAGCGACGCGCTCCCGGCGGCGTAGTCCACGACCAGTTTCGGTGCCCGATGCCGGATGGCCTCGGTGTCGATCGCGCCGAGCAGGCCGCGGACGTAGTAGTCGAGACCCCGGGCCGGGAACCGCAGGTCGCCGATGTCGTTGTGGAACGCGCGGCGGAGGTCGTCGCGGAAGAAGGCGCGCTCCAGCTGCCGCCGGGTGGAGGGATCGACGTCGATGCCCCGCTGGTCGAAGAACTGGATGTCGACCGAGGCCGAGTCCATCGGGGCGGTGGTCACCGAGAACCCCCCCACGGCCCAGCCCGACTGGGCGTAGAAGCGAGCGACGGGCGTGGGGACCAGTTCGAGGTCGTGGACGTCCACCCCGCCGGCGTTGACCCCCGCCATCATCGCTCGTTTCAGGAGGCGGGCCGAACGGGTCGCGTCGCGGCAGGCCACGACGGTCGAGCCCTTGGGCAGCGTGCTGGCGTAGGCCAGGGCCAGCCGGCTCACCATCTCCGGGGTGATGTCGATGTTCATGAGGCCCGAGACGCCGCGTTCGCCGAACAGCCCCCGGTTGCCACCCGTCTGCCACACGATGGACTTGGTGACGATGGCGCCGGGATCGACCGTCTTGAACGGATAAACCTTGACTCGAGGGTTGAGGACCGCCCCTTCGCCGACGTGGCACTGATCGGCCACGACGACGCCCTCTTCCAACTGGGCCCCGGACTTCACATCGGAGTTGCGCCCCAGCACGCAGCCGCGCAGGGACGACGAGGTCCCGACGTAGGCATGATCGTGCACCACGGCCCGGTGAAGTATCGCGCGGGCCTTGATCGTGACGTCGCGACCGAGGACGGTATATTCGCGGAGCACGGCCTCGTGTTCGACGCGGGAGTTCTCGCCGATGAAGACCGGACCCTCCACGTCGGCGTCAGGGTCGAGTTCGGCCCCCTCGCCGAGCCAGATCCCGCCCTCCAGCGCGAAGCCCTCGATGTCGACATCAACCTTACGGTCCAGCACGGCGGCCTGGGCGGCCATGTAGGACTCGATGGTGCCGACGTCGGTCCAGAACCGGTCGGTCACGTAGCCGTACATGGGAAGGCCGGACTCGAGCAGCGCCGGGAACAGATCCTTGGAGAAGTCGAACTCCTCACCCTCCGGGATCCTGTCCAGAACCTCCCGTTCGATAACGTAGATCCCGGTGTTGATGGTGTCGCTGAACACCTCACCCCAGCCCGGTTTCTCCAGGAAGCGTTCGATGCGGCCCTCGGAGTCGGTGATGACGATGCCGAACTCCAGCGGGTCAGGCACGGACTTGAGGGTCACGGTGACGGCCGCGCCCTTGGCCTCGTGGAAGCGGATGAGGTCCGTGAGGTCGATGTCGGTCAGGGAGTCGCCCGAGAGCACCAGGAAACGGTCGTCGATGAGATGGGCGGCGTTCCGAACGCTCCCCGCCGTCCCCAGCGGCTGCTCCTCGGCGACGTAGGCCAGGGAGATCCCGAGCTCGTCACCGTCGCCGAAATAGTTCCGAACGACGCTCGCCAGGAACTGCACGGTGGCCACGAGCTCGGTGATCCCGTGCGTTCGGGCCAGACGCAGGACGTGCTGCATCATGGGCTGCCCGACGATCGGGAGCATCGGCTTGGGCTGGGTGCTGGTGAGGGGGCGCAGGCGGGTTCCCTGGCCGCCGGCCATGACCACGGCCTTCATGCTCGAATCATAGCGGGCTCGCCCGCAGCGCCCGTCGCAGGTCGAACACGTACAGGACGGTGGCGATGTAATAGAGCACGATCCCGATGGAGAACAGGATCCAGCCGCCCGCGAGCATGAGCGCGTGGAGCGCCAGGCCGAAATTGCCCCACGCGATCATGGGGAACCCGAACATGAGGTCGAGGGTTGCGGCCTTCCCGATCCACCTGACGTCCAGACGGATCTTCCGCCGGAACAGGAACACCGAGCCCACCACCAGGAGGAGCCCGTCCCGGACCAGCACCAGCAGGGCCGCCCACAACGGGAAAGCGTGCCGAACGACCAGGGTGATCAAGGCCGCGGCGATGGCCAGCCTGTCCGCCACCGGATCGAGGATCTTGCCGAGGTTCGAGACTTGGCCCGTTCGTCGCGCCACCTGACCGTCCACCCAATCGGTCGAGACCACCGCTCCGAGCAGCAACAGGCCGGCCAGCTCGGTCCCGTGGTGGAGCAGCAGCAGCACGAACACCGGGATGAGGAGGATGCGGATGGCCGACAGGAGGTTCGGCACCGTGGCGATGCGGTCGAGGTCGGAGGGCGGCGCCGGGGCCGCGGAGGCTTGGGGAGCCTGCGAGGCCTCCGAGCCGGTCGTGTCCCCTTCCATCAGCGTGGGCTCCTGTGACTCCGGATCCCCGAGCGCCATCGCTCAGGAACGGGCTTCCCTGGGGTCCGGATGGTAGCAGCGAGACGGGGCTGAGCCGCCATCCCTTCCGATCCGAACGCTGACAGCATTCCCGCTCCGAGTCTATCTATCACGTGGGCATCGGACCGCCTGGCTGCGACCCCGGCCGAGTCGACTCAGGCGCAGGCTTTTAGGGTGCAGTTGTTCGCTATGGCACGATCGGCGGTCGAGAACGGCGAGCCAGCCCTCCACTTGACCTTGAGGTCATGCAAGAGCTCAGGTTGCACCGAACGCGGGCTGTCGCACCTCGCGCGTGGCCGAAAGGTTGATCCCGTTCTTTTCGTCGGGCCGGGGAGATTTGAACTCCCGACCTTCTGACCCCCAGTCAGACGCG
>DAIMKN010000087.1:0-9671 GCA_036721725.1 Actinomycetota bacterium
CCGATGCGCGTGGTGATGAACGCCTTCTTCGCCGCGTCGGAGGCGATCTTGCGTTCGAACCAGAACCCGATCAGGAGGTAGCTGCACAGGCCCACGCCCTCCCAGCCCAGGTACAGGAGCAGGAAGTTGTCCGCCAGGACCAGCATCAGCATGAAGAACACGAACAGGTTCATGTAGCCGAAGAAGCGGCCGAACCGGGGATCGCCGTGCATGTAGTCGACCGAGTAGACGTGGATCAGCGTGCCGATCCCGGTTACGGTCATGATCATCACCGCGGACAGCGGGTCCACCCGGAAGTTCACCCCGACGCGGAAGGTCCCGACGGGGATCCAGTCAAACAGATGCAGCACGAACACGCGACCGCTCGACGGGTTGCCCGTGAGCGTCAGGAGCGTGACGAGCGACAGGACGAACGCCCCGGCGATCGTGGCCGACCCAAGCCACCCCGCCAGTTCGCCCTTCAGCCGCTTGCCGAACAGCAGCAGGACGGCCGCACCCGCCAGGGGCAGCGCCGGGATCAACGCCACGATGGCCTTGGAGGGAGCCGCGGCGATCAGGGCGGTCATCGGGGCGTCATCCCTTCAGCAGGTTGGCGTCGTCGACGTCGGCGCTCCGCCGCTTCCGGTACAGCGACACGATGATGGCGAGCCCCACGACCACCTCGGCCGCCGCCACCACCATCGAGAAGAATGCCAGCACCTGACCGTTCAGGTTGCCGTGCTGGCGGGAGAAGGCCACCAGGGTGAGGTTCGCCGCGTTCAGCTGGAGTTCGACCGACATGAAGATGACCAGCGCATTGCGGCGGATGAGCACGCCGAGCGTGCCGAACGTGAACAGGATGGCCGCCAACAGCAGGTAGAACGCGATGGGGGTCCTCATCCCGCCGCCACCTCCTCGCTTGGAGCCTCGGCGGGCGGCGCGGTGGCCGCGGGCGCGTCGATGATGCCCTCGGCGTCGATCCGCCGCCGCCCGTGGAGCATCGCGCCGATGGCCGCCACGATGAGCAGGACGCTCGTCACCTCGAACGGGAAGAAGTAGTGGTTGAACAGCACCTTCGCCAGCGCCTGAACGTTCCCGCCGGCGTTCGCCGCCACGAACGAGGGGGCGTTCGCGTGGAACCCCACTCCGGCCCGCACGGCGAAGAACACCTCGGCCACCAGCCCGGCCACCAGCAGCACGGCCACCGCCCGCTGCCCCTTGATCCGTTCGACCAACGAGTCCTGCCGGTCCACGCCGAGCAGCATGATGACGAACAGGAACAGCACGATGATGGCGCCGGCGTAGACGATGACCTGGACCACGAAAAGGAACGGCGAACCGAGCAGCAGGAAATACACGGCGATGGTGAACAGGTTCACCACCAGCAGAAGCGCCGAATGGACGGCGTTGCGGGCCAGGATCATCGCTCCAGCGGAGATCACCGAGACCGGCGCCAGCACCCAGAACAGGATCAGCTCGCCCACCGGCTACTTCCCCTCGTCCGTCCCGGGCGCCGTTCCCAGCGCGCCGGGCGGCAGCAGAAGCTGTTCCTTGGTGAAGATGGCGTCCTCGCGCGACTCGAACGCCATCTCGTAGTTGTTGGTGAGCGTCAGCGCCCGGGTGGGGCAGGCCTCGACGCACAGGCCGCACATGATGCAGCGGAGGTAGTTGATCTGGTAGTCGATGGCGTAGCGTTCGCCGGCGGAGACGCGGTTCTCCTCGGTGTTGTCCGCCCCCTGGACGTAGATGGCGTCGGCGGGGCAGGCCCACGCGCAGAGCTCGCACCCGATGCACTTCTCCAGGCCGTTCTCGTGGCGGTTCAGCAGGTGCCGGCCGGCGTGGGCGCGAGGCGGCATCTCCGGGATGTCCTTCGGATATTCCTTGGTCACGTCCTTGCGGAAGATGTTCTTGAACGTGACGCCGAACCCCTTGGCCAGGCGCCCCGCCGCCATCGCGATGTCACGGGCCTGATGGGGGCGGTTCGCCGGGGTCTGTTCGCGCTCGCTCATCGCAGCACTCCCTCGGTGTCGGCTTCCGCCGGGTCCACGCCCCGGGGCGGGGAGACGAACAACGGCCACAGCAGGCTCAGCACGGCGATCGTCCCGGCCACGATGATGACGGCCGAACGCGCCCCGCTGTAGCCGCTGGCCTTCGGCAGGACCACGATGGCGGCGGTGATGACGATCCACAGCAGCCCAACGGGGATGAGCACCTTCCAGCCGAAGCTCATCAGCCGGTCGTAGCGGAATCTCGGCACCGTCGCCCGGATCCAGATGAGGACGAACAGCACCACGAACAGCTTGACCATGAACCACAGGAGCGGCCACAGCCACTGCACCACGTGGAACCGCGGGCCGCGCCAGCCGCCGAAGAAGAGCGTCACGGCGACGGCCGACACCGTCACCGTCGCCATGTATTCGGACAGGTAGAACATGGCGAACTTGATGCCCGAGTACTCGGTCATGTAGCCGGCGACGAGCTCGGTCTCCGCCTCGGGGAGGTCGAACGGCGGCCGGCTCGTCTCGGCCAGCGCGGCGATGCCGTAGATCAGGAACGCCGGGAACTGCAGGAAGATGTTCCACCTGGGCAGCCAGCGGAGGGCGGCCACGCCGAAGTGGTCCGCCTGCGAGGCGACGATGCCGCTCATGGTGAGCGTCCCGCTGTACAGCAGCACGGCGAGCAGCCCGAGGCTCATCCCCACCTCGTAGGAGATGATCTGGGCGGTGGACCGGATCGAACCGAGCAGGGGGTAGTTCGAACCGCTCGACCAGCCCGCAAGCAACACCCCGTACACCGAGACCGAGGCCATGGCCAGGATCCACAGGATGCCCACGTTGAGGTCGGTGACCTGGAACGGCACGCGGTGATGGAAGATGTACACGCCCGAGCCGAACGGGATCACGGAGAACGCCAGGAGCGCCGGGATCACCGAGGCCATCGGCGCCACGAGGTACACCGCACGGTCGGCGGTGACCGGCGTGATGCCCTCCTTGAAGAACAGCTTGATGCCGTCGGCCAGGGTGATGAGGATCCCGAACGGCCCTGCCCGGTTCGGCCCGATCCGGTTCTGCATGTCGGCGATGACCTTGCGCTCCATCCAGATGACCAGCATGATCGCCACCAGCAGCACCACGAAGATGACCAGCACCCGTGCCACCAGCAGGATCCACCCCACCCAGTCGATGTGCGCCAAGAGCGGCATCACGCCGTCACCTCCGCCGCTGCGGGTTCCAGCGTGGCCTCCGTCACCAGCGACCCGGACAGCAGCGTGTTCGCCACGAGCCCGGGCTGGTTCCACGGGACGAACGCCGCCCCCACCACCACCCCGTCCGATACCCGCACCGGCAACGACGCCTCCCCCGCACCCGTCCGAACCCGAACCACCGACCCCGCGGTCAGCGACAGCCGCTCCGCATCAACCGGGTTCACCTCCACGAACGCCGCCTGCGAGTGCGCCTCCTTCAGCTTCTCCGCCCCCACCGACAACCGCCCCTCGTCCACCAGAAGCGGATACGAGAAAAGGATCAACGAACCCTCCGCAATGGGAGCCTGAGCGACCTCCGCTGAGGGCGGGGGCGCGTAGCCCGGGGAGGCCCCGTTCGGCCCCAAAGCCGAACGGGGGGGCACCCGGGCGTCAACAGCCCCCGCCCCCGACGACTCGACCGATCGGTGCCCACCGTAGAGCAAGCCCATCTCCGAGTGCAGCGCCTCCAGCGACGAGAACCCCATGTCGATCCCAGCGGCCACCGAGAGCTCCTCGAAGATCTCCCACTCGCTCCGGGCCAAACCTGCAGGCGGGCGAACCGCCTTGAGCCGTTGCGTTCGGCCCTCCCAGTCCGTGTAGTGCCCGTCCTTCTCCAGGTACGGCGCCGCCGGCAACATCACGTCGGCGAAGATCGAGAGCTCGTTCCGAACGACATCCACCACGACCTTCCGGGACACGTTCTGCAGCGCTCGCCGGGCGAGGGCGGCGTCCGGGAAGTCGGTCAACGGGTCCACGCCCACCAGGAACAGCACGTCGATCTGGCGGTCCGCGGCGGCCTGCAGGATTCCGCCGGTGTCGCGCCCGGCGCCCAGGTCCGCCAGCGACCCCCATCGCTCCTCGAGTCCCGCCCGCGCGGCTGCGTCGTCCGTTCGAACGCCCCCCGGCAGCAACCGGGGATGCAATCCGGCTCGGAGCGCGCCGCGGTCGTTCGCTCGGCGGCACAGCAGGACCAGCCGGGCGCCGCTCAAGCCGGCCAAGGCCGACGCGGAGGCCACCGCACCCTCCACCGACGCCATGCGCGGTCCCACCAGCACGACGGCACCGTCGGCCGCTTCCCGCAATGCGAAGGCGATGACCCCGGAAGCCGAACGGTCGTCCTGGCCGGCCGTCCGGATGCCCTCCAGCGCCGCGGCCTCCTGACCCGGGAGCACCATGAGGTGCTCGGCCACGTCCCACAGCCGGGTTCGCCGCGGTCCGAGCACGAACACCTTCGCCCCCTTGCGGGCGGCCTTGCGGATGCGCAGGTGAAGGATGGGGAGCTCCTGTTCGGCGTCCAGGCCCACCAGCACCAGCACGGACGCGTTCTCGACGTCGCGGTAGGTCACGGGCATCCCCGCGGCCTGCGCCGCCTCGGCCTCGACGACCGCCTCGTCCAGCGACGCCGCGCCCAGGAAGCGGTGATCGACGTCGTTCGTCTTGAGGACCGTTCGGGCGAGCTTGGACAGGCCGTAGGCGTCCTCGTCGGACAGACGGCCGCCGGCCAGCACGGCCACCCGTGCTCCGGCGCACCACCCGGCCACGGCGTCCAGCGCCTCCCGGAACGACACCGGCTCCAGGCCGTGTTCGCGCAACAGGGGCGTGGTCAGGCGGTTGTCCTGGTCGGCGAAGGAGAACGCGTAGCGGCCCTTGTCGCACAGCCACGCGTCGTTCACCTCGTAGTTGTCGCGAGCGAGATGCCGAACGACCTCGCCCCGGCGCAGGTCCACCCGCAGGTTGCACCCGGCCGCGCAGTGCGGGCAGACGGTGTCGGCGTACCGGAGGTCGAACGGCCGCGCCGCGAACCGGTATGTGGTCGACGTCAACGCCCCGACCGGACAGATCTGCACCGTGTTGCCGGAGAACGGCGAGTCGAAGTCCTCCCCCGGTGCGATGGAGACCTGTTCGGCGGCGCCCCGGTCGAACAGTTCGATGAAACGATCGCCGCTGATCTCGTCGCAGAACCGGGTGCACCTCGCACACAGCACGCAGCGTTCGCGGTCCAGGTTGACGAGCGGCGACAGCGGGAGGGGCTTGCGGAACGTTCGCTTGGCCTCCACGTAGCGGGACTCGCCGGCGCCGAACGCCAGCGACTGGTCCTGTAGCGGACACTCCCCGCCCCGGTCGCACACGGGACAGTCGAGCGGGTGGTTGATGAGCAGGAACTCCAGGACGGCCTCCTGGGCCTCCTTCACCGCGGGGTCGCTGTACTGCGTGTGGACCTTCGAGTCGGCGGCAACCGGCGTCGAACACGACGTAATCAGCTTGCGCTGGCCCTCCACGCTCACGTAGCACTGCCGGCAGGCCGCGACCGGCTCGAGCAGCGGGTGGTCGCAGAACCGCGGGATCTCGATGCCGAGCTGTTCGGCCGCCCGGATGATCAGCGTGCCCTTCGGCACGGTGACCTCCTTGCCGTCGATGGAGAGCGTGACGAGTTCGGCGCTCACCCCAGCACCTCGCTTACGTCCAGCGGCCGGCCGCCGCCGGAGGGGGTGTCGAACTCGATCCCCTCCGGGAGCGTCTGCGCGGTGGTGCCGGTGGTGCCGCCCGTTCGATCCGACGCCGAGTCCAGAGACGGCGAGTCCTTGAGCGGACACCGTCCCAGCCGAACGTGCTCCTCGTACTCCTCCCGGAAGTACTTGATGGACGAGTCGATGGGCGATACGGCGCCGTCGGCCAGCGCGCAGAACGCCTTGAACAGGATCTTCTGGCCCACGTCCTTCATCAGATCGATGTCGTTCGAACGCCCCTGGCCGTGTTCGACGCGGCTCAGGACGCGGCTCATCCACCACGTGCCCTCGCGGCACGGCGTGCACTTGCCGCACGACTCGTGGGCGTAGAACTGGGTGAACCGAAGCGTCGCGTCGACGATGCAGTCCGTCTCGTCCAGCACGATCATCGCCTTGGTCCCGAGCAGCGAACCCGCCGCCATCACGGAGTCGAAGTCCATCGGCGTGTCGAGGTGGTCGGCGGTGAGGTAGGGCGTGGACGAGCCGCCCGGGGTCCACGCCTTGAGCTTGCGACCGTCTCGCATGCCGCCCGCGTAGTTCTCGATCAGCTCGCGGGCGGTCGTGCCCATGGGCGCCTCGTAGTTTCCGGGCCGAACGACCTTGCCGCTGATTGAGAAGATGCCCGGGCCCGGTCCCTTCTCCGGCCCGATGGCGGCGAACCACTCGGCGCCCCTGTCCAGGATGTGGGGGACGTTCGACAGGGTCTCCACGTTGTTGACGACGGTGGGCGACTTGTACAGGCCTTCCACGGCGGGGAACGGCGGCCGCAGGCGAGGCTGGCCGCGGTAGCCCTCCAGCGATTCCAGCAGCGCCGTCTCCTCGCCGCAGATGTAGGCGCCCGCTCCCCGATGCACGACGACATCCAGGGCGAAGTCGGTGTCCGCCACCCGCGGGCCGAGGTACCCGCGCTCGTAGGCTTCGGCCACGGCGCGCTCCAGAACCGTTGCGGGCCAGACGAATTCGCCCCGGCAGTAGATGAATGCCATGTGGCAGTTCACGGCGTACGACGCGATGATCAGGCCCTCCAGCAACTGATGGGGGTCGCGTTCGATGAGCTCACGGTTGTTGAACGTGCCCGGCTCGCTCTCGTCGGCGTTGCACACGACGTAGATGGGCTTGCCGGTGTTCTGCGGGATGAACGACCACTTGGTTCCGGTGGGGAAGCCCGCGCCGCCCCGCCCTCGCAGGCCCGAACGCTTGACCTCCTCGATCACCGCACTCGGCTCCATGGTCAGCGCCTTGGCCAGCCCCTTGTAGCCGCCGGTCCGCAGGTACCCGTCGATGCCGGCGGCCTCCCGGTCGCCCCACCGCGCCGTGAGGATGGGTTCGAACTCAGCCACCGGCCGTCTCCCGTGGTCGGAGGCCGTACACGCCGGCCAGCAGCTTCGACACGTCCTTCAGGGTGCCCGGGACGCCGCCCCGCGAGGCCTCCGGAACGTAACCGGCAGCGATGTCGCGAAGCATCCGGTCCAGCCCTTCGGAGGTGACCTTGTCGTAGTACACGTAGTTCACCGCGACCACGGGGGCCTGTTCGCATGCCGCGAGGCACTCCTCCTCCTCCAGCGTGAACAAGCCGTCCTCCGTGATGTGTTCGCACTGCGGCCCCAGGATCTCCTTGGCCCGTTCGTACAGCCGCTTCCCGCCGAGCAGGGCACACGAGGGGTTGGTGCAGATCGACACGACGTAGCGGCCGCACGGATGCAGCTTGAGCATGGTGTAGAACGTGGCCACGGCCTGGACCTCGGCGGTGGTGAGGCCGAGGATCTCCGCCACCTCTCGCATCCCCTGGCGCGGCACCCACCCGACCTCGGACTGCACCAGATAGAGCAGCGGCACCAGGGCCGAACGCTCCCGGCCAACCGGGTACTTGGCGATGATCCGCGTGGCCACGTCACGAACGTCGCCCGTGAGGATCGGACCCTCGACGTCGTCGCCGACCACGTCCAGCGGTGTGAGCTGGCCCGTCTGCCACTCCCGGCGCTCCAGGAATCCCGGCTCGGTCATCGGTCGGCGTCTCCCATCACCGGGTCCAGGCTGGCCACGGCGGCGACGACGTCGGCCACCAGCCCGCCCTCGACCATGGCCGGGACGGCCTGCAGGTTGACGAACGACGGTCCCCGGATGTGGCAGCGGTACGGACGCTGGCCGCCGTTCGACACGACGTACATGCCGAGCTCGCCGCGGGGCGACTCCACGGTCTGGTAGACCTCGCCGGCCGGGACCTGGAAGCCCTGCGTCACCATCTTGAAGTGGTGGATGAGGGCCTCCATCGACTCCTCCATGATGTGCTTGACGTAGGCCTCCGAGTTGCCGATGCCGTCCGGGCCCACCTCGAGCCGAGCCGGCCACGCCACCTTGGGGTCCTCCACCATGACCGGACCCGGGTCGAGCCGGTCCATGCACTGGTCGATGATCTTGAGCGACTCGTACATCTCCGCCACCCGAACCTCGTACCGCGCGAAGCAGTCGCTCTCCGTTCGTGTCGGGACGTCGAACTCGTAGGTCTCGTAGCCGGAGTACGGCTGGGACTTGCGGAGGTCGTGGGCCACGCCCGCCGCCCGCAGCACCGGACCCGTCACGCCGAGCGCCAGGAGGTCGTCCGCGCCGACGTGGCCGATGCCGACGTTCCGCTGGCGCCAGATGGGGTTGCCGGTCAGCAGGGTCTCGTACTCCTTGATGCGTTCGGGCATGAGCACCAGGAAATCCTCGATCTGCTTCTCGGCGCCGTCGGGGAGGTCCATGGACAGGCCGCCCACCCGGATGTAGGCGTGGTTCATGCGCAGGCCGGTGACCATCTCGAAGATCCGCAGGATGGTCTCCCGTTCGCGCCAGGCGTAGAGCATGACCGACACCGCGCCGAGCTCGAGCCCCGTCGTGGCCAGCCAAAGCAGGTGGGAGGCGATGCGGTTGAGCTCGTTCACCATCACCCGGATGACCTGCGCGCGGGGCGGCGCCTCGATGCCCAGGAGGCGTTCGACGGCCAGGCAGTACGCCAGCTCGTTGAACAGCGGCGACAGGTAGTCCGCGCGGGTGACGAACGTGACCCCCTGCTGCCACGTTCGATACTCGATGTTCTTCTCGATGCCCGTGTGGAGGTAGCCGAGGACGGGGCGGCAGCTCACGACGTACTCGGCGTCGAGCTCCAGGACCAGCCGGAGCACACCGTGGGTCGAGGGGTGCTGCGGGCCCATGTTGATGATCATGGTCTCCTCGCGGACCGGCTGGGAGGTCGCCATCTACAGCCCCCGTTGGTCCGGAGGCGGGATGAACGCGCCCTTGTACCGCGTGTTCACCCCGGCCAGCGGATGGTCCTTGCGCAGCGGATGGCCCACCCAGTCCTCGGGCATCTCGATGCGCCGGAGGTCGGGATGTCCGTCGAACACCACCCCGAAGAAGTCGAACACCTCGCGTTCGAGCCAGTCGGCCGTCGGGAACATCGGCGTGACCGAGGCGATGTGCGGCGGGTCCTCGTTCAGCCCGGCCTTGATCCTGAGGCGGTGCTGATGCGGCATCGACAGCAGGTGGTAGGCCAACCAGAACCGCGGGTCGGTGGACGGCCAGTCCGTGCACGTCACGTCGCACAGGAAGCCGAACCCCAGCTCCTCGGTGTCGCGGAGCCAGGTCAGCGTCTCGATCAGCGCGGCGGGTTCGATGGTCACGGTGACCTCGCCCCGCGCCAGCACGGTGTCGGGAAACCGGTCGCCCAGCCGGGCCGCCAGGACGTCGGGCTGCATCTACTTGAAGCGCGCTTCCCGCTGCACCTTGTCGTGCAGCCGCAGGATGCCGTACATGAGCATCTCGGGGCGGGGTGGACAGCCCGGCACGTAGATGTCCACCGGCACCACCGTGTCCACGCCCTGGACCAGCCCGTAGTTGTTGAACATGCCGCCCGAGGACGCGCACACGCCCATCGAGATGACCCACTTCGGCTCGGGCATCTG
>DAIMKN010000088.1:0-9595 GCA_036721725.1 Actinomycetota bacterium
GAGGGGGCCATCCACGCCTGCAACTACCTGCTGGCCGTGGACATGGAGATGGAGCCGCTCCCCGGCTACGCCTACGCCAGCTGGGACACGGGCTACGGCGACCTGAAGGCCGTGCCCGACATGACCACGCTCCGCCGGATCCCGTGGCTCGAGAAGACCGCCCTGGTCATCTGCGACGTCCTGGACGAGGAGACGAACGAACCGGTGGAGGTCGCGCCGCGCCAGATCCTGCGCAAGCAGCTCGAACGGGCCACCGCGGCCGGGTACACGGTGAAGACCGGTTCGGAGCTGGAGTTCTACCTGTTCCGGGATTCGTTCGAGGAGGCCGCCGGGAAGGGGTACCGAGGCGTCGAACCGCACTCCACCTACATCATGGACTACCACATCCTGCAGACCTCGAAGGACGAGTACATCATCCGGGCCATCCGCAACGGCATGGACGCGGCCGGGGTGCCGGTGGAGTTCTCCAAGGGTGAGTTCGGCCGGGGCCAGCAGGAGATCAACCTTCGCTACGCCGAGGCCATGGAGATGGCCGACCGTCACGTCATCTACAAGAACGGCGTGAAGGAGATCGCTGCCCTGATGGGCCGGTCGGTGACGTTCATGGCCAAGTGGTCGATGGCCGAGGCGGGTTCGTCGTTCCACCTGCACTCCAGCCTGTGGGACCCCAAGCGCGAACGTTCGTTGATGTGGGATGAGGACGAACCGCACCACATGTCGGAGGTCTTCCGGCACTACCTGGGCGGCCTGATGGCGACCGCGCGCGAGATGGCGTGGATGTTCGCGCCGTTCGTCAACTCGTACAAGCGCTACCAGCTGGGGTCGTGGGCGCCGACCGCCATCGTGTGGTCGCACGACAACCGAACGTGCGGCTTCCGCATCGTGGGCGAACACGCCGGGTCGCGGGTCGAATGCCGGATCCCCGGGGCCGACGCGAACCCCTACCTGGCGTTCGCCGCGACCATCGCCGGCGGCCTGTACGGGATCGAGAACCGCATCGAGCCCGCCGAGATGTTCCGCGGCAATGCCTACGCGGCGAACGACGTGCCGCGGGTGCCGACCTCGCTGCACGAGGCCATCGACGCGTTCGAGGGCAGCGTCATCGCCCGGGAGGCGTTCGGCGACTTCGCGTTCGAACACCTGCTGAACACGGCACGGCAGGAGCAGCGGATCTTCGACAACGACGCGGTGACGGACTGGGAGCTGGCCAGGTATTTCGAACGCGGCTAGGGCGAAGGCCCGGTCAGCCCGAGGCTTCGGTCGCGGTCTCCGCGGCTGCCGCCCGTTCGTGCTCCCACTCCACGACGGGGGCGTCGCGCCACAGGTTCTCCAGCCGGTAGAACTCCCGTTCCTCCGTGTGCAGGATGTGCACCACGAAGTCGACGAAGTCCAGCAGCAGCCAGCGTTCGCCGCGTTCGCCCTCCCGCCGGACGGGCTTCACGCCGAGGCCGGCCAACCGCGTCACGACCGCCTCGGCCACGGTGTCGAGCTGGCGTTCGGTCCCGCCACTGCAGATGACGAAGTAGTCGGTGATGGTGATGAGCTCGGAGACATCGAGGATCATGATGTCGTCGGCCTGCTTGTTGGTCGCGGCGCGGGCCGCCTCGCAGGCCATGGCCCGGGAGTCGTACGGCGCTCCGGCCGCGTTCGCCGCCGTCACCGGTGAACCATCAAGACGTCATCAAGCGCGGGTCGTCGCTCCCACTCATCCACTGAACGGTACACCCGGACCGCGGGCCCTGGCTACGACGGTCATGTGCGGTACAGGTGCGACTTCTCGATGTAGTTCTTCACGCCCTCGGGCACCAGGTAGCGGATCGGCTCGCCCTCCGCCACCCGCCGCCGGATGTCCGACGACGAGATGGCGAGGGCGGGGATGTCCATGACGGAGACGTTCGGATGGCTGGTCGGGGCCTCCTTCTCGAACCGCGCGATCTCGTAGCCGGGCCGCGTCGCCGCGATGAAGTGGGCCTGCGACAGCACGTCCTCCGGGTCCTTCCAGTGGAGGATCTCGAGCATCGCGTCGGCCCCCGTGATGAAGAAGAGGTCGACATCCTCTCCTTCGGCTTCCCGGATCTCCCGCAGGGTGTCCACGGTGTAGGTCGTGCCGCGGCGGTCCACCTCGCGCCGCGACACGGAGAACCGCCCGTTCGACGCGGTGGCCACCACCGTCATCAGGTAGCGGTCCTCCGCAGGCGACACCGCGCGGTCGGCCTTCATCCACGGCTGCCCGGTCGGCACGAACACCACCTCGTCCAGGTCGAACTGCCACAGCGCCTCTTCCGCCGTGACCAGGTGCCCGTAGTGGATGGGGTCGAACGTCCCACCCATCACGCCGAGACGCCGTCCCAACTCCTCATGCCCTCCGCAGCTCGGAGGTCCACTCGCGCAGGCGGGGGAGGTGCTCTTCGTAATGGCTGGCCCCGGACTCGACGAACCAACCCTCCGCCAGCCGGGCGTCACCCTCCCCTGCCGTGTCGAACGTCTTCGCCCATTCCTCCAGCATGCGGTTGCGCCCGGCCCAACATTCCGCCCGGACCACGTCGAGCGGCAGGTCCCGGTTCGCCTCGAAGAACCGCGTGTTGCGTTCGTCGACCGTGTCCGTGAGCCGAACGTAGGTCCCGTAGCGGATCCGGATGAGCATCGTGGCCGCCTCGGCCTGCCAGGACCCGATGTGGCCGAGCAGGTCCTTCACCGACCACCCTTCGGCCAGGTAGCCGGGACGTTCCATCTGCTCCGGCGTGATCGACTCGACGAGTCCCAGGAACTCCACCCACGCGACATCCTCCGCCGCGCACAGCTCACGCGCCCTGCTCATCCGCTCCCCCTCCCCCTGCGCCGAGCCGCGAGGGCTCCGGAACGAACTCGAACGTCATCCCGCCGATGGACACCTCGTCGCCGCGACGGGCTCCGGCCTCCGCCAGCCGTCGTTCGACGCCGGACTTGATGAACCGGCGCTGCAGGGCGGCTACCGCGCCCTCGTCGCCGAGGTCGGTCTCCTCGACCCATCGCTCGACCCGAGGACCGGACACCCGGTACCGGCCGGCGTCACCGCTCACTACGAACGGCTCCCTCCCCGGACGCATCACCACGAACGCCGAACGGGGCGGCTCCTCCGCCTTCGCCGCCGCCACCTCCCCCGCCAGCCGTTCGGCCAGCTCCGCCACGCCCTGGCCGGTCACGCCTGAGACGACGAGGTCGGCGCCCTCCCAGCCGGGGTCCGCGAGATCCGCCTTCGTCCCCACCACCAGACTCCGCCGCGTCCCGAGTTCGGCATCGAACGCCGTCACCTCGGACCGGACGGTGGCCAGGTTCGGACCCGGGTCGCCGGACAGGTCGACCACGTACAGCAGGACCCGGCACCGCGAGACGTGGCGAAGGAAGGTGAGGCCCAGGCCGCGCCCCTCGTGCGCCCCTTCGATCAGCCCGGGCACGTCGGCGACCACGAACCGTTCGTCGCCCCACTCGCCGGCCACGCCCACGTTCGGCGAGAGCGTGGTGAACGGGTAGTCGGCGATCTTGGGGTGGGCCGCGGTGAGCTTCGACAGGAGCGTGGACTTGCCGGCGTTCGGCAGGCCGACAAGTCCGACGTCGGCCACCAGCCGCAGTTCCAGCTCGAGGCGCCGTTCCTCGCCCAGCTCGCCCTTCTCCGCGACGGTCGGCGCCCGGTTGCGCGACGTGGCCAGCGAGGCGTTCCCTCGCCCTCCTCGACCTCCCCGCGCCACCACCGCGGTCTGGCCCTCGCCGACGAGGTCGGCCACGAACCCGCGTTCGTCGGACACCACGGTGCCGTCCGGAACGAGCAGCACCAGGTCCTCGCCGTCCGCGCCGTGGCGGTTCTGCCGCGACCCGCCGCCGCCGTGTCCGGCCTTGCGATGCGGGTGATCGGCCAGATCGGACAGGTCGAACACCGATCGGTCCACCTTCAGGATGACGTCGCCGCCCCGCCCGCCGTCGCCGCCGTTCGGGCCGCCTCGCGGCGTGTAGGGCTCGCGCCGCATCGACGCGCTGCCCGAACCGCCGTCCCCTGCCCTCACGAAGATCGATGCGCGATCGGCGAACACCCCTTGATTATCGCCGGTCGGTTCCTCGCCCGCCCGGCCAGCGATCCGGCCCCGAAGGTGTCCGATGGGCCGGAATGGGGGAGCCCCCACGTTCTGGTTCGGTCAGAACGCGGCCCAACTCATCGGAGGTGGCATCGCGCTGACCTACCCCGGTGACCACCAGGTCACCGGGTCCTACACGGCGGGACCGCCCGGCATCATCACCATCGACGTACCGGTGGCGGACATGCAGGTCGCCGGTGCGCTCGACAACCGGCTGCACCAGGTGACAGCCAGCACGCAGGGGCTGACCGAGCCGGCCGAGACCGTGCCGAGCCTGGGCGGGACCGGCGGGGACTACTTCGACCTATTCGACGTGGCCGATAGCTACGACTTCGTGCCCCCGTTCATCAAGGTGTCGGGACACGCCCACAGCGATTACAACAGCAGCGGGACCGGGGGTGTCGGCGACGTCCACGTCGAGACCCAGAACATCACCGACCACACGGGCGACGCGACGCCTCCGACCGGGGTGTTCCGCTACCGCGACCTGCGGGCCGATCCGGGCGGAGCCGCCGACGGGCCGTTCGAGTGCCTGAACGGCGTCCCGACCTTCCTGGCGGAACTCGGGCCCAAGGCGGTGCGCATCACCGGCAACATCAGTTGCACCGGTGGGATGACCGGCGTGACCAACTTCATCGCCGACGTCGTCGACAACGGCCCGAACCCGCCGAACACCGACGACTACCACGTGGTGCTGAAGAACTCCGAAGGAGAGACGCTCTACGACTGGGACGACAACACCTCGGTGGGCGTAGGGGACCTCACCGTGGTGATCCGGGCGACATAAGCCCCCGAGATCCGAAAGCCGCGACCCCCCGGTGCCGAAGGCGGCATCGGGGGGTTAGGCTTTTGCGACCATGGCCGAGGAGATGGCGGGCGACAGGACGAACGGGCGTGGCGAACCCGAGCCACCCACGTCCAACCCCCCGAAGAGGACGATCGTCTGGCTGATCTCGGCCCGGACCACGCGGGACGGCGTCAAGGGCGCGCTCACCATGACCCCGGAGGGCCTGCTGTTCGGCCCCACCTCCGGCGCTCCCGAGACCCTGTTCCGCCACGAGGAGGTCCGGCGGGCCCATCGCGTTCGAACCAGCCCGGTCTTGGAGCTCAAACTCTCCGGCGACCACCCCCGTCTGGTCGGCCTCTACTTCATCGAGCCGCCGCCGCTGAAGCCCGCCGGCCCGCAGTTGCTGGGCAAGCGACGGGCTCGCCGTCAGGCCGTCACCACGCTGCTCGGGTCGAACGCCAGCCGTCGCGACATCATCGACGGGTGGGTGCAGCGCATCCGCGAGAAGAGCGGGAACCAGGAAGACTGAGGGACATCCCGGCCCACGGCCGGACGTGTGGGCGGCGCTACTCGGCCACGACGGAGACGAGCTTGCGGCCGCGCGACTGGTGGAACTTCACGGTCCCGGCCGTCTTGGCGAACAGCGTGTCGTCGCTCCCCTTGCCCACGCCCTCGCCGGGGTGGATGCGGGTGCCACGCTGGCGAACGAGGATCGAGCCGGCCGTGACCTCCTGGCCGGCGAAACGCTTGACGCCCAATCGTTTGGCGTTCGAGTCGCGTCCGTTGCGGGTGGTCCCGCCGCCCTTCTTATGTGCCATATCGGGTCCTAGGGTAGCAGAGGGTCCCCTGCACTCAGGCCTCGTCAGCGGCGGTGTCGGGCTCCGCAGCCTCGGGTTCGGCGACCGCCTGTTCGGCTGCGTCCGCTTCGGCGGGGGCTTCGGGTTCGACAGGCTCAGGTTGGGCGGCGGCGGCGGCCGGGGCCTTCTTGGCGGGCTCGGACTTCGCGGGGAACGCGCCGCCGCCCAGATCGACGCCGCCGATCTCCAGCAGCGTGTAGAGCTGGCGATGCCCCTGCCGCCTCGAGTAGCCCGTCTTGGACTTGTACTTGAAGATCCGGATCTTCTCGCCCTTGCGTTCGCCCATCACCGTCCCGGTGACGAGCGCCTTCCCCAGCTCCTTGCCCACATGCGTCTTGCCGTCGTCGTCGACCACCAGGATCGGCTCGAACGTGATCTGGTCGCCGGAGCCGCCGGCGACGTGTTCGATCTGGATGACGTCCCCGGTCTTCACCTTGTGCTGCTTCCCACCGGCCTTGATGACGGCGTACATGGCGGTTCCTCTCTCTCGTCGGGGGGCCAGCAGGCCCGGTCCATGGTAACGAACGCGGAACCCCGGCCCCCGGTGTTCAAACCTTCCAGGTCAGCACCAGCCCGCGGCCCTCGCACGTCGGGCAGGTCTCGGAGAAGGACTCCAGCAGCCCCGCCGACACCCGCTTGCGGGTCACCTCCAAGAGCCCCAGCGGACCGATCTCGAACACCTGCGACCGCGTCTTGTCCTGGGCCATGGCGTTCTTGAGCGTGCTGGTGACGCGTTCCTTGTTGCGTTCGAGGAGCATGTCGATGAAGTCGATGATGATGATCCCGCCGATGTCGCGGAGGCGGAGCTGGCGGGCGACCTCCTCGGCCGCCTCCAGGTTCGTCCCGGTCACGGTCTCCTCGAGGTTCGCCTTGCCCACGTGCTTGCCCGTGTTCACGTCGATCACCGTCAGAGCCTCGGCCTTGTCGATGACGAGATAGCCGCCAGAGGGCAGCCATACCTTGCGGTCCAGCGCCTTGTGGATCTGTTCGGTGACGTGGTACTCCTCGAGCAGCGGGAGCGGTCCCTCGTGCAGCTTGACCTTGCCCGCGAGCTCCGGGGACAGCGCGTGGAGGTAAGCCACGATCTCGTCACGGATGGCCGGAGAGTCGGTCACGATCTCCTTGTACTCCGCGTCCGTGAAGTGGTCGCGGATGACCCGGATGGTCAGGTCCGGCTCCTCGTAGAGCGCGCGCGGCGCCTTCTCCCGCTTCTTGGCCTTCTTCTCGATGTCGGCCCACTGTTGGGTCAGGTACTTGAGGTCGGCCTCGAGCTCCTCGGCCGAGGCTCCCTCCGCGGCCGTCCGCACGATCAGCCCGTGCTCGTTCGGCTTGATCTTCTTGAGGACGTCCTTCAGCCGCTGGCGTTCTGCGTCCGGCAGCCGTCGGCTGATGCCGAACGTCTGGGAGTTGGGCACGAACACCACGAACCTCCCGGGGAGGCTGATCTCCTGGGTCAGGCGCGAACCCTTGCCGCCGATGGGGTCCTTGGTCACCTGGACCACCACGTTCTTGCCGGCCCGAAGGACCTGTTCGATGCGGTGCGGACCGCTTCCGCCGCCCTCGATCTCCTCGTCGTAGCTGACCTCGCCGGCGTAGAGCACCGCGTTGCGGCCCCGGCCGATGTCGAGGAACGCCGCCTCCATGCCGGGCAGGACGTTCTGCACCTTCCCCAGGTAGACGTTGCCGACCATCGAACGCGACCCCGAACGGGTCACGAAGTGCTCGATGAGCTTGGGGCCTTCCATGACCACGATCTGGTCGCGGTCGCCGACCTGGGTGATGAGCATCGACTTGTCGGTGACCCGGATGATCTCGGGGAGCGGCTCGCGACGACGTCGCCCCGTGCCGAGCCGAACCCGCCGGGTCCGGGTGGGACCGGAGGTCGCCTCGGGGTCCTTGGACGTCGCGCGGCTGCGGGCCGATCGGGTGGCCGGCGTCTTCGTCTCGCCGGGGGACCGCGAACCACGCGTGGTCTTCGCTCCGGCGGCGTTCGAGCCGGCCGCCTTGGCCTTCTGCCGGCCGCCACGCTCCATAGCGGGAGCCTCGTCCGTCGTGTCGCCGTTGTCGGCGCCCGGCGGCTTCGCCCCGGACGAACGGCGGCGGCGGCGACGCTTCCGCGGGGCCGCTGCATCCGCACCGTCTGCCTCGTCGGCCTCGTCGGTGGCTTCGGCGATCATGTTCGACCCTGCCGCTTCCTCAGCGGGAGCGGCAGGCTTGGGCCGCTGGGCAGGCTGACGGGCCGGGCGGGGGGACATTCGCTGACCGGAGCGCGGCGCCGCGGGAGTCGCGGCACGCTCCTCGCCGTCCTCCGAAGCAGCCACCCCGTCGACATCCGTCCCGTCCGCTGCGCCCTGACCCGAACCGGTGCTCTGGCCCGAGCGAGAGCGCGAACGCCCCCGGCCGCCCCGGTGGCGGCGACGGCGCCTCGGCCCGGTCGGCCCGGAACCGTCCGGAGAGGGCGATGCCGCGCCCTCCCTCACGTCGGCCGCCGCAGCGGCCTCGGTGGCGGTCGGCGCCTCACCGTCGGGGGGTGTCGTCTTGGCGGCGGTGGTCCGCGGACGCCGAGCCCCCTGGCCACTTCCACCTCGGGTCGCGGCGGGCCGCGCCGCCGGGCTCCCCGGGTCTTCGGCACCCGTCGGGGCCGAACGGTCTTCGCCGGTCGGCCAACCGGTCCCGCTCTCGGTCAGCGCCCTTGCGTCTGCCGGCCCGGCGACGTTCTCGCCACCCTGGGTGTTCGAACCGCTGCTGGCCGGGCCGGAGCGCGACCGCGCTCCGGTGCTCGTGGTTCGGCGCCGGGGCGCCTTCGGAGCCGCGGCCTGGTCGGTCGCTTCCCCGCCCGACGTCGGCGCGTCGGAGACGGCCGACCCTCGTGGATCGTTCAGGCTCTCGGGCGAACCTCCCGCGCCGACGGCTCGGGCTGCGGCAGACCCGCTGGGCCTGCGGCGCCGACGGGGTCGCGCCGTGGCCGCCGCTCCGTCCCCCGAGGGCGCCCTTGCTTCGGCGGGCGCACGTCCGTCCTCCGACGGCCTCCCCGCGTTGCTTTCGGGCGTGCTGCCCTCATTCCTGGCGGCTGGAGCCGCCTCTGTCCTGTTCTCTTCCACTTACCGTGTCCTTCCTCTTCCGGCCGCGCCGAACGAACGTGCTCGACCGAGCAGGCACGAGGAGGCTGGGGCCTCGGCGAAACGCCGAGGTCCTGATGTCAAGCGAGCTGCGGTTCGGTTCTCACATCCGGCCTGACTGCGACCGATCCATGGAACCCGCGGCGTAGCGCACGGGGACACCTCTTCCTACCTGCGGCCCGCGTTCGGCGCTCCGCTCCCGCACCACTGGTGAGGCGGGGGGCGCCGTCGGCGTCCGCGGCGATCCTTCGGTTCGCACTCCGTGCCAAGCACCGGAGAGCCTCTCGGGGCTCTCGACGGCCGGAAAGCACGGGACGGACCGTCCTTCTGTCATCCAGTCTAGCAACTCCTCCCGACATCACCGGGGAAGCAGACGAAGCGCCCGCGTTCAGGCCGAACGGCGCATATGCACGTTCTCCAGCAAGCCGATCCCGATGAAGTCGGCCACCAGGGCGCTCCCGCCGTAGGAGATGAACGGCAGCGGGATGCCCGTGATGGGCATGATGCCGAGCGTCATGCCGATGTTGACGAACACCTGGATGGCGATCATCGAGCCCACGCCGACCGCCAGAAAGGTGCCGAACGGGTCCCTGGATAACAGGGCGATCCGATAGGCCCGCCACAGGACGAACGCGAACAGGACCAGCAGCAGGCTTCCGCCCAGGAACCCCGTCTCCTCCCCCACCACGGTGAAGATGAAGTCCGTGTACTGCTCGGGGACGAACG
>DAIMKN010000089.1:0-9383 GCA_036721725.1 Actinomycetota bacterium
AGAGCGCGCTGGTGTGGCCGAGACCGGGGTGGATCGAGGGCTTCAAGATGGCCGAACCGATCATCCTGGCGTACGGCCGCGGGGCCATCCCCGAGTTCCCGGGCATCCCCGAAGCCGTGATCGACATCATCCCCATCGACCTCGTGGTCAACGCGTTGCTGGCGATCGCCGTCACCGTCCCGACGGACGGCCACGCGTACTACCACGTCTGCTCGGGCTCGCGGAACCCGCTGTCCTACCGCGACCTCTACTCGAACGTCCGCGAGTACTTCCAGCACCACCCGCTGCCCGAGCGCGGTCGCGGCCTGGTGAAGGTCCCGACCTGGAACTTCCCGGGCCGGCGCAGGGTCGATGCGCAGCTTCGAACGGGCGAACGCCTGCTGGACCGGGCGGACAAGATGGTCAGCCGGCTGCCTCGTTCGGACCGGGTGCGTTCCGTGGTCCGCCAGATCGACCGGACCCGGGGGCGGCTGGAGTTCGTTCGGCGCTACGGCGACCTGTACGGGGCGTACGCCGAGATCGAGGTCATCTACACCGACCCCGGGGCGCTCGGGCTGTACCGGTCGCTGCCTCGGTGCGACCAGGCCGAGTTCCCGTTCGACTCAGGCGTCGTGGATTGGAAGTACTACCTGCAGGAGGTCCACTGTCCGTCGATCACCACGGTGCTGCGCTACCTGGCACCCGAACGCCCCGCGCCCGAGGTCCACGTGCGGCCCAGCGCGGACGACGGGGTGCTGGCGGTGTTCGACATGGAGGGCACGCTGCTCGATTCGAACGTCATCGAGTCCTATCTGTGGCTGCGGCTGGCCGAGCTGCCGCGCGAGGAGTGGCCCTACGAGGTGGCGGCGGTGGCCCGGAAGCTGAAGGGCTATCTGGGGGCCGAACGCCGCGACCGAGGTGAGTTCCTCCGGGCGTTCTACCGTCGGTACCGCGGAGCGTCGGTGGCGGGGGTTCGGTCGCTGGTGGACGAGCACGTCGGCGAGCTGCTGCTCCAACGGCTGTCGCCGCCGGCCGTCCGCCGCATCCGGGAGCATCGAACGGCCGGGCATCGAACGGTGCTGATCACCGGCGCTCTGGACGCGTTCGTCCGCCCGCTGGCGCCTCTGTTCGACGAGATCGTGGCCACCGAGCTGGCCGAACGGGACGGCCGCTATACCGGCGACCTCCGCCAGCCCCCGCTGGTCGGCGAGGCTCGCGCGGCGTGGCTGCGTTCGTACGCCCGCGAACGTGGAACGGACCTGCGGCGTTCGTACGGCTACGCGGACAGTCACTCGGACCTGCCGCTGCTCCGGGCCGTGGGCAACCCGGTGGCTGTCAACCCGGACATCGCGCTGTACCGGGTCGCGCGCAGGCACCGCTGGCCGGTTGAGAAGTGGCAGCGCTCGGGCGGCACGGGACGCCCCGGGTCCTGCTGCCCGAGCCGGTGGAGATGCGGTGATGCAGGCGCTCGAGCTGTTCCGTTCGCTCCCCCGCTACGTCGGCGCGCGCGTGATCGGCGAGCGCGTCCCCGGTCTCATCGCCGGTCCGCTCGCCCCGCTCCGACTGGTCAACCGGGACGAACCGAGGCCGCCCGCAGAGGATTGGGGCCGGGTCCGGCCGCTGCTCTCCGGCATCTGCGGCTCCGACCTCGCCGCGGTCTCGGGGAAGTCTTCCTTCTACTTCTCGCCGCTCGTATCGATGCCGTTCGTGCCGGGCCACGAGGTGGTGGGCGAACTGCTGGACGACCTGGACGGGCTGGCGGCGGGCTCGCGGGTGGTACTGGAGCCGGTCCTGGGCTGCGTTGCGCGCGGGGTGGATCCGTGCGCCTCCTGCGCCGGCGGCGCGACGTCGCGGTGCGACCGGATCACCGTGGGCCACGTCTCCCCGGGACTGCAGACGGGCTACTGCGCGGACACCGGCGGCGGGTGGGGCGGGATGCTGGTGGCGCACCGTTCGCAGCTGCACGCCGTCCCCGACGAGCTGCCGAACGAACGCGCCGTGCTGATCGAACCCCTCAGCTGCGCGGTCCACGCCGTCCTGCGCGGGAGGCCCGAGCCGGGCGCCACGGTGCTGGTGGTCGGCGCGGGGACCGTGGGGCTGCTGACACTCTTGGCGCTGCGCGAGTTCACGGAGGCGGGACCGATCCTGGTCGTGGCCAAGCATGGTCACCAGCGTCAACTGGCCAACGCGTTCGGGGCGACCGAGGTCATCGACCCGGCGAAAGCCGTGCCGGCGCTGCGGCGTTCAACGCGCGCATATCGGTTGATGCCCGAACGCGGCTCGGCCTATCTCCTGGGTGGCGTGGACGTGGCCTTCGACTGCGTCGGTTCGAAACCCGCTCTCGAACTGGCACTCCGAACGACCCGGGCCGGCGGTCGCGTCGTGCTGGCCGGCATGCCCGCGCCGGGTGCCGACCTGTCGCCGCTGTGGTTCCGCGAACTGGAGATGGTCGGCGCGTACGCCACCGGCACGGAACTCACCGAACGCGGCGTGGCGTCCACGTTCGACCTGGCCATCGACCTCGCCCGGCAGGCCCCGCTGGAGGACCTGCTCGGCGCGGTCTACCCGCTGCACCGGTGGCGGGAAGCCCTGGACCATGCCCTCGCCGCCGGCCGTCTGGGGACGGTCAAGGTGGCGTTCGACCCACACAGAGGATGAGAGGAGCGACCCACAGATGAGCAGGCCCGGATTCGTGTTGGAGGTGGACGAACGAACCCCGCCCCTGCTCGTCCACGAGGGCGAGGGGTTCCGGCTGCAGAAGTTCCCGCTCGGCTCGCGCGTCATCTACCCGCCCGACTCGCTGCCCGCGCTCCGGGACACGGATGCGGCCATCCGCCACGCCTTGCTGCATCCGTTCGGCTCCGAACCCCTTCCCGAGCTGATGAAGCCCGGCATGCGATTGACCATCGCGTTCGACGACATCTCGCTGCCGCTGCCGCCCATGCGAACGCCCGACATCCGGGGCCGCGTCATCGAACACGTCCTGGAGATCGCCGCGCGGCGCGGCGTGGAGGACGTCAAGCTGATCGTGGCGAACTCGCTGCACCGCCGGATGACGCCCGCGGAGATCAAGCGGGCGGTGGGCGAACGGGTGTTCCGTTCGTTCTTCCCGGACGACCTGACGAACCACGACGCCGAGGATCACCAGAACCTCTCGCACATCGGCATGACCGACCAGGGCGAGGACGTCGAGATCAACCGCCGCGCCGCCGAGAGCGACCTGCTGGTGTACGTGAACATCAACCTGGTGGCCATGGACGGCGGGCACAAGTCGGTGCCGGTGGGGCTCGCGTCGTACCGTTCGCTGAAGCACCACCACAACGTCCACACGATGATGGAGTCGCGGTCCTACATGGACCCGCCGCACTCCGCGCTGCACGGCTCGGCCGCGCGGATGGGCAAGCTGCTGGCGAACCACCTCCGGATCTTCACCATCGAGACCACGCTGAACAACGAGGCCTTCCCCTCGCAGCTCGGCTTCCTCAACAAGCGGGAGTGGGAGTGGTCGGTGAAGGATCAGGCCACCATGCTCGCCACCAAGCGGGCCAACGACCGTTCGCCGGCCCGCATCAGGCGCGAGTTCTTCCGCCGCATCTCCGCGGACTACGGCGTGACCAGCATCCAGGCCGGTGAGACCGAGGCGGTCCACGAACGAACCCTGGCGAACGTCCACCGCCAGCAGCTGGTGGAGGTCGACGGCCAGGCGGACATCATGGTCGTGGGGCTGCCGTACGTCGGCCCGTACAACGTGAACTCGATCCTCAATCCGATCCTGGTGCAGTGCATGGGCCTCGGCTACTTCTTCAACCTCTACCGGAACAAGCCGGTGGTTCGCCAGGGCGGGGTGATGATCCTGTTCCACCCCACGCCGTGGGAGTTCCACCAGGTCCACCACCCGAGCTACGTCGACTTCTTCGACGAGGTGCTCGCGGAGACCACCGACCCCGCCGCCATCGAGGCCAAGTTCGAACAGCAGTACGCCACCGACCCGTGGTACATCCACCTGTATCGAACGAGCTACGCGTACCACGGCGTCCATCCGTTCTACATGTGGTACTGGGGGGCGCACGCCATGGACCACCTGGGCGATGTCATCTTCGTCGGCGCGGACCGGAAAGCGGTGGCGCGCATGGGTTTCCGCACGGCCTCGACATTCGCCGACGCCCTGGAGATGGCTGGCGAGACGGTCGGGACCAGCCCTCGCATCACCTACCTCCACGCGCCGCCGCTGGCCCTGGCGGACGTTCGATGAGCTCCCTGCGGGAGGACATCCGCCAGATCGCGGACGGCTGGCGGTGGGGCCGTCGATCACTCCCGCCGGCCTCCTCTGTGGAGTGGCATCCCGAACCCCCCGCGCGAGAGTTCCCCACGGCGTGGGCCCGAACGCCCGCCGCCACCAGGGTCCGCGAGGCCATCCAGACGTACGCCCTGAAGCCGCTGGTGTGGACGGAGACGGATCCGAAGGTGGAGGGACTCGACCATCTGGACGGCCTGGTCGGGCCGGTGATGTTCGTGTCGAACCACTCCAGCCACCTGGACGCGCCGCTGGTGCTGTGTTCGCTCCCCAAGAAGTGGCGGCAGCGAACGGCCACCGCCGCCGCGGCCGACTACTTCTTCGACGTGTGGTGGCGGGCCATGGGAACGGCGCTCGCGTTCAACGCCATCCCCATCGAACGCGCCGGGCAGCGCAAGGGAACCGGCACGGCGGCGCGGTTGGCCGCCGAGGGGTGGAACCTGCTGGTGTTCCCCGAGGGAACACGGTCGAAGGACGGATGGCTGCAGCGGTTCCGGCTGGGCGCGGCGCGGCTGTGCCTCGACGCGAACATGCCGGCCGTGCCCATCGCCATCCGCGGCGCGTATGCCGCCATGCCGCGCGGGGCGGGTTGGCCCCGGAAGGGGAGGTTCCCGGTGTCCGTTCGGTACGGCCCGCCGGTGTGGCCCGAACCTGGCGAAGAGGCCGGCGCGTTCTCCGGCCGCGTTCGGGACGCCCTGGCCCGGGTGTGGGACGAGGACCGGACGACGTGGTGGGAGTCGATGAAGCGGGAGGCTCGCGGCGAGACGCCCATGCCCACGGGTCCGGCCGGTCCGAAGTGGCTCCGAACGTGGGAGGCCACCCGCCCGCTGGCCGTTCGGCGGACGCCTCGAACGTGGCAGCGGCCGGCGCGTTCGAGATGACTCGGACCGGCGGGGAGGCCCGGCGGCGGCGGCTGCTGGACGAGGCGGTGCGGCTGATCGGCCGCAACGGCTACCAGGGCACGAGCCTCGACGCGGTGGCGTCGGCCGCCGGCATCCGCAAGCAGACCCTCCTGTACTACTTCCCGACCAAGGACGCGCTGCTGGAAGCGGCGCTGCTGGAGACCGCGTCGCGGGTGGGCCAGGCGCTCTCCGACGCGCTCGACCAGCAGCCGACGAACGCCCGCAAGGCCGAGGCCGTCATCCACACGCTGTTCGACCTGGCCGAACGGTGGCCCGAGTTCCCGCAGTTCGTCCGGGAGGCCGGCCGGCTGGGGCCGGAGGTCATCCAGCGGTTCGCGGCGGTCCTGGAGCCCCTGCGGTTGCGCGCGCTGGCGTTCCTGGCGAACGGGATGCAGGAGGGCCAGGTCCGGCGTCGGGACCCGGCGCTGCTGCTGTTCACGCTGTACACGGCCGTCATCGGCTCGATCACCGAGGCCGGCGTGCTGCGCGCCGTGGTCGGTGAGGATCAGAGCGCCGCCGCCCTGCACCGTCGCGAGGAGGAGGTGCTGGCGTTCGTCCGTCAAGCGCTGGCCCCGACGGAACCTGCGGTGGTCGATACGGCAGCGAGCTGACGCCCGATCTACGCGGGGGCGGTGACGTTCAGGCTTCCTTGTCGGTAACCGGCGAGATCGACCCGAACGTTCGACCAGCCATCGCCCCGGAGCGAGGCGATCAATCCTGGGAGGCGTTCGTCGGTCATCAGTCTCGCGACGTCGTTCGGAGCGACCTCCACCGAGGCGTCGGTGCCGAGATGCCGAACGCGAACCACGTCGAAGCCCAGCGAACGGACGCGGGCCTCAGCACGGTCGATGCGAGCGAGCAGGTCGGGCGTGATGCGGAGGCCTTGGGCCACACGGGACGACAGGCAGGCCAGCGCGGGCTTGTCCGCCACGGTGAGTCCGAGCCGCGAGGCCACCGCTCGAACCCCCGCCTTGCCCAGGCCCTCCTCCAACAAGGGGTTGCGGACGCCCTGCTGTTCGGCGGCGCGGAGACCCGGCCGAAGGTCGGCCAGGTCGTCGGCGTTCGCTCCGGCCAGGACGACCCGGCCGGGACCTCCTTCCGCCGCTACCAATCGCTGGAGGGTGCCGTACAGCTCCGACTTGCAGTGGAAGCAGCGGAGGGCGTCGTTGCGGGCGTAGGCGTCGCGTTCGACCTCGCGGGTGGCGATGGTCCGGTGGGGCACGCCGATCGAGGCGGCCACGGCGCGGGCGGCCTCCAGCTCGCCGGCGGGATAGCTCGGGGAGATGGCGGTCACCGCCTCCACCGCCTCCGGGCCGAGGGCTCGGACCGCGACCGCGACCACCGTTGCCGAGTCGACGCCCCCGGAATAGGCCACGACCGCGCGGGACGCTTGATAGGAACGGACCCGCCGCTCCAGCGCCTCGACCGCGGCGGTCATCGTTCGGCTCCCGTTCCCAGCAGGGAGCGGGCCGCCGCGACCGCCTCCGAGTAGACCTGCCGAACCGTCAACCCGGCCTGCCGCGCCACGGCCGCGACGTCGTCGTGTTCGGGGGTCGCGGAGATCACTCGGCCGCCGAGCCAACCCACCTTGATACGCACCCGGCCACCATCCGGGAGGTCCACAGCCTCGACCGTTCGTTCGAGCTCCGCGCGCCGCACGAGCGACGATCGAACGCCGAACGTCGTCGTCGTTTCGAAGAACACGCGGCGGAGTCGGGCCTCCGATGATGGCTCGGCCAGCGCGGACAGGATCATGCCGGGGCGGCCCTTCTTCATGTGTACAGGGGTGATCCACACGTCCAGCGCGCCGGCCCGAGCGAGGGCGTCCGCGGCGTCGGCGGCGAGCTCTGGCGTGAGGTCGTCGATGTTCGCTTCCAGCACCACCAGCGGGCGTTCGCGGAACCCTTCAGTTGCGGTTGCGTCCGCGACTTCGCCGATCAGCACGCGAACGACGTTCGGATAGCCCTCCGGATCCCGCGCACCGGCGCCGTAGCCGGTGGCCGTCAGGCGCAGCTCCGGGACGCCGTTCGACGGTGAGCCCAGCGCGGCGAAGATGGCGGCCGCCGTCGGCGTGACCGTCTCGCCTGCGTCCGGCGGCGCGATGCGGAGATCGAACCCTCGCAGCAGCTCCACCGTGGCCGGCGCCGGCAGGGGCAGCCCCGCGTGTCCCTCCGCGCCGGCCACGACCCCGCCCACCGTCAAAGGCACGCTCGACACTAGGAGCCGTTCGACGCCCAGGGCGTGCATCGCCGCCGCCACCCCCACCACGTCCAGCAGCGTGTCGTCGTCGCCCAGCTCGTGGAGCGAACCCCCATCCCCTGCAACACCGTGCACCCTCGCCTCCGCCTCACCGAGCCGCCGCAGCACCGCGACCGCGGCATCCCGCACGGCGGCCACCAGATCGACTCGCTCCACGGATGCGATGAGGTCCTCGATCGAACGCGACCTCGCGCCGTCCGACGCGAACGAAGAGTCCGGCTCGACCCGCAGGAAGCGCGCCCGGAGTCCCGCCCGCCGGACCTCCTCCGTTCGAACGACGAACCGCCCCGGCACCACCCGTTCCACCGCGGCCAGGACCTCGGCCTCCGGCGCGCCCGCGTCGAGCAACGCTGCCAGCAGCATGTCGCCGGCCGCCCCACCGATCACATCGACGAACGCCACCCGGCTCACGATGCGGTCCGCCGCGCGATCATCGCCGCCGAGTACCCCGCGCCCACCCCGTCGTCGATGCCGACGCACACCACCCCCGGCGCGCAGGACGAGAGCATCGAGAGCAGCGCGGCCAGCCCACCGAAGTTCGACCCGTAGCCGACGCTGGTCGGACACGCGATGACGGGGCGGGCCACCAGCCCGCCCACCACGCTGGCCAGCGCGCCCTCCATCCCGGCCACGACCACCACGACGTCCGCCGCCTCCAGCCGGTCCCGAACGGCTGCCAGCCGGTGCAGGCCCGCCACGCCCACGTCCACGATCCGCTCGACGGACGCGCCCAGGACGGAAGCGGTCAGCTCGGCCTCATCCGAGACCGGTTGATCGGACGTGCCCGCGGTGACCACCAGCACGCGGCCGACGGCGGCCGGCACGTTGCGGGTGACGGCGATGGCCCCGGCCCGGGTCCGCTCATCCACGGACAGCCCGTGTCGCGCCGCCGCGGCGCGAACGACCGACCGCTGCGCATCGTCAGCCCTGGTCACCAGCACCGGACCGACGTTCGACTCCAGCAGGCGGGTCACGATGCCCTCGATTTCGCCGACGGTCTTGCCGGGTGCGTACACGATCTCGCACGCGCCTTGGCGGAGCTCCCGGTGGTGGTCCACACGGGCGAACCCGAGGTCGGCGAACGGAAGATCGCGCAACTCCTCGGACGCGGCCGCAGCCGAGACCTCCCCTGCGGCCACGGAATCGAGGAGGGCGCGGAGGCGTTCGGCGTAGGAGCCGCCGACGACCGGCGACGGTTCCCTGTCTTCGATGTTCGCGCGCATGCCACCTTCGTTCGAACGGGGGCGAGTGCTGAAGATGCACCTTACCCGGCCGTTCGAACCGCGGCCAACCCATCGCTCAGGTGACGGTCAGCGTGCCCTTCATCCCCATGCTGACGTGGAACTTGCAGAAGAACGCGTAGGTCCCGGGCGGCAGCGAGATGGTCACGGTCTGGGTCTGGCCGGCGGCGTTCGTCACGTCGATGCCCTTGCCCGTGATGGTGAAGTTGTGCGGCGTGCCGGTGGTGGCGTCCTTCACCGCGAGCGTCGAACCCGACTTCACCGTGAGCGTCGACGGCGAGAACTGGTAGTTGATCTGGCTGATGGTGGTCGCGGCCGAACCGCCGCCCGTTGGTGAAGGCGCCGTCGAAGGAGGAGTCGTGGTGCCGCCGCCGCCGTAGATCCCTCCCCCCGAGGTCGTGGTGCTGCCGGAGCCGGGCGTGGCCGTGGACGACTTCCCGCAACCCGTCAACACCAGGCCCACCAGACCGATGGCCATCGCCGTCTTCATCAGCTTCCGCATCATCTGCTGCCTTCCTCTCGTCAAGCCCGGATTCTCGTTCGTGTTCAAGTAGTACGAACGGCCGGCTCGAACGGACGGGTCCGTCAGCCCGGAACGTGCGGCCGCAGCGATACGACCTGGTAGGTGAACGTCCCGCCGGGTGCCTGGTAGGTGACCTCGTCGCCCACCCTGCGGCCCATGAGGACCGAGCCGAGCGGCGAGCTGGA
>DAIMKN010000090.1:0-9303 GCA_036721725.1 Actinomycetota bacterium
ACCGCGGCGTGGATGCTGCTGCGGCCCAAGAAGCGCTCGAGGTGGGGGCTGGCGGTCGCGCTGGTCGCGATCGGCGTGTTCTCGTGGTGGGCGACCAGCTCCTCGGTGCCGCCCCAGTTCGTGTCGTTCACCCCTCAGCTGATCACCCTGCTGGTGCTGGCGTTCGCGCCCACTCACCTTCGGCCGCCCGCCGCGGACGGCAAGCCGTATCGGAAGGGTCAGGCGCAGTAGGTCAGGGCCTCTACAGGAGCGGCGTGAGCTCGGCGATCGAACAGCTCGTCTTCCACCGCTTGATGGCGTCCGCCGGCGGCCCGTGGCGGTCGCGTCGACGGTCGGCCAGGAGCGCCGCGGCCTGATCCCATTCGGCGCCCTCCAGGATCCTGGCGCTCGCTCGCATCCGGTCGAGCGAGGTGTCGCGGTACTTGCGCCGGGTGATGACGATGAGCTCGGACGCGTCGGGCATGCCCGGGATGGACTGCTCCTCCAGGCTGGGTTCGTTCGAGTGCAGGACGTACAACCGCCCGTTCTTGTAGACGAACCACGCGGGGATGGCCACGTCCTTGCCCTCGTACTCCACGCCGATCCACGCCACGTCGGACTTGCGGAACCCGTCCTCGATCTCCTTGGGGAGCTTCTCCGCCGGCGCCTGGAGGACCACCTGGAACTCGGTCTGCCCCAGGATCTCCCCGTCCAGCAGGAACGACGCGATGTAGCCGCCGATCTCTTCGAACGTCGCGTCCTCCACCAGCTGGTCGAACCGCGTGACGTCCATCGAACCGAGCAGAAACCGCGCGTCCGGCCCGATGCGGTGGACCACGTTCCCGGAGGGAGCGAGGAGTTCGACCGACTCCGCGATGTAGCCGGTGGGGGCTTTCCAGTCCCGAACGACCGAGAAGGGGAACGCCCGCGCGCCGGGGGCGATGGTGTAGACGAGCCCGTCCGCCAGGTCGCCCTCGGCCGCCCGCTGACGGAGGTCGAGGACGTTCGCGAAGATCAGTTCACCGGCTGGCACGGCCGCGATGATAGCGGGTGGATGGCCTCAGACGGTACGGGCCAGCCAGAGGGTCGGTTCCTCCAATTCGGGCATCGACGGCAGGGCCTCCGCCGACTCCCACATCCGGGCCAGCGTGAACTCGTCGGTGTCGCGCACGACGCGTTCGCAGAACTCCTCGCCGAGCCCGCGTTGAGTAGGGGTGAGTTCGATGCCGAGCAGCCGCTCCAGCGCCTTGTCGGTGTGGCCGGCCTCGCGATGACGCCGCAGGGCTTCCTCGATCGCACCCGAAGTCGAGAGCATCCGCCGTCCCACGGCGGTGCTGACGTGGTCGCCGTAGCCCTCCGCCGCCGCCAGGAAGGACTGGACGCGAGCGATCCGGAGCCGTTGTTCGGGATCCGAGGTCTGGCCGAACAGGTTCCCCATACCCTCCACCGCCTGCGACATCGCGCCGGGGTCCGACAGGTCCAAGCCTTCGAACCGCTGCTGCATCCCGGCCAGGTCGAGCTCGGCGTGTTCGACCAGATCCGTCACCAGCGCCACGAAGTGCGGCCGGACCCAGGACCGGGCGAACTCGAACCGGTGCGTCACCTCGTGCAGGACCACCCACAGCCGAAAGTCCACCGGCTTGAGCGACCAGTCCCGCTCCAGGGCCGAGATGTTCGGCATGACGAACAGCAGCGCTCCGCCCGGACGCGGCACCGGGAGGTCGAACTGTCCCAGGACGCCCTGCGCCAGGACGCCGAGGACGCTGCCGATCTGCACGCCCATCAGCAGTGGGGCCATCTGCTTGACGATGAGCTGCATCATGTCGGGCCGGCCCGCGCCCTCCTCTGCCGGCAGGCCGAGGTCGGACAGGCCCGGGAGGCCGGGGAGCATGCCGCCCTGTTCGCCGATGGCCGAGGCCAGCTTGCCCGCGACCGGATCGAGCACCTCGGCCAGATCCTTCACGTTCGCCGCCACCCATTCGCTTCGCCGGACCGCCCGCACGTTCGCCAGGTCGGAGGGGGAGGGGAGGCCGGTGAACTCCGCCACCGCCAGCTCGGCGGCCCGAACGGTCTCCGCGAGGCCCTGACCGTCTTCAGGGCCGGGGGAAGGGTCGTCCTGCCCGTAGGACGCCGTGGCGATGGCGACCTGGCGGGCCAGCTCCCAGTTCACCGGCCCGGTGGAGGAGAACAGGACGCGCTGGAGCTCCCGGAACAGGGGGATCTCGTTCATGAGGTCGCCGAACGGCGGAACGTCGCGCGGCTCGTCGCCAGGACTCTCGGTCACCCAGCCATCCTAGTTCGCCCGGTCCGAAATGGGCTCCGGCTAGAATCGGCGGCCTATGAGGGACGGGCTGCTCGTTCGGCTGACCTCGGAAGTGCTCGACCCGGGTGAGGCATTGGCGTTCTGCGGCGATCCGGCCGCGGGTGCCGCGGTGCTGTTCGCCGGGACCGTGCGCGACCACTCGCAGGCCGGCGAGGTGACCGCCCTCGACTACGAGGCGTGGACCGAACGGGCCGAACAACGCCTGGAGGCCCTGGGCGAAGAGCTGTTCGACACGTGGCCGGTCAAACGCGTGGCCCTGCTCCACCGGACGGGCCACCTCGAGATCGGGGAGACGTCGGTCGTGGTGTGCTGCTCGGCTCCGCATCGCGCGGAGGCGTTCGAGGCGGCCCGCCACGGCATCGAACAGCTCAAGGCCGATGTCCCCATCTGGAAGAAGGAAGCTCTGGCCACGGGCGACGCGCACTGGGTGATGGGGTCGTAGGCGCGTGGCCGGCAAGCACCTCGCGGTGGACCTGGGCACGGCGAACACGCTGGTGTTCGAACAGGGCAGGGGCATCGTGTTCAACGAGCCCACGGTGGCCGCGGTCGATGCCCGAACCGGCCACGTCCTGGCCATCGGCCGTCGGGCCCGCAAGCTGATGAGCGAGGAGACCGGCAACATCGCGCTGATCCGTCCCATCGAACGCGGCGCGATCAACGATTTCGACCTGGGTCTGCAGTTCATCCGGACGGTGCTGAAGACGGTGGGCGGCGGGCGGTTCACCCGGCCCCGGCTGCTGGTGTGCATCCCACCCTCGCTCACGCCGGTCGAACGCAGCGCGGTGGAGGAGGCGTTCACCACGGCCGGGGCGCGTTCGGTGGCGCTGGTGGACGAACCGCTGGCCGCCGCGGTCGGCGCGGGCCTCCCCGTCAACGAGCCGGTGGGCAGCCTGGTGGTGGACGTGGGCGGCGGAACCTCCGAGGCAGCGGTGGTTGCGATGGGCGGGACGGTCCTGGGGCGTTCGATCAAGGTCGGCGGGTTCGACATGGACGCCGCCATCCAGCAGCACGTCCGGCAACGGTACGGCGTCGCCGTGGGGGAGTTGGCAGCCGAACGCATCAAGGTCCGGATGGGTTCGGCCTATCCGGCGGCCGACCCCGTGCACGTGGAGGTGAAGGGTCGCGAGATGTCCACCGGGATGCCCACCGTTCTCACCATCGGACCGGACGAGGTGCGGGAGGCGCTGGGGGGGCCGGTTCGAGCCATCGTCGCCGCGACCAGGGCGTGCCTCGCCGAGAGCCCGCCCGACCTGGCCCAGGACGTCCTGGAGACCGGGCTGTTCCTGACGGGCGGCGGCGCCATGCTCCGCGGTTTGGACATGCGCCTGGCGTCCGAATGCGAGGTGCCGGTCCATCTCACCGAACGGCCCCTGACCACCGTGGTGATGGGCGCCGGTCGGTTGCTGGCCTACCTTCCCGACTATCAGTCGGCCATCCTGGCAGGAGGCCGGGACGAGTGAAGGGGGAGTTCGCGTGACGTTCTCGATCGTGGGATGCGACCTCGAACGAGGGGACTGGGGCGTGGCCGTGGCCTCGAAGTTCCCCGCGGTCGGTGCGGTGGTCCCGTGGGCGAAGGCGGGGATCGGGGCGGTGGCCACGCAGTCCTACGCCAATACCGACTTCGGCCCGGACGGCCTACGCGACCTCGCGGCGGGCGGCTCGGCGGAGGACGTGCTCCGGGCGCTGGTGGAGGCGGACGACGAACGCGACCAGCGTCAGGTGGGGATGGTGGATGCGGCCGGCCGGGGCGCCACGTTCACCGGGGCCGGCTGCACGGAGTGGGCCGGCGGGAAGTCGGGCGAAGGGTTCGCCTGTCAGGGCAACATCCTGGTTGGCCCCGAGGTGGTCGAGGCCATGGTCTCGGTCTTTCCCACCGTGCCGGGCGAACTGGCCGACCGGCTGCTCGCGGCGCTTGAAGCGGGCGACGCGGCGGGCGGTGACCGCCGGGGACGGCAGTCTGCCGCGCTGCTCGTCGTTCGGGCCGGCGGCGGCTACGGCGGCCGGAATGACCGCTACATCGACCTCCGCGTGGACGACCATCAGGCTCCCGTCCACGAGCTGCACCGGCTGTTCGACCTGTACGACCGGCAGTTCCTCATCCGCAACGATCCGTTGCTGGAGGCCACACCCGAGCTGATCAGCGACCTCCAGCTTCGCCTGGCCGTGACCGGCCACTACCAGGGCGAGCCGAACGGCGAGCTCGACGACGACACCAGGAAGGCCGTGTCGTCGTTCGCCGGGCAGTACAACCTGGAGGAGAAGATCGACTGGGACCAGGGCGGGATCTACGACTCGGTGGTGCGGGAGATCCGGGATCTCACGCCGGAGGTGCGGTCGAACTAGCCACCGGGCGTCGGCGAGGTCGAGCTGAACAGGTGGCTGACCGCCTTGGTGATGAGGCTTCCCGCGCCGAACAGCCCCACCGCGACCGCCGCCGCCAGCAGCGCCAGCAGGAACGCGATCTGGACGATCGCCAGCAGACGAGAGGGCTTGGGCGCCGGATCCACGGCCAGCCCGCCGCCGCTCGCGGGATCGGGCTCGAACGATGCGGTGAGTTCGTGGGCCGTCTCGAACCGAACCTTGCGGCCCCGGCTCGGAGCGGGCTGAGGGCGCCCGCCCGGCCGGCGTTCGTCGGTCGCGTGGTCCTGCTCCTGCGGCTGGAGGCGCTGACGGCGCAGGGCGGGGATGCGGAGCTGGGCCGAACGCGACTCCGTGGAGGTGGCTGTGGCCGCTCCGCCGCGCAGCTCCGCGGAGAGCGTCCATATCAGCAGCCCGACGCCGGACACGATGAGCAGGGTGGCGAAGATCTGCATGGCTCTACAGGGTAATGGGTGCCGGGGACGGAGTCATGGCAAGTCGTAGCATCGGTTCGACCTTCTTTCTCCAACAGTGAGGATGCCAACCATCGAGCCCGACCACGCCCCGGAGGCGCCGCCGGCCGACCCAGAGCAGGAACGGCCGAACCGCCCCGGGATGGGCTGGGTGGCGGTCATCCCGGCCATGGTCCTGCTGTTCGTGCTCGCCACCGTTCGGATCCCCTACTTCATCATCGGTCCGGGACCGGCCAGCGACGTCGAACCGCTCATCCAGATCGACAAGACGACCGTCTACCCGTCCAAGGGACACCTGCTGCTGACGGCCGTGACGTTCCAGCGGGCCAGTCCGTTTCAGGCCGTCGCCGCGTGGATCGACCCGGCCAAGATCCTGGTGCCCGAACGGGAGCTGCTCGCGCCGGGCCAGACCGACCAGCAGGAAGCCGTGGTGGCCCGCTCCGAGATGGACACCAGCAAGATCGATGCGGCAGTCGTGGCGCTTTCCCTGGAGTCCGGCTACCCGGCGAAGCACGGGACCGGCGCGCTGGTGGAGAACGTGTACTCGGGGACCCCGGCCGAGGGCCGGTTGTTCGCCGGCGACCTGGTGACGGCGGTGAACGGGACGACGATCCAGGTGCCGGAGGACGTGTCCAAGGCCATCCTGGCCGCCGGCACCACCGGCCGGCTGGACTTCACCGTGACGGCGGCCGGCCAGACCCGTCACGTCACGCTCACCCCGGCCCGCATCAAGGGCGTGAACAAGCCGATCATCGGCGTGTCGATGGTGGACAACTTCCCCTTCCCGCTCAACATCTCGAGCGGCAACATCGGCGGGCCGTCGGCCGGCCTGGCCTGGACGCTCGGGCTGATCGACCTGCTCACGCCGGGCGACCTGACCGGCGGCCGCTCCATCGCCGGTACCGGCACCATCGACCTCGCCACCGGCAAGGTCGGGGAGATCGGCGGCGTCGAACAGAAGGTGGTGGCGGCCGAACGGGCCGGCGCGACCATCTTCTTCTGCCCCACTGGCAACGTTGCCGCGGCGCGGGGCGTCGCCTCCCACATCACGATCGTTCCCGTTCGGACCTACACGGACGCGCTGGAGTACCTCAAGCTGCATCCCTGAACGCACCGGCGTGCGGTACCCTGACACCCCCCGCGCCGTGCGGGCGTTCGAGAAGGACAGGGAAAGCGATGGCACAGGCTGGGGTCGCCATTCGGAGACGATGGATCTTCGTCGTCCTCGGCATCGTGGTCGCCCTGCTGATCCTGCTCTCGGCGACCTCCGGGTTCTACGTGGACCTGTTGTGGTTCCGCGAGGTCCACTTCTCGGGCGTCTTCTGGAGCATCTACTGGTCGAAGCTCGTCCTGGGGCTGATCTTCGGGTTCGTCTTCTTCGTCCTGCTGCTGACGAACCTCCTCATCGCCCGGCGCATCCTGCCCCGGTTCGTCATGCCTTCACCCGAACAGGAGGTGATCGAACGCTACCGGGCGGTGCTCGACCCGTACGCCCGGTGGGCGGTGCCGGCGTTCGCCTTGCTCATCTCGGTCTTCGTGGGCATCGCGGCGGCGGCGCGGTGGCAAACGTTCTTACTGTGGAGGTCCGCCGGCGGCGTTTCGTTCGGCACGCTCGACCCGGTGTTCCACCGTGATCCGGCCTTCTACGCGTTCATCCTGCCGTTCCACAAGTTCCTTCAGGGGTGGTTCTTCTCGGCGCTGGTCGGCGTGCTCCTCATCACCGCCATCGCCCATTACCTGTCGGGCAACATCCGAACGCAGACCGCGGGTGAGAAGGTCACGCCGCAGGTCAAGGCGCACCTCTCGGTCCTGCTGGGCCTCATCGTGCTGGTCAAGGCTTGGGGGTACTACCTCGGCAAGTTCGACCTGCTGGTCTCGCCGCGCGGTGTGGTCACGGGCGCCAGTTACACCGACATCCACGTCGAACTCCCCGCGCTCAAGCTGCTGGTGTTCATCGCGGTCATCTGCTCGGTGTTGTTCCTGGTGAACATCCGATTCCGGGGCTGGATCCTCCCGGTGCTCGGACTGGGACTGCTGGGCCTGTTCTCCATCGTGGCGGGCGGACTGGTCCCGGCGGCCGTGCAGCGGTTCCAGGTGGCGCCGCAGGAGCAGCAGAAGGAGACGCCCTACATCGCGGACAACATCAAGTTCACCCGGCAGGCGTTCGGCCTCGACAAGATCGGCCTGACGCCGAAACCGGTCTCGCCCGACATCACCTCGGACCAGATCACGGCGAACCAGGCCACCATCAGCAACATCCGGCTGTGGGACCCGAGCATCCTGCAGGTCAACTACGACAACCTGCAGCGGCTCCAGCAGTACTACGAGTTCTCCGACGTCGACGTGGACCGCTACCCCATCCCCGATCCGCAGACCGGGGTCAACCAGGAACGGATGGTGATGCTGTCGGCCCGCGAGGTCAGCCAGGCAGGCATCCCCAAGCCTGGTGGGACGTGGCAGAACCAGCACCTGTTCTACACGCACGGGTACGGCGCAGTGGCGAGCCAGGTCAGCACCCTGACGTCCGAGGGCGCGCCGTCCTTCCTGCTCTCCGACATCCCCCCGAACCCGGGCGCGGCCATCCCGCTCTCCAGCAAGAAGGGCTCGCAGGTGTACTACGGCGAACGCAACGACGTGCCGTACGTCGTCGTGGACACACAGCAACAGGAGCTGAATTACCCGGACCCGAACGGCCAGGGGCTGGTGAAGACGAGCTACGACGGCAGAGGCGGCATCGGCATCGGGAGCTTCTTCCGCAAGTTGCTGTTCGCCTACCGGTACAAGGACTTCAACCTGCTGATCTCGGGGCTCATCGACAGCAATAGCAAGATCCTCATCAACCGTGACATCCGGACCCGCGTTCGCAAGGCCGCGCCGTTCCTGCAGTGGGACGGCGACCCGTACGCCGCGATCGTCGGCGGACGCCTCGTCTACATCTGGGACGGCTACACGACCCTCGACAACTATCCATACAGCGAACGGGTCAACCTGGGCGACATCACCAGCGGTCACCTGTCGGGCGAGGCGAACTACCTCCGGAACTCCGTGAAGGCCGTGGTGGACGCGTACGACGGGACGGTCCGGCTGTACGTGGTCGATCCGAGCGACCCGGTGATCCAGGTGTGGCGCAACGCCTTCCCCTCCCTCTTCCAGCCCGGAGGCGCGCCCGCGGCGATGCAGGCCCACTTCCGGTATCCCGAGGACATGCTGTTCGTCCAGGCCACGGAGTTCGCCAACTACCACGTGACCGACCCGGAGGCGTTCTACGGCAAGGAGAAGTTCTGGGCGCTCCCCACGGACCCCACGGTCACCCTGTCGGGCGGGGTCAATCCGACGCTGCGGCCCTACTACGTCCTGCTGAAGCTGCCCGGCGACACTTCGGAACATTTCGTGCTGTTCATGCCGTTCACCCCGACCGGCCGCAACAACCTGGTGTCCTACATCGCGGCCGAGTCGGACCCCGGGACGCCCGGGACCAGCGACGCGTACGGCACGCTGAAGGCGTTCCAGTTCTCGTCCGGGCAGAACGTGGACGGGCCCAAACAGGTGTACGCGCGGATCAACCAGGACCCCGTGTTCTCGCAGGAACGAACGCTCCTGGGGTCGGGAGGTTCGAACATCCAGTTCGGGAACTTGCTCATCGTCCCGGTGGAGGACGGGTTCCTGTACGTCCTGCCCGTCTTCGTGGCGTCGAACCAGCAGAACACCATCCCCGAGCTGAAGCGCGTCATCGTCGTCCACGGCAGCACCGTGACGGTGGGGGACAACCTTCCCGACGCCATGGCCACATCCTTCAATCAGCAACCGCCGCCGCCGAACGGCGGCCCTCCGCCCACCGGGAGCAAGATCTCGGACCTGCTGGCCCAGGCGCTGAAGGACTTCTCCGACGCCCAGACCGCGCTGACCGCGGGCGATCTGGCCACCTACCAGAAGGACATCGACGCGGCGCGAGCCCTGGTGCAGCAGGCCAACCAGCTGGCCGCCCAGCAGTCCGGCTCGGGCGGATCCGGCACCCCGACTCCCACGCCGTCCCCGAGCGCCTCGCCCACCGGCTGAGCCAGGTGCCCGGCTTGCCCACCTTGCCGGGTGGGGAACGCCGCTGCTAGCATCGTTGGGCGGGGTGGAGCAGTCCGGTAGCTCGCTGGGCTCATAACCCAGAGGTCGACAGTT
>DAIMKN010000091.1:0-9261 GCA_036721725.1 Actinomycetota bacterium
GCTCCACGCGCTCCGCCGGCCGATGGATCCGGCCGACGGCGGCGTTCGCCTGGCTCACGGTGTTGGTAGTGATCGTCGTCCCGCTCGCCCGTCCCGCCCCGACGGGCCTCCGGGCCGAGGTCACCCTCCATCAGACCCGGCCCGCCCCCGACCGGTGGGTGACGGCGACGGTTCGTCTGTCCGACCCGCACGCCGCCGACGGCGCCAACTGGTTCGACTTCACGTCGTGGCAGGGGGCCGGGAGCGGCGACGGCGGGCTCGTCATCGACCGACTGCGGCCGGCCGGCGAGGGTGAGTTCGTCTCTACCACGAGCTTTCCCGTCGACGGGAAATGGAAGAGCTTGCTGCGGCTGCACGTGGGGTCCGAACTGGCCGCCCTCCCCATTTACCTCCCGGCCGATCCCGGCATCCCGGCTCTCGAGGTCGCCGCGTTCCCAAACCTCACCCGGACGTTCGAGCCCGACCACCAACTGCTGATGCGCGAGGCGGTGGGCGGATCGACCCTCATCTCCCGGAGCGCCTACATCGCGTTCGTCGTGGTGATGACGATGTGGATCGCCGCCATGGCGTGGGGCTTTGCCCGGGTGGGACGGGCGTCGGACGCCCTCGGCGGGGCCAGACTGAGCATCGACGCCCGGTCTCCGCGGCTGCGTAGGCCCGGGTTCGCTCCCACACTTCGGGTCGAACCGGACCTATCCTTCGAATCCGAAGGGTCCCGTGCGGGCGACAGGAGCGTCGAACAGCGCCGTGAGCAAGGAGCAAGCCGCCGCGTTCGGCATCGACCGCGCCCGCCACCATGAGCTGAAGGGCCGGGACCAGCACGTCTGGGAGCGGCGGGCGGCCATCGCCGCGCTGACCGTGATCTCCATCCTCGGTCTCTCGAACGTGTTCGGCCAGGGCACGGATCCGGTCCGGTACTCGAACCCCGGCGTCTCACTCACCGTGGACTCGCCCACACGCGTTCGAGGCGGGCTGGTGTTCACCACCGAGTTCGTCATCCAACCGACCAAGGATCTGCACGACGCCCGGCTCGAACTGTCCTCCGGCTGGTTCCGCGGCATGACCTACAACGGCCTGGTCCCCCAGCCCACGAACCAGTTCGTGGTGGGGCCGTGGACGGTGTTCGACTTGGGGACCATCGGCGCGGGACGGCGCTTCCCGGTGTGGATCTCGTGGCAGACGAACGCGACCACGGTCGGACGCCGGTCGCAGGACGTCGCGGTCTACGACGGTCGAACGCCGATCCTCACCGTTCACCGTTCGCTGATGGTGTTCCCGTAGATGGACCTCGTCGTCCGCGCCGGGTTCATTTATCTGGTGGTGCTGGTATTCACCCGCATCATCGGCCGCCGCGAACTCTCCCAGCTCCAGCCGTTCGACCTCATCGTTCTCGTGCTCATCGGCGACCTCATCCAGCAGGGGGTGACCCAGAGCGACGACTCGGTCACGGGCGTGCTGCTGGTCCTCTCGACCATCGGGGTCCTGCAGGTCGCCACGTCCTACCTGAGCTTCCGGTTCGGCAAGCTCCGGCCCTATCTCAATGGCGAGCCGATCGTGCTGGTGGAGAACGGCAAGCTCATCGACAAGAACATGCGGCGCGAACGCCTGACCATGGACGACGTGGCCGAACAGGCCCGCCTGAACTCCATCGGCTCGCTCGACGAGGTGAAGTGGGCGGTGCTGGAGAGTTCGGGTCAGATCAGCTTCATCAAGAAGGACGGGTAGCGCCCCCGCGAGATCTAGTTGAGCGCCACGAGGCGTTCGTACTCGCTCCGGAGCACCCGGTAGCACTCGCAGGACGCGGCCTCCAGGACGGCGCGGTCGTGCACCACGATGTCTCCCCGCCGATAGGAGATGATGCCGGCCCGCTGCAGGACCGAGGCGGCCACGGTGACCGAGGCCCGCCGGACGCCCAGCATCTCGGACAGATACTCCTGCGTCAGGTGGAACGTGTGCGGGCCCACGCGGTCATGGGTCTCCAGCAGCCACCTGGCGCATCGTTCGGCCAGCGGGTGCATCGTGTTGCAGAGGGCTGTCTGCGCCAGTTGGCCGGCGGAGAACAGGAGGTAGCGCTTGACCAGGCCCTCCAGCGCGGGATCGTTCCGCAGGTGATCCATGAACCGTTCGATGGGCAATTCCAACCCGGTGCCGGCCACCTGGCAGAACGCCTCGGCGTTGCCGATGTCGGGGGCGCCCAGTATGGCGGTGGCTCCCACCATGCCCTCCCGGCCGACCGTGGCGAGCTCCATGATGTCGCCCTGCTCGGTCGAGGTGACGAGCGAGATGACGCAGGTCAGCGGAAAGACGACGCGCGTGATCGGACCACGCCGCCGGATGATGCTGTCGCCGCGACGGTAATCCCCGAACTGGGTGTCGCGGACCAGGCGGTAGCGTTCGGCCTTCGGCAGGAATGCGAGGAACCCGCTCGTGGCGCGTTCGGACGAGACATCTGCGATGACAGCCATGCTGCGTCTCCATGCGGTGCCCATCCGAAGATCCGGGGCTGTGGGAGACGACTGCGGGGTCAATCTCGTCGCTCAGGGCCGAGAACTCCAGGTGGATGTAGCTACGGGAAGTATAGGCGGTGGCACGGTCTCCACGACGGACGCTCTCCGCGGCCGAGCCTCGGTCGGCAGGTCACGCTGACGGTTCGAACCTGGTAGCGACGACCTTCCGGCGTTGTGCATAATCGTTCGAATGACCTGCCCCAACTGCAGCCGCGAGGTCCCCGACGCCGAGTTCTGCGCGAACTGCGGCCACCCTCTGCGGGGCGAACGGACCAAGAGAGGGTTCTCCGCGGCTCCGAACGAGTCGCTGCACGTACCCCGCATCGTGTCCACGCTCTTCCCGCACCTGCCGGAGCAGGACATGGCCTCTTTCCGCATCGCGCTGGTGGGAGGGCTGGTCGTCGTCGTGGCGCTGGCGATCCTCCGCCTATTCCCTCTGGCCCTGGTCGCGGCCGCCGTCCTCGTTCCCCTCATCACGGTCCTCTACGTGATCGATGTGGACGTCTACGAGGACGAACCGCTGCGCGTGATCGCGTTCACCGCGGCGTGGGGGGTCGTGGGCGGGTTGCTGGTCGGCGTGCTGACGCGCGCCATCGCTCCGGCCGGCGGTACCGGAAGCCGAACGCTGGTCCAGGCCGTGGTCCTGCCCGCCATCAGCGTGGCCGTGATGCTCGGAGGTCCGCTGGTCCTGCTGCCGTACCGGAAGTTCAACGACGTGCTGGACGGTGCGACGTTCGGGGCGACTGCGGCGGTGACGTTCGCCGGCGCGGTGGTCCTCGCGAACGCCTTCTCGCTGTTCTCCGCGGGCTTCCGGCCGCTCGGCCAGATCGGGTCGTGGGTGGCGTTGGTGCTGACGCTGGGCGTGGCCCGGCCGGTCCTGTTCGCCGGGCTGATCGGTTCGGCTGCCGGCGCGCTGTGGCTTCGCTATCGCGCGCCGGCCCGTGACCGACGGGCGCTCGGCCTGATGGGGAACCCGGTGGTGGCCGTGGCGCTGGCGCTGGCCGGAGCGATCGTGGCCGCGCTGATCCAGATCAAGCTCCCGGTCTGGGTTGGCCTGGTGCTGCTGGCCGTGCTGGCCGCCGCTTCGATGGTCTGGCTGCGGGTGGTGATCCACGTGGGGTTGCGCGAGGAGGCCAGCGAAGAGGGCCTGGGGGAGGAGATGGTCTGCGCGAACTGCCACCGGCCGACGCCCGCCGCCAACTTCTGCACCCGGTGCGGCATGTCGATGCTGGCCCTGCCGAAGGCACGCCCGGGAGGAACCACATGAGCGCGGCGCTGGCACCCGGACGCGGGGCGGCGGTTCCCCGGCTCGATCGAACAGTGCTCCTGTCGGTGGTGGCCGGGGGCCTGGTCGCGCTGCTCCTGCTGGCCGCCATCGCCGTCAACCTGAAGCAGCCCGCCGCGCCGGCCGGCCACTGTGTCGGCGCGCTGTGCCCGCCCCAGCCCGGCGCTCCGGGGCTCATCGACCAGTCCCTGTGGAAGAGCACCCTCGGCTTCCAGGCGGAGTACGACTCGAACATCTGGGCCGTGACCTCCCAGGACGGGACGAACCTGAAACTCGTCCTCGGGAGCACGGACACGTCGGTGTGGATCCAGGGCTTCAACGCCTCCCAGGGCTCGTTGCAGCAGCTCATCAGCAAGCATCTCGACGGGCTGGCGGACCAGGTGGTCGGCCTGACCCAGGACAAGTCCGGGGAGAACAAGATCCTCGGCCCGGCCATCGGGTTCGTCGACGGCGTCGGCGCGACCTATCAGGGGACGTCGCGCAACGGCTCGGGTCCGGGCGGGCAGGAGTTCGTCTACGTCGTGGCCGCCACGGACGGCACGGTGAGCGCAGTGATCTCGACCACCACCACCGAGTCGAAGTTCAAGACCCGCAACAGCCTGCTCGGCGCGGCGGACGGGGTCCTCAACTACTTCAAGTTCAGGGTGCAGATCGGATGACCGCGCGGCGAACTCACGCGCGGCGGGTTCGAACGGCCGTGGCCGCGGCCGCGGTGGTGGCGAGCCTACTCGCGGTGGCCGCCGTGTCGCGGGGAACGCACGCGCCCGCTCACGCCGCCGCCCTCAGGCCCGCGCGCGTGCAGCTCCTGGGCCGGCTCCGCGCGGATTCGCCGGTTCGGTTCGACGTGAACCTCCGCATGCGCGAGGGCGCCCTCCGGGCGTTCCTTCGCGACGTCCAAGATCCCGCGTCGGCCGACTTCCACCACTACCTCTCGCCGGCCACGTTCGGAGCCAGGTTCGGCCTGTCCCGGTCCGACGAGACGCGGGTGGAGTCCCTCCTGTCGAACGCCGGCCTCCGGGTGACCGCGAGCTATCCGCAGCGAACGTCCCTCGCGGTCCAGGGCGTGGCGGGAGCGGTGGGGCAGCTGTTCGGCACGGTGCTGAACGAGTACCGGGACGTCACCGGGCGACGGTTCCACGCGCCCTCACCCGACCCCATGATCCCCGCGGCCCTGCGGGGGCTGGTCTCGGGCATCACGGGTCTCTCCTCCCGCGCGGTGGCCCAGCCGCAGGACATCCCGACGAACGGCATGGGCCCGCAGGACCTGGAGAAGGCCTACGACATCGGCCCGCTCCACAGCCAGGGGATCAACGGCGAGGGCCAGACCATCGCGGTGTACACGCAGGGTTCGTTCTCGAACTCCGATGTCGACGGCTTCGCCCGGACGTTCGGCATCAGCGGGCCGAGGCCCGAACACCGGTCGGTGGACGGCGGGACGACGGACACAACGGGAGGGGGCGCGGAAGAGGACGCCCTGGACCTCGACACGCTGCGAGCCGTGGCTCCCCAGGCCCGGCTCATCAACTACGAGGTGCCCGAGAGCGGCGGCCTCTCGTCGTTCGCCACCTCGCTGGCCGACGTGGTGAACCGGGTCGTCCAAGACGGCGAGGCGAACATCATCTCGATAAGCTACGGCGTGTGTGACGTGGCTACCGTCGGCGGGCAGGGCTTCCTTCCCACCCCGGAGCGACTGGCGGGCGAACGGGCCTTCCAAGCGGCGGCGGCGGCCGGCATCAGCATCTTCGTGTCGAGCGGCGACGGCGCGGCGTTCGCCTGCCAGCACTTCATCCCGTCCGACGTCGAGGTGACGGGGGGGTGGCCGGGGGACAGTCCCTCGGTGATCTCGGTGGGTGGAACGTTCCTGAACGTTCGAAGCGACGGGACCTACCTGAACGAAGCGGGATGGTCCAATCCCATGTCGCGGTGGGGCGGCGGCGGCGGCCTCAACCCGATCGAGGCTCGCCCGCCGTGGCAGGTCGGTCCGGGCGTCCAGAACAGCGCGTCGAACGGTAAGCGCCAGTTCCCGGATGTCTCCGCGGACGCGGACAGCGCGACCGGCTATCAGGTCTTCTTCGGTGGCAACACCCAGCGGATCGGGGGCACCAGTGGTTCGTGTCCGTTCTGGGCGGGAGTCATGGCGCTCACCAGCGAGCTCGCCCAGAAGAACGGGGCCGGCAAGCTCGGGTTCATCGACCCGGTGCTGTACCAACTCGCCGCGACCCCCCAGCCGTTCCCTCCGTATCACGACGTGACGAGAGGCAGCAATCTCCTCTATCCGGCCATCCAGGGCTGGGACTACGCCACCGGCCTGGGCTCGCCGGACGTCTTCAACCTGGCCCGAGACATCGTCGCCGCGCTCAAGCAGTAGGCTGCCTTACCGCACCACGGTGCCGGCTGAGGTAGGCCGTCTGACGTTCGAACGTAAAGGAGCAGGTCCCATGCAGCAGACCCCCGGCTACGGCGCCCCGGCCTCCTCCCCGGTGTTCACGCACTCCGGCCAGATCTATCTCCTCGGCTACACCTCGCAGGCCTATGGCATCTGGGACCGGCGCAACCCGTCCGTCCCCGTGGCCTCGTTCCCGGTGACCGACGCCGGGTGGGGCACGGCGTGGCAGCAGTTCTCCGCCTGGGAGCCGGCCGCGGTGCCCGTGGCGCAACTCCAGCCGGCCGCCACTCCCACCCCCGCTCCCACCGCGGCCGCGCCCATGGCCAGTCCCGCGCCGGCCGTGTCCGTGTCCGTGTCGCCTTCCCCCGCCTACGCCGCGCCGACGATCGCGACGCCGGTCGTGACTCCGGAGGCCGCGGCGACCCCGGCCACAGCGGCACCTTCGATCCTGGAGCCTGCCACTGTCCCGCTCTCCGCTGCCGCGGTTGCCGAACCGGAAGTGGCTCCGGTGGAGGCTCCGGCGCCCCCACCACCGCTTCCCACCAGCACCGGACCCGACCTCCCGGGGCGCGAGATCGTCGAGAGTCTCGGTCTCTGCATCGGGGTGGCCGTTCGAGGTGGAGGAAGCGGCAAGAGCCTGGGGGCCTCGTTCAAGTCGTTCGTCGGGAGCACGCCCCAGGACGCCGCGACGCAGGCGTCGATCGCCGAGCTGGAGGAGGCCCGAACCCGCGCGGTGGGCACGATGATGGACCGGGCGCGCCAGCTCGGCGCGGATGCGGTGGTGGCGGTTCGGTTCGACACCTCGCCGATGGGCGCGGACGCCACGGAGATCGTGGCGTACGGGACCGCGGTCACGCTCAAGGACTCCGACCGCAGGGACAGCGAACGCGACCGGGGCGAGAAGAAGCTCTAGGGAGCAACGGGCTCAGCGGCTCGGCGGCACCGGTACCGGCCGGGGCGGGATCCACTGCTTCGAGGTGTCGTCCCACACCAACTCCTGCCCCCCGCGGGTGACGTACCAACGACCGGTGCGCTGGACGGGCTGCCCCTGTCCAGCCGGTCCGCCGCCGGGCGTTCCCCCGCTCGCCGGCCGCTTGCCGCCGCGCGCCCCCGACGCGAGGACCCGGCGGTCCCGCCGCCGGAGGATGTACCAGGCGGCGTAGAGCTCGATCGCGGTGAGCGCCAGCAGCGCGAACGCGTCCAGCTCCCAGGCCCCCTTCTTGTGCTCCCACAGCCTGACCTGGGCCTGGGCGAATGCCTCGTTGAACTTCTCGCTGAACGCCTGGGGGTCGCGCAGGAACAGGTCGAAGTTCCCCGCCAGGATGCCCACCGCGACCAACCGGCCTCGAACGACGTTCAGGTCGATGGTGGACGCCGTGGCGTCCACGCCCCACTGCGCGGAGGAAACGTAGCTGAGCTGCTTCAGCACCGGCGCCTGGATGGGGAAGAACCCTCCCGACAGCACGAGCTGGGGCACGATGAGGATCGGCACCAGCGTGAGCGCCTTGTCCACTCGTCCGGGCGAACGCCGACACCATCAGCCCGAGCGCCATGGCCGCCAAACCGGTCAGCGCGATGTCGATGATCAACTCCGGCTTGGGCGACATGAGGAACGACCCCGTGGCGTGGGCGAGTTGAGCGCCGGATCTCGGGTCGTACTCGAACACCTTCTGGCGGGCCACGCCGATCCCCACCACCACGATGGCCTGGAAGATCGTGAAGACGGAGAGCACCGTCACCTTCGAGGCCAGGTAGGCGGAGATGGACAGGCCGACCGAACGTTCGCGCTGGTAGATCGGGAGCTCCTTCACGATCTCCCGGATGGCGTTCAGCATCCCAAGCCACGTCGCGCCGATGACGAGCGCCAGGATGAGGACGGTGGCCTCGGGGCCGTGGGTGACCGACAGTCGGCGCGGTCCGAACAACAGGAACAGGACGGCGCCGAGGATCGGCGCCTGGAGCAGGAGCAGCAGCGAGTAGCGCCGGTCGCTCGCGATGAGCGCGACGTAGCGCCTGGTCAGCACGGAGAACTGCTTCATCCACGACTGCTGCGGCGCGGGAGGGAGGGCTCGCTGTTGTTGGGCCGGCCGCGCCGCGGCTTCGGTGGTGAGGGGTTCCGCCACGAACCGCTGGTAGTCGGGGTCCGAACGGAACAGCGCCGCCCAGTCCACCCCGGGCCGCTCCTCGAGGCTCGTGAACACGTCGGCGTAGAAGTCCCCGGCATCGTGCCGCTTGAAATACGCCAGAGCCTCGACCGGCGGCCCGAAATAGGAGACCTTGCCGCCCGGTGCCAGGAACATCACCCGGTCGCACAGGTGAAGGCTCTGCGTGCTGTGGGTGACCACGATGATGGTCCGCCCGGCGTTCGCCAGATCCCGCAGCAGCGCCATGACCTGGCGTTCGTTCCCCGGGTCCAGCCCGGACGTGGGCTCGTCCAGGAACAGCAGCGACGGCTTGGTCAGGAGCTCCAGGGCCACGCTGACCCGCTTGCGCTGGCCGCCCGAGAGGCGTTCGATCCGAAGGTCCGCCCGGTCGGAGAGGTCGAGCTCGTCCAGGACCTCCTTGATACGGGTGCGCTTGTCCGCCTTGCTCACCTGCGGCGGGAACCGGAGTTCGGCGGCGTACTGCAGGGCGCGTCGAACGGTGAGCTGTGGATGGAGGATGTCCTGCTGCGGGACGTAGCCGATGCGCCGGCGAAGCACGTCGTAGGAGGCGTACAAGTCATGGCCGTCGAACAACACCTGGCCCGACGTGGCCGGGGCGAAGCCGTTCAATGCGTTCGTCAGGGTGCTCTTGCCGGCGCCCGACGGCCCCACCACCGCCAGCACGCTCGACGGAGGGAGGGAGAACGTGACGCGGTCCAGCAGGACCTTGCCCTCCGGCGTGGCCACCGTGACGTCGATGGCGTCCAGGGTGACCCGGACGTCTTCGATGGCCAACGGGTTCACCGGCACGACGGGGACGGGCCTCTGCGGAACGGGTTGCGCCACGGTTCGGAGCCTACCGCAGCGTCAGGATGGGTGGGGTTCCAAATTTGATCAGCGAACCGTCGAACGACACCTGGGCTTCCACTCGAGTTCCCG
>DAIMKN010000092.1:0-8995 GCA_036721725.1 Actinomycetota bacterium
TCGCGCCGATCATCGCCTCGGCGCTCAAGGCCGTGTTCGAGGACGAATCGGTGTCGCAGATCTTCCACGGCGAGAACCAGCCGTAACGTTTCGCCGCGGTCGGTACAATGAACGTCCGCACGAGCGCTCCGTCCCAGAAGGCGGCGTGCGTTCAAAATCTCCGGCCCCTGGAAAGGAACGACCATGGGAGCGAAGCTGACCGCCGATGTCCGCCAGACCGACGGGAAGGGCGGGGCCAGGAAGCTGCGCGCAACCGGCCGCGTCCCCGGCGTGGTGTACGGCCACGGCGACGAGCCGCTCCACATCTCGGTGGACCACAAGGAGCTGTACCACACCATCCACACCGACGCCGGGATGAACGTGATGGTCGACTTGAAGGTGGACGACCAGACCTTCCTGGCCATGCCGCGCGACATCCAGCGCGACCATCTCCGCGGCCAGCTCCTCCATGTCGACTTCCTCCGCATCGCCCGCGACGAGAAGCTCGAGGTCGAGGTCCCCATCACGCTGACCGGCGACTCGCCCGGGGTAAAGGAGGGGGGCCTGGTCGAACATCACCTGTGGAACCTTCACGTCGAGTGCCTCCCCCAGGACGTGCCCGACACGATCGAGGCGGACATCTCGGCGATGAAGATCACCGACGTCCTCCACGTGAGCGACCTGAAGGTGTCGTCGAACGTGACCGTGCTGACCTCGCCCGAGGAGGTCGTCGTGGCCGTCGTGCCGGCGCCGACCGTCGTGCTTGAGGAGGAGCCGGAAGTGGTCGAGGGCGAAGAGGGCGAGGCCGCCGAGGGCGAAGAGGTTGCTGCGGAGGGCGAGGCCGGCGATGGCTCCGCCTCCTCCGGCGGCGAGAGCTCCTAAGCCGGTTCTCCGGCGGGCTCGTGGACGATCCCTGGCTGATCGCCGGCCTGGGCAATCCGGGGGCCGACTACGCCGCGACCCGTCACAACGCGGGGTTGATGGCCGTCGAGCTGCTGCGCGAACGGTTCGGCGTTCGCCTCCGCAAGGTCCGGTTCCTGTCGGTCATGGCTGCCGACGCGAGGCACGCCGGGGTGCCCCTCGTTCTGACCGGTCCGGCCACGTTCATGAACCTGAGCGGGCCGCCCATCGCGTCGATCGCCAAGAAGCGAGGCGTGCCCGTCGAACGCGTGGTGGTCATCCACGACGAGATCGACCTGCCCTTCGGCGCGCTCCGGATCAAGCAGGGTGGCAGCACCGCCGGCCATCATGGCCTGGATTCGCTGGTCGGGGCGTTCCGTTCGCCCGAGTTCTTCCGCATCCGCATCGGCGTCGGCCGCCCCGCCCGCCGCACCCAGAACATCGACCACGTCCTCAAGCCCTTCACCCAATCCGAACGCAAGGAGCTGACCGTCCTCCTCGAAGAAGCCGCCGACGCAGCTCTTTCCCTGGTGACCGACGGCCTCCCTGTAACCCAAGCCCGCTACAATCGACCCGGCGCCTGAACACCGGGTTCGGGCGCCGATCAAAACCTCATAACCGCTGGTCAGAGGCCTGATTCGAGGATCGGGTCTTTTCGCGATGCTCACCGTGGTAGGGCCGGCCGGGGCTGCGCCGGGCACCATTACTCCAGTGCCCTCTGCACCCCCGGCCGGCCCATCTCGGCGCGTACGGATCCGCAGGAGAACCGATGAGTCAGTTGGATGTTCTGCTCGACGAGGCCGCTGCGAGCGCGCCGTTCGAACGGTTGCTTGGGGCGCGCGCGTCCATGAGGTTCGTGTCGGCTGCGGGCGCCGGTCATGCCTTCGTCGCGGCGACCTTAGCCCGAGCGCTGGATGCTCCCGTGTTGCTGTTGGGGCACGATCCGCGCGCCGCGAACGTCTTGGCGTCGGGGGCGGAGGCGTTCCTGGGGGCGGAGCGCGTTGTTCGGTTCCCGGCGTGGGAGGCGTTGCCGTATGAGGGGATCTCGCCGGGGCCGCAGGCGGCGGGGCAGCGGGCACAGGCGGCGTGGCGGATCCGGCAGGCCGCGGGGCCTGTGGTGGTGGCGGCGCCGGTGCTGGCCGCGTTGCACGGACTCGCGCCGGATCTCGGGACGCACCAGCCGCTGACGCTCGCCCCCGGGGGGACGCTCGCTCCCGACCTGTTGGCCGAACGTCTGGCTGGCCTCGGCTACACGCGGGTGGACGTGGTCGAACACCGCGGCGAGTTCGCCGTTCGGGGCGGCATCGTCGACGCGTTCCCGGCCACGACGCGCCGGCCGTTCCGGGCCGAGTTCTGGGGCGACGACGTCGAGTCGCTCCGCGAGTTCTCACCGGCCACGCAACTCTCGACGTCGCAACTGAGGCAGGTCGAGGTCCACCCCTGTCGGGAGCTTCTTCCCACGCCGGAGGTCCGGGAGCTGGCCGAACAGGCCGTGCCGCGCTATAGAGGCAACTCCATGGCGATGCTCGAACGCGTCGCGCAGGGAGCGTCGTTCGAGGGCATGGAACTGGCCATCCCGTTGCTGTTCGACCGACTGCCGTTCCTGGCCGAACTCCTCCCGGAAGGGTCGTGGGTGGTGCTGGCGGCGGCGCGACGAACGCAGGACCGGGCCCGCAGGATCGTGGAGGAGGCGGACGCGCTGGCGGACGCGTCCGGGTGGCCCGGCCCTCGCGTCGTCCACGATCTGGACCTCGCCACCGAGGGCCACATCAGCGTGCACATCTCGGAGTTCGCCGAGCTCCCCGAGAGCGGCGGGATCGACCTCGGCATCCGTCCCTGGGGCCAGCCCGCCCGGACCGGCGCCCTGGCCGCCACGGTGCGAACCCTCCACGACAGGGGAGCCAGAACCGTCCTCTCCGCGGAGGGCCGGGGCAGCCTCGAACGCGCCACCGAGGTCGTCACGGGGGCCGGCGTCCCCCGCGACGCGCTGATCACCGTCCAGGCGGACATCGACGAGGGGTTCCTGTTCGCACCCGACGGCGAGGACGCCCCGCCGTCGTTCGCGCTGGTGACCGAGGAGGACCTGTTCGGCAAGCGGCGCCACACCCGCGCCGCGCCGAGGCTGTCCTCGGTCCGGGCGGAGGCCACCGCCGAGGAGCTCACGCCCGGCGACCTCGCCGTCCACCAGGTCCACGGGGTCGCGCGGTACGTCGGCATGGTCCGGCGGGAGTTCGCCGGGGCCGAACGCGACTACCTCCTGCTGGAGTACGCCCAGGGCGACAAGCTCTACGTGCCGTCGGACCAGGTCGGCGTGGTGGCCAAGTACACCGGCGGCGAGGCCCCGCGCCTGCACCGCCTGGGAACGAACGACTGGGTCAAGGCCAAGGGCCGCGTTCGCAAGGCCGTTCGGGACATGGCCGGCGAGCTCGTTCGGCTGTACTCGGTCCGGATGTCCGCGCCGGGTTACGCGTTCGGCCCCGATCTGCCGTGGCAGGCCGAGCTGGAGGACGCCTTCCCGCACGACGAGACGCGCGACCAGCTCGCGGCCATCGACGAGGTCAAGCGGGACATGGAGATGCGCAAGCCCATGGACCGATTGATCTGCGGCGACGTCGGCTATGGCAAGACGGAGATCGCCGTTCGAGCCGCGTTCAAGGCGGTCATGGACGGCAAGCAGGTGGCCGTCCTGGTCCCGACGACGCTCTTGGCCGAACAGCACTACGTGACGTTCTCCGAACGCTACGCGCCGTTCCCGGTGAGGGTGGCCATGCTCAGCCGGTTCGTCTCGCCGCGTGAACAGGCCGAAACGCTGGAAGCGGCGGCCAGGGGAACGGTCGACGTGGTCATCGGCACCCACCGGCTGCTGTCGAACGACATCGGGTTCAAGGACCTCGGCCTGCTGGTCGTGGACGAGGAGCAGCGGTTCGGCGTGGCCCACAAGGAACGGCTGAAGAAGCTCCGAACGAGCGTCGACGTCCTCACGCTCACCGCCACTCCGATCCCCAGGACGCTGGAGATGTCGCTTGCCGGCATCCGCGACATGTCCGTTGTGGACACCCCGCCCGAGGATCGCCAGCCGGTGCTGACGTACGTGGGAACGTTCGACGACGAGATGGCGGTCGGCGCCGCCCGGCGGGAGCTCCTCCGGGGAGGCCAGGTGTTCTGGGTCCACAACCGCGTGGACACCATCGAACGCGCCGCCGGCAGGCTGCGCGAGGCGCTGCCCGAGGCCCGCGTCGTGGTCGGCCACGGCCAGATGGACGAGGAGAAGCTGGAGAAGGTGATGATGTCCTTCTGGGATCGTTCAGCCGATGTCCTGGTCTGCACGACGATCATCGAGAGCGGCCTGGACGTCCCCACCGCCAACACGCTGGTCGTCGAACGGGCCGACCGACTGGGGCTCGCCCAGCTCTACCAGCTCCGGGGCCGGGTGGGGCGCAGCGCCGAACGCGCGTTCGCCTACTTCTTCTTCCCGCCCCAGGCCTCGCTGACGGACGAGGCGCACGAACGCCTCGCCGCCATCAGCCGCTTCACTGCGCTGGGGTCCGGGACGGCCATCGCCATGAAGGATCTGGAGATCCGGGGCGCCGGCAACCTGCTGGGCGGCGAACAGCACGGCCACATCGCCGCGGTCGGGTTCGACACCTACCTCAAGCTCCTGACCGAGGCGGTCGCCGAGATGAAGGGCGAGCCGATCGAGCCCGAACGCGAGGTCCGCATCGACCTCCCGCTGCGGGCCTACATCCAGCCGGAGTGGGTGGGGCAGGAGGCGCTGCGGCTCGAACTCTACCGGCGCATCGCCACGGCCCGCGACGCCGACGCGCTGGCCCGCGTGGCTGCCGAGGCCGAGGACCGCTACGGGGTGCTGCCCGATCCGGTTCGAACCCTCCTCGCCGTGGCGTCACTGAAGCTGGCCGCGCTTGAGACCGGGGTGGAGGAGATCTCCACGGTGCGCAAGGAGATCCGGATCAAGCCGCTCGAGCCCGCCGCCGGTCACTCCGCGGTGGCGCTGCGCGACGACGCGGTGTACCACGAGGCGACCAGGACGCTCAACATCGAACTCCCCGCTCGCCTGGGCGGCGAGTCATTGGCGTTCTTCGTTCGGCAGGCCCTGCTGCCCGACGAACCGTCCCGGCCGGACTGGGCCCGGGTCGCCGTGGCGGACACAGCCCGGCGCCGGCCGACATGACCTGTTTCCTATACTCGCCGCTGTGAACCGCTCGCCGGCCCGCACCCTGGCGCTCCCGCTCGTCGCGGCTTTGCTCCTGGCCGCGTGCGCGAAGACGTTCGGCCCGCCCGCTGCGACGGTCGATGGACGCGCCGTCACCGAGGACGCGGTGCAGCACGAACTCGACGTCGTATTGACCGACCCGACGTACGGGCAGCGGGTCAAGGGGCCGGGTGGGGTCGGTCGCGAACGCGACCTGACCCGCCAGATCGTGTCGTTCCTGATCTCACAAGAGCTCATCGGTGAGTACGCGTCCGCGCACGGCGTCCGGGTCTCGACCGCCGACATCAACCGAACCATCGCGCAGGCGCAATCGCAGGCCGGAGGCGCCGCCAAGTTCCGCCTGCAGCTCGCCAAGCGGGGCCTCACGCTGGCGGCGGTTCGCGAGAACATCGGTCGCGGCCTGCTGGTCCAGAGGGTCCAGACCGACGTGGCGAAGGACCGGCTGGCCAACTCGGCGGTCCTTCAGACCGAGTACCGGCAGCGGCTCCTGCAGCTGCAGTACACGTCGTACACGCTCAGCCACGCCATCTTCAAGACGAAGGCCCAGGCCGTGGCCGCCCTACGTCGCGGCGCGCGCGGTGTCAGGTTCACCACCATCGGGTCCGGGCCGACGCCCGCCACGCAGCTACCGCAGGCGGTCCTAGCCGCGGTGCGGAACCTGGCGCCGAGCCAGCTGGGCGGCCCGGTGTCGAACAACAGCAACGAACAGCATGGGTGGGAGATCATCCGGGTGGACGCGATATCCGTGCAGCCGTTCGACGCGGTCGAGCCGCAGCTCCTGTCGAGCCACGTCCAGTCGGAGTTCAACGCGTGGCTGGGAGTGCGTCTGAAGCAGGCCGACATCGTGGTCAACCCGAGGTTCGGGACGTTCAACCGTTCGACCGGCGCCATCACGGCGATCACCTCCACCGACCAGTTGCTGGGCGGCGGCCCGGCCCCGTCCGCGTCGCCGTGAGTCCCGCGGCGCGGCCGGCGGGCGTTCCCGACATCCCCGTCCCGTCTGCCGCCGGCGGCGCGCGACTCTTGGACCTGGCCCGCGTGATGCACCGGCTGCGAGGGCCGGACGGCTGCCCATGGGACCGGGAACAGACGCACCGTTCGCTGGGCCGTCACCTGCTGGAGGAGTCGCACGAGGTGCTCGAGGCCATCGACGACGGGGATCCGGCGAAGCTGGCCGACGAGCTCGGTGACCTCCTGCTGCAGGTGGTGTTCCACGCCGAGATGGCGCAGCAGGAGGGGACGTTCGACCTCGACGACGTCGCAGCGGGCATCACGTCGAAGCTGATCCGGCGGCATCCGCACGTGTTCGGCGACGTGGTGGCGGACAGGTCGTCCGAGGTGCTGGTGAACTGGGAGCGCATCAAGGCCGACGAACGCGGTGACGGCGAACCTCGCGGCGTCGACGACGACATCCCGGCGTCGCTGCCCGCCCTGGCTCGCGCCTCCAAGGTCCAGCGGCGAGCTGCCGGGCACGGGTTCGACTTCCGTTCGAACGACGCCGCGCTGCAGAAGGTCCACGAGGAGCTGGGCGAGCTGGCGCGGGAGCTGAGCGGCGTCGAGGACAGCGCCACGTCGAGGACCGCCGCGCCGCCGCGGCGGGTCGAGGACGAGATCGGCGACGTGTTGTTCGCGGTGGCCACGCTGGCCCGGCGGCTGAACGTCGACCCCGAGACGGCGCTCCGCGGCGCCACCAGACGCTTCGCCACCAGGTTCGAACGCCTCCGAACCGAGGCCGGCGAGGAAGGGCTTTCAGTGCTCAGCGATGAAGAGCTGTCGGCCAGGTTCCGCGCCGCGCGCTGACACCTTCGCGCATCGCGTGAGATAGCCTGCTACCCCATGGCGTTCGACTCACGGACCGGTTCGACGTTCGCTGGCTACCGGATCGATTCGGTCCTGGGCCGCGGCGGGATGAGCGTCGTCTACCTGGCCGAGGACGTTCGGCTGGGCCGCAACGTCGCCCTGAAATTCCTGTCACCCGAACTCGCCGTTGACCCCGCGTTCCGGGAGCGGTTCACCCACGAGTCGAGGGCCGCGGCGAACCTGGATCATCCGAACATCGTCCCGGTGTACCAGGCCGGCGAGGCGGACGGCGTCCTCTACATCGCCATGCGACATGTCCGCGGCCCGACCCTGGCCGAGGTCCTCGACGGTGGCGCCATCGATCCGGAGCGCGCGGTGGCCATCGTCGAACAGGTCGCGGCGGCGCTGGACGCGGCGCACCGCGGAGGGGTCGTCCACCGCGACGTCAAGCCGGCCAACGTCCTGCTGGAGGCGCAGGCCGAGCCGGTCGAACGCGAACACGCCTACCTCTCCGACTTCGGGCTGACCAAGACCACGACGTCCTCGGGAGGCCTGACCAAGACGGGGCAGTTCCTGGGGACGGTCGACTACGTGGCGCCGGAGCAGATCCAGGGCGCCGCGGTCGACGGGCGAGCGGACGTGTACGCCTTGGGCTGCGTCCTGTTCGAGACGTTGACGGGACGGCCGCCCTTCCGCCGGGAGGCCGAGGTAGCCACCCTCGTCGCCCACCTCCAGGACCCGCCTCTCATGCCGTCCGCCACCGACCCGGCGCTGCGGGCGTTCGACCCGGTCATCTCCAAGGCGCTGGCCAAGAACCCAGCGGAGCGCTACCCGACCGCGGGCGAGCTGGCGGCGGACGCGCGAACGGCGCTCCGAGGAGCCACGGCGCCGGAAGCGGCGACCCCGGCCCGGCACCATCCCCGTCCTCGGTTGCTCCTCATGGGCGGCGCGTTCGTCGCGGTCGCCGCCGCCGTGGTCTTGGCGCTTCTGGTGTTCGGGCATGGATCGCCCGGCCGGATCGCCACGAGCCCGTCTCCGTCTGCATCCAGGCCCTCGCCCGGGCCGGTCGCCGGCGCCTCCGGTTTGGTGTCGGTCGACCCTCGGTCGCTCCGGGTCCGCACGGTCCCGGTCGGGGTGAGCGGGGCGGTGGCGGCCGGGAACGGCGCGGTTTGGTTCGCCTCGCATTTCGACGTGCAGAAGTTCAACCTCGTCCAACGTGTCGTCGAGGCCCACGTCCCCGAGTCGAGGGTTCAGGATCTTGTCAGCACCGCTCAGGGTGTGTACGGGGTTTCCGCCTACCCCTTCACGGCCGTGTTCCGTATCGATCCCGCCACGAACGTCCCGCACGAACTGTCCCGGCTCAGCCGGTACGAGTCGGTGACGTGCTGTAACCCGCGCCTGGCGTTCGGAGAGGGCGAGGTGTGGGTGATCAATACGTTCGGCAACGTCATGTACCGGTTCGATCCCACGTCCGGCAAGCTGTTGGGCCGAACGCACCTTCCCAACCACCCCACCGGCATCGCCGTGGGCGAGGGTGCGGTGTGGGTCGCTTTCACTGGCGCAACCACGGCGTTCGTGAACAAGTACTCGCCCTCCGACCTCTCCCACCCCAAGCAGATCTCCATCTCCGGGTCGCCGGGAGACCTCACCGTGTATCAGGGAGCGGTCTGGGTGACCGACATCTCGGACCGCTCCATCATCAGGATCGACCCGGCGGCCGCCGTCGCCACGGACACGATTCCGCTGGACTCCGCCCCGACCGCCCTGGCCGCCGGTTACGGCGCACTCTGGGCGGTGGAGAGCACGACCGGCGAACTGGTCAGGGTCGATGTGTCGACCCTCGCGAGGCGGCCCATCCACGTGGGCGGCGCGCCCGCGAACGTCACTGTTGGCGAGGGGTCGGTGTGGGTGACCACCACGACGGGCTGACGGCCACGGATGGTCGTTCGACACGGCTGGTCGGTAAGGTTCTTGGCATGGCGCTTCCCACGCAGTCCGAGAACTTCCCCGCCTGGTATCAGGAGGTCGTGAAGCAGGCCGAGCTGGCCGAGAACTCCATCGTTCGCGGCAGCATGGTCATCAAGC
>DAIMKN010000093.1:0-8924 GCA_036721725.1 Actinomycetota bacterium
TCTCTGCGGCGGCCTCGCCGAAGCCGGGAGGCGCGTTGAGGCCGGTGCCGACCGCAGTCCCCCCGACCGCCAGTTGGTACAACCCGGGGAGCGTCGACTCCACGTAGCCGAGGTCCTGGTCCAGCATCGCCACGTACCCGCTGAACTCCTGGCCCAGCGTCAGCGGGACGGCGTCCTGAAGGTGCGTTCGACCGATCTTCACGATGCCTTTGAACGCGTCCGCTTTCGCCGCCAGCGCGTCGCGCAACGAGCGCACCGAGGGCAGCAAGGTCTCCACCAGCGCCGTCGCGGCGGCGATGTGCATCGCGGTGGGGAAGGTGTCGTTGGACGACTGCGACATGTTCACGTCGTCGTTCGGATGGACCGGCTTCTTCGAACCGCGTTCGCCGCCGGCCAGCTCGATAGCTCGGTTGGAGATGACCTCGTTCGCGTTCATGTTCGACTGCGTGCCGCTGCCCGTCTGCCAGACGAACAGGGGGAACTCGTCGTCCAGCTCGCCGGCGATGACCTCGTCGGCGGCCCGGGAGATGAGGTCCGCGCGCTCAGGAGGCAGCGAGCCGTTCGCCGCGTTGGCCTGCGCGCACGCCTTCTTCAGGATGCCGAACGCCCGCACCACCTCCACCGGCATCCGTTCGGCCTCACCACCGATCGAGAAGTGGTGGAGCGAACGCTGCGTCTGCGCGCCCCAGTAGTGGTCGGCCGGGACCTCCACCGGCCCCATTGAATCGGATTCGGTCCTGGTCCCGGCGGCGCCCGGGACGTCGTGGTCGGTCACTTCCAACCTCCTCGGCTTTCGGAACGGGCGCCGGAAAGCTTACGCGTGCGACCATCGAGGGCATGCGGCTGGAGGAGATCGCCTCGACATCTGCGGCGGTGGCCGCCGCACGCGCAAGGCTCGCCAAGATCGAACGCCTCTCCGCGTGCCTCCGCGACCTGACGCCAGAGGAGATCCCCGTGGCCGTCGCCTATCTGTCCGGCCGCCTGCCCCAGGGAACGATCGGCGTTGGCTGGGCGGCCCTTCGCGAACTCCCCGCGCCGGGCGCGACCGCCACCCTGGACCTGCTGGAGGTGGACGCCGCGCTGACCGAGATCGCCGCCGCCACCGGCCCCGGTTCGCAGGCCACGCGACGCGAGCTGATCGCGGGGCTGTTCGAGCGGACCACGGAGGCCGAACGCGGGTTCCTGTTCGGACTGCTGTCGGGAGAGCTCCGCCAGGGCGCCCTGGAGGGCATCATGGTCGAAGCGGTGGCTCGCGCGGCGGACCTTCCGGCCGCCGATGTGAGACGCGCCGCCATGCTTGCTGGCGACCTCGGTCCGGTGGCGGCCGACGCCATGATCGAGGGCGTCACCGGTCTGGCCCGGTACCACCTGTCGGTCCTCGCGCCGGTCCAGCCGATGCTGGCGCAGACGGCCGCGACCGTGACGGAGGCGCTGGCTCGAACGGGCCGTGCCGCTGTGGAATGGAAGCTGGACGGGGCGCGCATCCAGGTCCACCGCCTGGGAGACGACATGCGCGTCTTCACCCGCAACCTCGCCGACGTCACCGACCGGGTACCGGAACTGGTGGCAACGCTGCGGGAGGTCGACGCGGAGGCGTTCGTCCTGGACGGCGAGGCCATCGCGCTGCGCGAGGACGGACGTCCCCATCCGTTCCAGGTCACCATGGGCCGGTTCGGCTCGCGCCTGCAGGCGGCCCAACTCCAGACGTCCCTGCCCCTGTCCGCGTTCTTCTTCGACTGCCTCCACGCGAACGGCCGGGATCTCATCGACCTCACCGAAGCCGAACGGTTCGACGGGCTGACCGCCCTTCTCTCCGCGGCGAACGTCGTGCCGCGGATGGTCACTGACGACCCGGCCGCCGGCGAGGCGTTCCTGGAGGACGCGCTCCGGCGGGGACACGAAGGCGTCATGGTGAAGTCCCTAGACGGCCTGTACGAGGCCGGCCGGCGAGGGGCGGCGTGGCTCAAGGTGAAGCGCGCCCACACGCTGGATCTGGTCGTCCTGGCGGCGGAGTGGGGCCACGGGCGGCGGCAGGGCTGGCTGAGCAACCTGCACCTCGGCGCGCGCGATCCGGAAGGCGGCGGGTTCGTGATGCTCGGCAAGACGTTCAAGGGCATGACGGACGAGATGCTGAGCTGGCAGACCGAACGCCTCCTGGAGCTGGAGACCGGCCGCCACGGCATCGTGGTGGAAGTCCGGCCCGAACTGGTGGTGGAGGTGGCGTTCGACGGGCTGCAGGCCAGCGCCAGGTACCCGGGAGGGCTGGCGCTGCGGTTCGCCCGGATCAAGGGCTACCGGCCCGACAAGACCGCACAGGACGCCGACACCATCGACACCGTTCGCTCTCTCCATACCGGCTGAACGCGGTCTGCTGAGCTCTGATCAGCGCTGGCGGGCCTGCCAGTACGCCACCGCCGCCACCGGCGCGGTGGCCACCTGACGGCCCGAACCGTCGAACGCGATGAGCATGCCGGGCGAGGAGTACAGATCCCCCTGCCGAGCCATGGGGATGTCGAACCGGTACGTGCCGTCCGCGCCGAGCGGGACCGTCACCGTCGTGCCGTCCGGATAGTCGAACTCCAGACGCTCGGCGCCGGCGACGTTCACCGATCCCTCGACCCCCAGGACCTGCGTGAGGTCACCACCGTTGCTGATGGTGCTGACGAAGATGGGCTGACGGCTGTCGGCGTTCGGATCGTCCGGGGCGACGGCGGGCACCGAGGCGCTAGCAACCACCGTGCCCTCGCCGTCCCGAGCGATGAGCTCGAACGCCGCCGCGTGCACCATGGCGAGCTTGGCGGAGGGCACGTCGAACACGAAGAACCGATCGTCGCCGAACGGAACCTGGTCCTCGGTTCCGTCGGCGTAGCGGATGGCCAGCGTTGAGGCCGCCCCCACGTTCACCCGGCCACCGACCGTGACCGGCGAGTCGGGGAGGATCGGGTCGTTGAACGGGACGGCCACGTCGATGGGCCGGCTGACCACCTCAGGGCCGGTGACACAGGTGGCACCTCGGCCCACGTCGCCGGCGGTGGTGATCTCGGTGCAGTACCCCCCGTCCTTCAGCACCGCGTGGTAGAGCGTGGACGAACCGGTGGATGCCACCGACTTCGCCGAGGCCACGTCCGGGTTGAGCCGGATGTCCGCGGGCAGTCCGGCGTCGACCCCCGCGATGTCACGGCGAACGGGAGGCGGCGCGGGCTTGCCGAACAGCAACGCGCCCGCGGTCGCCGCGCCGGCCCCCGCCACCACGAATGCCGCGATGAGGGCGACGAAGCGTCCCCGCCGGCCCGCCCCCGTCAGACGCGACGCACCTGCCGAACGCAGATCCTCCACCGGCCTGGCCAGGATCGCGACGACGGTCGTTCGGGCCCGGTCCGATCTCGACCACGCCTCGCTCACCCCGGCCGCGGGGTCTGCCCGGCGCACCAGCTCGTCGATGCTCGTTCGGTTCATGGCTTCCTCGCTCCCTGGATCGGTTCCCGGTCGGCCGGAGGCGTTCGCTCCGCGACCGGCTCATCCGAGTCATGTCCTGCCACAGCCAGTTCTTTCGCCAGGCGACGCCGCGCACGGTGCAGCCGAACGGCGAACGCCGCCCGTGAACAGCCGGCCACGGAGGCCGCGGGGCCTGAGTCCAGGCCGTCCCACGCCACCAGCGTCAGCGCCTCCCGTTCGATCGGGGAGAGACCCTCCAGCGCCGCCAGCACCGACAGGCGCACGTCCACCTCTCCGGTCGGATCCGTCCGCCGGTCCGCACCCTCGGCGCCAACGAGCCGCTCGACCAGCGCCACGCGTCGCCGGTCGCCTCGCCACCGATTGGCCAGCGTGCGGCGGGCCGTGGCCAGCAGCCACGGGAGCGCGTCGGCCGGGACATCGTCCAGGCGCCGCCACGCCGTGAGGAACGTCTCGGCCACGACCTCGTGGGCGTCCTCGGACGGCACGCGCCGGAACGCGTACGCGTAGACCCGCCCGGCGTGCTCGGCGAACAGCCGTTCGAACCGGATCGTCCGTTCGTCGTCCCCCACTGGACCGCTCCCGCGTTCGATGGGCGCTCACGGTGGCCGGCTCAACGCGCCCGCCGTGGAGGATATGTCCGCCCCCGCTGCGCCGATTACCCGTTGGGCTCCCCCGGGGGGCGTTCGCTACCAGGAACCACCACCCCCGCCGCCTCCGCCACCGCCGGAGAACCCGCCCGAGAAGCCGCTCCCCCCGGACGCCGCGGAGGTGGCGATGGAGCCCGCGGCCATCGTGCTGAAGTGGTCGATGGACGAGGCGAACCCGATAGGTGAGAACGCCTGCATCCCCACGTACCAGGGCAGTTGCTGGGTCACATCGTCGCCGAGGTGGGCGAACGCCTTCGCCCACTTCTCGGTCAGGCCGAACACGACCGCGTATGGCAGGTACTTCGAGAAGATGTTCTCGCGCTCCTGGAACCGTGCCTCCTGCTTCTCGGCAGTGTCCATGTACACGCGGAAACCTCGAACACGCCGAACCATCCCCGTCCCCTTGGCCGTTCGACGCGGCATCCGGTGGGCGGTGGAGATGATGATCAGCCCCGCCAGCACGAGCGGCACGGTGATCAGGCCGTAGTGGGTCCTGCCCGCCACGACGAACATCAGGATCACAGCGACGATGAGCACCGCCCAGCCCCGGGCATGCCACGTCGCTCGCACCTTGTCGGGGCGGCCGGCGAACCACCCCCGCTTCGTCGCATCGTCGTACAGCGCGTTCTCCACGGTGGACAGCCTGGCCGCGAAGTGCGTCCGCAGCTTGGACATCAGCACGGCGGGCTGCCCCTGCGGGTCCTTCTCCGTGGCGTCCTCGAACAAGCCTTCCAGCAGCAACTCCTCGTAATGCAGCAGCCCGTCGGAGGGCTTGAGCAGAACGAGACGCCAGTCCGGCTTGCCGAACAGCCCGTGCTTGGGGATCTCCTCGATCCGCAGGTAGCCCCGAACGGCGAGGTCGATGATGGTGGCCGTCGCATCGAGCGGGTTCGCCGTCTCATCCAGGAGCGTCCCGATCTGACCGGGGCGGATGTCCTCGGGCGGGGCGAACTCCACGGGCGTCGTCCCCTTCTCGAACAGCGGCACCGTCCGTTCGCCTCCCGCCGAGGAACCGAACGCCGCGTCGATGTCAGAGCCGGCGGCGCGGCGGTCCCGGCCCGTCGTCCACAGAAGCCGTCCCAATCCGAACAGCACGGCCAGCAGCAGGACGCCGGCGATGCTCCCCGTGACCGGCGTCAGCGAGAACGCCCGCTGGAACGCCCACCGCTCCTTGAGGACCGGATGGAGCTTCGGGACCAGACCCGGCGGGAACCCCACCACCACGGTCATCCCCTCCTCCGCGGTCAGGTCAGACCTGGCGAACGTAGCCGTTCGACCCCTCACCTTCGTTCCGAAGCAGGGAAGGCCCGAATGCAAGGGACCGGTGAAGCAGGCCGCTGCCGTCACCCGGCCGGGAACGCTGACGCTGGCGGTCGCCCGGTCGATGGGGACCTCCCAGTACGTGCCGATCGCGTTCCAGTACAGCTCGTCGTGATCGGCGAACCCGTTCAGCGATCCGGTGACCCGGTAGGTCAGCGTGTACACGTGCTCGCCGGTGACCTCCCTGTTCGCGTCGCCGATCTGGATCCGGAGCAGATCGCCCATCGACTTGGTGGCGACCTTGGCCGACGCGCCGCCCGTCGCCGTCACGGACAGCACCTTGATCGGGTAGACCCGGTCGAACTTCGAGTCGTAGGGGGCGCGAACCGGGATGTCGCGGAAGATCCCGTGGTGCGAGGTGCCGTCGAAGTCGTAGTCGATGCGTTCGACCACCAGCAGCGAACCGTCGCTCTGGACGGTCATGGTCACGCCGTACGAACGGATGCGCTCGCCGAAGCCCTGCGCTCGCGCCGAGCCGCCGAACGCCACCGCGAGGACCATGGCCAGCCCCGCCAGGGCCAGAAGGCGGGCACGCCTCACACCGGCCCTGGTCATGGACGGTAGGCCACTCGAACCCACGTTCGTTGCCGACATGCCGGACACCTCATGAGCGAGGGGTAGCGCTTCACCAGTGGCAGGTGGACCGAGAACGGCAGCGCGGAACGCGCCAGGTCCAGCGCCGACACCGGCGTGACCCGGAGACAGGACGAACACTCCACGAACAAGGTTTGGCCCTTGGCCGCGGAGGATTCGGGCTCGGCGTCTGAGTAAAGCGCCATCCGCCCCAACGGGTCGCGGCGCTCCATGTCGTCCTCGGCGAGGACGCGGGGCAAACGGGACGGCCGGGCGGAGCGGCGTTCGGTCATGGGATCAACTCCTCCGCAAGGGCTCGATACGCCTCGGCCCCGGGATGCGAGGGGCTGAACCTCAGGATCGACACGCCCGCCCCCGGCGCCTCGGCGAAGCGGATGCTCTTGGGGATGGGCGCCAGCACGGGCACGCCGTACAGTTCGGCCAATCCGTCCAGGATCTCTCGTGCGTGGCGCGTTCGGCCGTCGAACATCGTCAGCAGCAGCCCGATCACCCGCAGCTTCCGATTGGTGAGCCTCCTGATGTCGTTGATGGTGGCCAGGAGTTGGCCCACGCCGCGGCTCGACAGCGTCTCCGTCTGCATCGGGATGAGCACCTGGTCAGCCGCGGTGAGCGCGTTGATCGTGAGCACCCCGAGCGACGGCGGGCAGTCCACCACGATGATCTCGTAGCGACCCCCGAGGTCCTCCAGCGCCTCGCGGAGCGCGTACTCCCGGGCCGTTCGGCCGATCAGGTAGGCCTCCGCCCCGGCCAGGTCGATGTTCGCCGGCACCAGGTCGAACCCCTCCTCCACGGTGAGGATCGTGTCCTCGAGTGGCGTTCGGCCTGCCAGGACGTCGTGGATGGTCGGCTCGACGTCGTCCGGCTCGTAGCCCAGGCTGAACGTCAGCGCGGCCTGCGGATCCAGGTCCACCGCCAGCACCTTGCGGCCCCGGGCCGCCCACGCCGCCGACAACGCCGCGGACGTGGTGGTCTTGGCCACCCCGCCCTTCTGGTTCGCCACCGCCACCGTTCGACCCATCGCAGCCCCAGGTTCTACAGGTCCGGGCCCGCCCCCGACAACCCCGGGTAGTGGTCGGCCGCGCTCCGGGCGGTGGCCGCGCGTCCCTCCTCCAGCACGGACGCCCCGCTGACGTCGGCGAACAACTGCAGCATCTTGGCGACCAATCCCGTCCAGCCGGTCTGATGGCTGGCCCCGATCCCCGCCCCGTCGTCGCCGTGGAAGTACTCGTAGAACAGCACGTGTTCCCGCCAGCAGGGGTCCGTCTGGAACTTCTCCACACCGCCGAGCACCGGCCGCCGCCCGTCCGGTCCTCGCAGGAAGATCTTCCCCAGCCGCCCCGCGATCTCTGCCGCCACCTCGAACAGGTTCATCTTCTGCCCCGAGCCGGTCGGACACTCCACCAGGAACTCGTCGCCGTAGTACGCGTGGAGCTGGAGCAGCGTTCGGATGACCAGCGCGTTGATCGGCGCCCAGATCGGCCCGCGCCAGTTCGAGTTCCCGCCGAACGTGGCGTGCGCGGACTCGGCCGGTTCGTAGTCCACCCGGTATTCATGACCGTCCACCACCTGCACGTACGGGTGGTCGAGGTGGTACCGGGACAGCGAACGAACCCCGTAGTCGCTCAGGAATTCCTCAGGATCGAGCAGCCTGGCGAGCACTCGGCGCAACTTGCGTTCGTCCAGCAGCGAGAGCAGCCGCCGGCCGTTCACCCCGTCGCGGTCGAGCGGCGCCACCACGTCCAGCAGGTCTGGGTGATGCCCCAGGAAGCGTTCCATCCGTTCGACCAGTCGCGGAAAGCGTCGAACGGTCTCCCCCTCGAACACCGTCACCGCGCAGAAGGGCAGGAGCCCGACCAGCGACCGGACCCTCAGCCGAACCGCTTCGCCCGAGGGCAGCCGCAGCAGGTCGTAGAAGAAGCCGTCCTCCTCGTCCCACAGCCGGTCCTGCCCCGCACCGATGCGGTTCATGGCCGAGGCGATCCACAGGAAGTGCTCCGCGAACTTGACCGCCATGTTCTCGTAGCTCGGGTCGCGGTCCGCGAGCTCGAGCGCCATCTCCAGCATGTTCTGGCAGTACAGCGCCATCCACGCCGTCCCGTCGGCCTGTTCCAGGAAGCCGCCGGTCGGCAGCGGCGCGCTCCGGTCGAACACCCCGATGTTGTCGAGGCCGAGGAAGCCGCCCTCGAACACATTGCTGCCCGACGGGTCCTTGCGGTTGACCCACCACGTGAAGTTCATCAAGAGCTTCTGGAAGGCGTGGCCCAGGAACGCCACGTCGCCTCCTCCCCTCAGCAGCTTCTCCTGGTTGTAGACGAACATCGTGGCCCACGCGTGCACCGGGGGATTGACGTCGCCGAACGCCCATTCGTACGCGGGCATCTGGCCGTTCGGGTGGAGGTAGAACTCGTTCAGCATGAGCTCGAGCTGGCCCTTGGCGAAGCCGAGGTCGACCATGGCCAGCGCCACGGTGTGGAACGCGAGGTCCCACGCCGCGTACCACGGGTACTCCCAGGTGTCCGGCATCGAGATGATGTCGTCGTTCACCATGTGGAACCACTCGCGGTTGCGAACCTGCCGCTTGGCCTCCGAGGCCCACGGGTGCGCGCCGTGTTCGGCCAGCCACGTGTCGACGTCGAAGTAGTAGTACTGCTTCGACCACAGCATCCCCGCCAGCGCCTGGCGGAGCACCCGGCGTTCGTCCTGTCCCAGCGACGGCGGGGCGACCTGAGCGTAGAAGTCGTCGGCCTCCAGCTCCCTGGCCTCCATCACGGCATCGAACACCTCCGCGCCGAACAGTTCGTCCCGCGACGCAACCGGCGTGTCGGTGAACCGCAGCCGGACCGTCACCGCCTCCCCCGGCGGCACCTTGGCCGTCAGGTGGAACGAGGCCTTGGTGCCGGTCTGCGC
>DAIMKN010000094.1:0-8910 GCA_036721725.1 Actinomycetota bacterium
GTGGCCGTGCCCCGGAGCCGCGATGAGCTCCACCGTCTGGCCACCACGCTGAACGTGATGCTCGATCGGCTCGAACGGGGCGTGGCGGACAAGCGGCGGTTCGTGGCGGACTCCTCGCACGAGCTGCGAACGCCGCTCGCCGTGATGCGGGCCGAACTCGAGGTGGGGCAACAGGAGGCCGGCCTCAGCCAGGGCGCCCGCGACGTGCTGGCGAGCGCGGTGGAGGAGGTGGATCGCATGACGCGCATCGTGGACAACCTCCTCACGCTGGCCCGGATCGACGAGGGGAAGCTGCGGCTCCTGCGGACCGACATCGCGCTCTCACCCGCCGTGGCGAGCGTGGTGGACGAACTCACCCCGCTGGCCCGTTCGCACGGCGTTCGGCTCAGGCGGCCGACGCCGCGTGGCGACGGCGGACCGGTCGTCGTGGCCGACGCCGAACGCCTCCACCAGGTCCTGCTGAACCTGCTGGAGAACGCCGTCAAGTACACCGGGTCGGGCGGCGAGGTGATGGCCGAGCCGTGGACGAACGGGGAGGTGGCGGGGGTCACCGTTCGAGACACCGGACCGGGCATCCCGCCGGCCGACGTCCCGCACGTGTTCGAACGCTTCTACCGGTTGGGGGCGGCCCGGTCACGCCACGACGGGGGCGGCAGCGGGCTGGGCCTCGCCATCTGCCACGAGATCGTGGAGGCCCACGGCGGCACCATATGGGTCCGGTCCGAACCCGGCCACGGCAGCGAGTTCTCGTTCTCCCTGCCCCGGGCCTGACCGCCGGCCAGGCTCGGCCGGGTCAGGGCCCCTTGCCGGGGCGAGGTGGCGGCCCGAACGGCGTCTCGACGGCCTGGGTCCGGGAGCGGACACCGAGCGGGGCGCGCGGCGTCGTGAGGTCTTGGAGGAGCAGCGTCACCGACCAGAACGCCGCCAGTCCCGCGCAGAACCAGCAGACCCACCGGAAGTCCGGAGGCGTCGGGTAGTACAGGGCCATCGACAGGAGGACCAGCACGAAGAAGAACATCGGCCGCCGTCCGATCCGTCGCTGCGCCATGCGACCCTCCTTCAGTGGAACAGCTTGAACGGCAGGAACACCGCGTAGGCTACGACGAACGCGCCCGGGATGGTCAGCAGCCACGCCCACACCACCCGCCCCGCGATACCCCACCGTACCGCGGAGAGCCGTTGCGTCGAGCCGACGCCCACGATGGCCCCCGTGATGGTGTGGGTGGTGGAGACCGGGATGCCGTGGGCGGCGGTGAAGAAAAGGGTGATGGCCGCCGCCGTCTCGGCGCTTGCCCCGCTCACCGGCTGAAGCTTGGTGATCTTGGAGCCCATCGTGTGCACGATGCGCCACCCACCCGAGAGCGTTCCCAGGGCGATGGCAGCGTGCGCGGACAGCACGACCCACAGCGGCACGGCGGCGGTGGTTCCGACCACCTTCGCCGCGATGAGCAGGGCCAGGATGACGCCCATGGTCTTCTGGGCGTCATTCGCCCCGTGGCCCAGGCTGAACGCGGCCGCGGACACCAGCTGCGTTCGGCGGAAGCCCTTGTTCAGCCGGTCCACCCGCCGAACCCGGTGGAAGATCCACATAACCGCCACCAGGATGGAGAAGCCGAGCAGCAATCCGATGATCGGCGACAGCACGATGAACACGGCGATCTTGCGGAGACCAGCGGCCTGCAGCGACGCCCATCCAGAGTGCGCCACGGCCGCCCCGGCCATCCCTCCGACCAGGGCGTGGGACGAGGACGTAGGCAACCCGAAGTACCACGTGATGATGTCCCAGGCGATCGCTCCGATCAGCCCGGCGAACACCACCGCCAGTGTGAAGACGTTCGGATCGACCACGTCTTTGGCGATGGTCGCGGCGACCCTGGTGCCGAACACCAGGAACGCCACGAAGTTGAAGAAGGCCGCCCACAGCACGGCGAGCCTCGGCGAGAGAACGCGGGTCGAGACCACGGTGGCGATGGAGTTCGCCGCGTCGTGGAAGCCGTTGAAGTAGTCGAACCCCAGGGCGACGGCGATGACGATGATCAGGCCAGGGGTGATCATGCCGGGCACTCCGAGGCGCAGGTCATGGTCGGCTTCTCAGGCGTGCTTCAGGACGATGGACTCGAGCGTGTTCGCGACGTCCTCGCAGCCGTCGATGGCGGCCTCCATCTGGTCGACGAGGTCCTTCCACTTGAGGACGTCCATGGCCTTGTACTCCCCGGAGAACAGCCGGGCCACCGTCTTGCGGTACACCCGGTCGCCTTCGTTCTCCAGACGGTTGATCTCCACCCAGTACGGGTCGAGCCCATCGAAGCTCCGCAGTCCGGCCATGGCCTTATGGCACTGGTCGGCGGCACGGGCCAGCACCTCCGCCTGCTGGCGCATCTCCGGCAGGGGTTGTTCGATCTTGTGCAGCACGAGCAGGTCGGAGATGGCCTCGATGAAGTCCACGATGTCGTCCACGCCCGTGGCCAGTCGGTAGATGTCCTCCCGGTCGAACGGGGTGACGAACGTCGTGTTCAGGGCCCGCATGATCTGGTGCGTGATCTCGTCCCCTTCGTGTTCGCGCTGGCGGATCTCGGCGTGCGCGGCCTCGGGGTCGCGATAGTCGGTGAGCAGCCGTTGAAGCATGAGGGCGGTATCGGCGAGGTTCGAGGCGGCCTTCTCGAACAGGTCGTAGAACCCCTCCGACTGCGGGATGATCCTGAATCGCATCGTGCCCTCCTCGTCGCCGCCCGGCGGGCGTGCGGCCTCCAGATACCAGATAGAGGTTCCTTCTGTCACGTCGGCGTGTTGCGAAGGGTCCGTGGGAGACTCGGTGCGATGGGCGGCGAACCTCAAGGGGACGAACTCCGGCGGTTCCTCGAACTCTACGCCGAGGCCGACCTCGAGGTTCGCCGGCGGCTCCGCCGTCAACCTGCTCTGAAGCCGCAGTTCGCCCGCGGTGTCCATGTGTCGCTCCGGTGGCTGCGCGAGGCCCTGGCCGCCCGTGTGGGTCCGGAGTCCATGGCGAACCTGTTCCCACCCGATCAGGAAGACCCAGGGTTGTGACGGCGGGCGGAGTTGCCGATGACGTTCCTCCAGGAGGTGGTGGCGAGTTGACCGAGCGGCTACATATACAACCGGACCGTTCGGCGTTCGACCAGCTGGCATCCGAGTGGCCGCTCGTACCTGTGTGGGCCGAGCTTCTGGGCGACGTGCTGACGCCGGTCGGGGTCTTCCCGTCCCTGGCGGGCGACGGGCCAGGCGTGCTGCTGGAGAGTGTCGAACGGTCCGAACGGTGGGGCCGGTACTCGTTCGTCGCGGGCGATCCGGCCGCGGTGCTGACCGTGGAGGTGGATGGTTCGGCTCGAACGGAGATCCGGCGCGAGACGGTCCCGCTCCCGTCAGCGGGAGGCGAGGCCATGACGTGGCTCCGCGATGTGGCGCGGACCGTTCGGGCGCCGCGCGTGCCGGAGCTGCCCGCGTTGACCGGCGGGCTGGTCGGCTATCTCGGGTACGAGGCTGCCGGGCTTCTGGACGGCAGCGCGCACCCCTGCCCGGACCAGGTGGACACGCCGGCCATGCAGTTCCTGCTGGTGGATCGGGCCGTGGTGTTCGACCAGTGGCGGCAGCGCGTGCTGCTGGTGGCGTACGTGCCTGCTGCTGCCGGGTACACCGCTGGGGCTCGCGCGCTGGAAGAGCTGTTCGAACGCGTTCGGAGCGCGACGGCTCCGGAGCCGGTGGCGTTCGAGCCGTCCCGCGCCGCCGAGATCGCGGCCACCGACAGCGCGGCGTTCGAGTCCAGCGTCGAACGGATCAAGGAGCACATCCTGGCGGGCGACATCTTCCAGGCGGTCCTGTCGCGCCGGGTGACCCGGCCGCTTGCGGACGGCGCGCTGGCCGTGTACCGGCGCCTCCGCGCCACGAACCCCGCGCCCTACATGTTCCTGCTGCGGATGCCCTCGCAGGAGCTGGCCGGCTCCTCGCCCGAGCCGCTGGTGCGGGTGGAGGGCCGCCGCGTCCTGTCCCGGCCCATCGCGGGCACGCGGCCGCGCGGCGCGACACCGGAGGAGGATCAGCGGATGGAGGCCGAGCTCCTGGCCGACCCCAAGGAGCGGGCCGAACACGCCATGCTGGTGGACCTGGCCCGCAACGACCTGGGCAAGGTGTGCCGGCCCGGAACGGTGCAGCCCACCGAGCTCATGACGGTCGAACGCTTCACCCGGGTCATGCACATCGTGAGCACCGTGGAGGGCGAGCTGCGGGACGAACACACCCCGCTCGACGCGCTGGCCGCGACCTTCCCCGCCGGCACAGTGACCGGCGCCCCGAAGCGTCGGGCCATGGAGATCATCGCGGAGGAGGAGACCATCCCCCGCGGCGCCTACGCCGGCGCGGTGGGCTACGTGTCGTTCGCCGGCGACCTCGACTTCTGCATCACCATCCGAACGGTCGTGGTTCGAGGCGGCATCGCCCACGTCCAGTCGGGCGCAGGGATCGTGGCCGACTCGGACCCCCGAACGGAGTTCGAGGAGACGCGAGCCAAGGCCGCGGCGCTGCTGCCCGCCCTGGGAGGTGACGACGCGTGATCCTGGTGATCGATCACTACGACTCGTTCGTCTACAACCTGGTGCAGTTGGTGGAGAGCCTGGGCTATCCGACCGAGGTGGTGAGATCGGACGCCGAGCCGGCCGCGGCGTTGGCGGCGCGGCATCCGGACGCCGTCATCCTGTCTCCCGGTCCGGGACGGCCCGAGGACGCGGGCTGCATGCCGGAACTGACCCGGGTGCTGGACCCGGCCACACCGCTCCTCGGCGTGTGCCTCGGCCACCAGGCGGTCGGGGTGGCGTTCGGCGCGCCGGTCGAACGGGCCCCCGCGCCCGTGCACGGCAAGACCTCGGCCATCCACCACCAGGGGACGGGGTTGTTCGAAGGGATGCCGAACCCGTTCGAGGCCGGGCGGTACCACTCGCTGGTCATCCGGCGAGATCAGGTCCCGCCCGAGTTGGAGGTCACCGCCGAGACCGCCGATGGGCTGGTAATGGCGGTCCGGCACCGAACGCTCCCCCGGTTCGGCGTGCAGTTCCACCCCGAGTCGATCCTCACGCCGGACGGCCCGGCTCTGGTGGAGAACTTCCTCCGGCTCACCGTGAAGCCATGAGGGCGGGCTACCAGGGCGAGCCGGGCGCGTTCTCCGAGCAGGCCGTTCGAACCCTCCTCCCCGAGGCCGAGCCGGTCCCCCATCGAACTCATCTCGCTCGGTGTTCGAAGCAGTGGTGAGCGGCGACCTCCGGTACGGGGTCGTGCCCATCGAGAACTCTCAAGCCGGTTCCATCAACGACACCTACGACCTGCTGGCCCGGCATCACCTGTGGATCGGCGGCGAGGTGTCCGTTCGGGTCGACCAGGCGCTGCTGGCCCTGCCCGGCACGCGGCTGGAGGATGTCCGTCGGGTGAGCTCGCATCCCCAGGCGCTGGCCCAGAGCGCCGAGTTCCTAGCAGCCCTGGACGCGGAGGTGGTACCCGAGTACGACACGGCTGGGGCGGCCCGTCGCATCGCGGAGCAGCGCCTCGCGGGCGAGGCGGCGGTGGCATCCGAACGCGCCGCCGAGCTCTACGGCCTGGAGGTGCTGGCCCGGCGGATCCAGACCCACGGGGAGAACCACACGCGGTTCGTGGCCATTGCGGTGGACCGAACGCCGCTCGGTGAGCCCGACAAGACCTCGCTGGTGTTCGGCGTGGGGCACCGGCCGGGTGCGCTGTACCGCTCGCTCAGGCCGTTCGCGGAGCGGGACCTCAACCTGTCGAAGCTGGAGTCGCGCCCGCTCGGGGACAGCCCCTGGCGGTACCGCTTCTATCTGGATGTGGAGGCCGCGGACACCGACCCGGCGCTGATCGAGGCCCTCGCCGAACTGGAACGCGAGACGTCGTTCGTCCGCGTGCTCGGCTCCTATCCCGCGTGGCGCGAACCCCCGGCCTGAAGCAGGCAAGGATCCTCGGCCGGTCTCCGAAGCTCGCCGCGTCTCGTGTTCTCCAGGTCGATGACCCACACATGCTGAACGGGCGACGGGGACGAACGCGGGGGACGTCGCTCGAGCTTGGGACAGATGACGCCGTTTGCTCGGGGGGAACCCTCGGGCTAGCGTGTCGGAGCATGGGGAGGGGGAGGGCGGTGGCGTGGTTCACGATCCTGGCCGCGACGGTCGCCCCGCCGGTCCTCCCCGCTGCGAGCGCTTCCGTCAGGGGGCCCTGCGTGGCGAGTCTCGCCGGGCGTTCGATCACCACCGGTCACGACACACCTCACACGGCGATCCGGGTGCCGTACCGAAGGCCCATCGCCTACGCGGGGAATTCGACCAACGGCCGCGAGGTGAGCCGCGTCGAGGTCACGCTCGAGGTCCTCGGGCTCGGGATCCGCGCGACTGACCAACCGGCCAGCGGAACGACATGGTCGAGCACCGTTCGGATCGAACGCTACGCGTGGGCCGGCGTCGGCCTGTACCGCGTTCGGGGCACGGCGTTCACCGGTAGCCGGGCCCTGTGTACGGGGACGGTCTACATCTGCGTGACCGGGCGCAACCCGTTCCTCACCGTGGCGGGAGGGATGGCCGGCGCGCTGGTCCTGCTTGCCGTCCTCATGATCCTCCTTGGGTTCCGGCGTCGAGCGCGGCGTTCGCACTCTGCGCTCGCCCGCAGATGGGGCTTCGGCGGGCTCATCGGAGGGGTGGGCGGGGCAGTTCTGCTGCAGCAGAACTGCGTGGCCGCCCTGACCCCTGCCTTGCTCGCCATCGCGGCGGGCGGGGGGCTGATCGCGTTCGTGCTCCTGTCGTTCCCGATCCCGATCCGCCTGAACCCGCCTCCGGGGCCGCCGGTCAGGACTCCGCCGCCCCCGCCGATCGGCTCCCAGCCGCCGGTCGCTCCGCCCCCACCCCCGAGGCCCGATCCGAACCCGAAGGTCCGGACCGTCTATCACTTCGTGCCCTCCGAGGGGGCATGCCGGGCCTGCCAGAACCATGCCACGCACCGCGTCTACGACTCGGCGGCCTCCATCTCGCCCAACCGGCCACACGTCGGGTGCAAATGCCAGATCGCCCCGCGCGAGATCGACACGGCGAGCTACTCGGCATACTTTGGAGCGGGCCGGACGGTCTTCGACGACCGGATGGCCTGACGAGAGAGGGCTGCGGAAGCCGGGTTCGCCGGATAGCCGTTCCAACGGTTCATGGCTACCCGGCTCCGGAGCCCTCTCTTTCTCGTTCGTTCGTCGTTCGACTTCAGGCGTCGGCGCTCAGCAGTTCGTCGAGCAGCTCGGACACTCGCTGGTCGATGGCGTCTCGGATGGGCCTGACGTCCTCGACCGGCATGCCCGCGGGATCGGGGAGATCCCAGTCCAGGTAGCGCTTCCCCGGATAGAACGGGCAGGCGTCACCGCATCCCATGGTGACGACGACGTCCGCGGCCTGCACGGAGGCCGCGCTGAGCACCTTGGGCCTGGCCTGGGAGAGATCGATGCCGACCTCCCGCATGGCCTCCACCACTCCGGGGTGGACCTCGTGGGCGGGCGTCGTTCCGGCGGAGAGAACCTCCACCCGGCCTTCGCTCTTGCGCTCCAGCAGCGCGGCCGCCATCTGGGACCGCCCGGCGTTGTGGGTACACACGAACAGGACTCGCGGATCCGTCACCTGGCTCCCTCCCTCCGAAGAGGTTAGTCCACCTCGCGGCGGTAGCCGGCGACCCGAAGGATGCGGTCGAGCGTGGACTCCTCGCCCCGCCAGTGTTCGGCCACGACCTCTCGGCCCGCCACCTTCACGATGTGGCGGAGCACCAGCGCCGCGACCACCGCGTCGTCCAGCGGCCCGAGCACCGGGATGAACTCGGGGATGAGGTCGATCGGCGAGACCAGCCAGACGGCGGCCAGCCCCAGCAGCCACTTCGAACCTCGCGGCACGCGGGGGTCTCGGGCAAGATCCTTGAACAGCAGGATGAGGTTCGGCAGGAGCGTCGCCAGTTCCTTGGCGGCCGTTCGCTTCCCCGCCACGACCAGCACCAGGATGAGCAGCAGCCACACCGCCACCGCGATCCCCAGGGCGAGCAGCAACGTTCGCACGGGCTGACTTCAGTGGATGGTGGCCGAACGCACCCCGGTCGCGATCAGCGAGATGACGAAGATGGCCACGCCGATCCGGTAGATGACGAACGGCGCGAAGCTCCCCTTGCGCAGGTAGGCCAGGAGGAGCGCGATGACCGCGAAGCCGCTCACGGCGGAGGCGATGATGCCCGCGGCGAATGTGGCGGGGGTCAGCAGGCCCTTGGCGAACAGATGCTCCTTGCCCGCCACGATCTTCAGGCCCTTGTACAGCGCCGCGCCCCCGATGATCGGCAGCGCCAGCAGGAAGGAGAAGCGGGCGGCGTGTTCACGTTCCATCCCCACACCTCGCGCCGCGGTGATGGTGACGCCCGACCGGGACACGCCCGGCTGCAGGGCCACGGCCTGAGCCAGGCCGATGAAGACGACATCGCCGAGGCGGAGGTCGCGGATCTCGCGGATCTGGCGGGCCCGCCGGTCCACCACGTACAGCAGGACGCCGAACACCGCCAGCATGATCGCGATCAACCAGGGCTGCCCGAGCTTCTTGTCGATGATGTCCTCGGCCAGCGCGCCCGCCACCGCGCCCGGGATCGTCCCGATGATGATGTACCAGGCCAGGCGTTCGTCGGTCGTTCGGATCCCGCGCTGGCGGATCGAACGGACCCACGCCCCCAGATAGGTGGCGATGTCCTTGCGGAAGTAGACCACCGCGCCGACGAACGTCCCGAGGTGCAGGGCGACGTCGAACGTCTTGTTGAGCTGTTCGTTGTTGAGGATGCTCCAGTGGAACAGCCAGGGCACCAGGATGAGGTGGCCGGAGCTGGACACCGGGATGAACTCGGTGA
>DAIMKN010000095.1:0-8737 GCA_036721725.1 Actinomycetota bacterium
CTTCCACAGGTCCCAGGACTTGATGGCCGAACCGGGCTCCACCGACGCCCGCCCCGCCGGCGCGAGGTCGACGATCGGGCCGTCGGGCGCGGAGAGATCAACCGCGGCCGCGTCGTCCTCCGACTCCCACGGCGCCGTTCGGACCCACACCAGCTGGCGCCGTACGGCCTCGAACTCCTCGTCCAGCGCCTCGGGGGGGCGTTCGAACTCCGCGGCGGGCGGCAGCGGCTCCTCCGTTGCCTCCGACAGCCACGGAGGCGTGTCCACGGGCTCCGCCGTCATGGCGGCGACGAACGGCGAGGGGCGATCGACCTCCACCGTGGCCGCCCGGATCATCCGTTCGGCCTTGGCCCGGGCGGTGTCGTCCTTGGCCGATGCGATCAGCGTTTCGACCTCCCGGCGAGCCGCGCTCAACACGCCAGCAGCCTCCTGCCGCATCGCGGTCATGGTGGCGTCCGCGTCGTTGTTCGCCTCGGCCCGAACCTTCGCCGCGGCGTCCTCCGCCGACCGCATCACGTCCACCAGGTTGCGGAACACCCTTGAGTACGCGGCCTCGCTCGCGGAGACGGCGCGGCGTTCGAGCAACTCCGCTCGGGCTCGCTGGCGGGTCACCTCCGCCTCCAGCCGTCCCACGTAGTCGCTCACGCGGCGAACGAACTGGTCCACCTCCTCCGCCTCGTACCCCCCTCGCTTGGCCGGCGTGAACCGGTGGGGCGAGACGTCCGACTCCGATGGCACGGCGGTCACGCGAGCCTGTGAGATGGCCACTGGCTTCACTCCTTCCGGCGGGTAGGCTTCCAGTGAAAGTCTCGCACCGGCCGCCCCCACTTTCAAGGAGCTTGTGATTCGAACACGGCCCCTGCGCTGGACGTTCGCACAGGGGCCGCGGTTCTTGTGATTCCGAAACAGGCCGCTCGACGCGGCCCTCGCTCGATCGTTTACTGGGCGGTCGGACGCTGGCCGTAGCGGCGCTGGAAGCGCTCCACCCGTCCTCCGGTGTCCACCAACTTCTGCTTGCCCGTGTAGAACGGGTGACAGGCCGAACACAGTTCGACATGGATCTCGGACTTGGTCGAACGCGTCTCGAACGTGTTCCCGCAGGAACACTTCACGGTCGCCGTCACGTAGTCGGGATGGATCCCCTGCTTCATCTCATCGTTCCTTTCGAAGACCTCGCAACGCCGTCATCAGCTTCCATCATCCAACAACACCCGGCCATTCCCACCTACGGATAGGACAGGTCGTAGTCCTCCATCAACCCTTCGACGTAGCGATGGAAGGCCAGGTGGTCGCTCTTGAACTCCTTCGACCCGCCGTCCTTCTCCACCGTCACCACGTCGAACGGCCCTCCCGGCGTCGATCGGTCCTCGGCGATCCGAACGGGCTTCCACCCGTCGGCGATCGCCTCGATCAGCTCCCCCATGACGGGGTCGTCGCCCCAACCAGCCATCGCGTTCGCGCTCCTTCTTCGGTCATGGCCGAATCCGTCAGTCGCCGGCGGGTGCCTTGGAGATCTCCCGCAGGAACTGCTCGTTCGACTTGGTGGCCCGGATCTTGTCGATGAGGAGTTCGAGCGCCGCGGCGGGATCGAGCGCCGTCAGCACGCGGCGGAGGCGCCACACCAGGGCCAGCTCCTCCGGTCGCATCACGCGCTCCTCCTTGCGCGTGCCCGACGCGTCGATGTTGATGGCCGGGAAGATGCGCTTGTCGGCAAGCGAACGGTCCAGGCGGAGCTCCATGTTCCCGGTGCCCTTGAACTCCTCGAAGATGACCTCGTCCATCCGCGAGCCCGTATCCACCAGCGCGGAGGCGATGATCGTGAGCGAACCGCCCTCCTCGATGTTGCGCGCCGCGCCGAAGAACCGCTTCGGCGGATAGAGCGCGGTTGAGTCCACACCACCGGACAGGATGCGTCCGGAGGCTGGCGCGGCCAGGTTGTAGGCGCGGGCCAGACGGGTGATCGAGTCCAGGAGGATGGCAACGTCCTTGCCCTGTTCGACCAGGCGCTTGGCCCGCTCCAGGACGAGTTCGGTGATCTGGGTGTGCTGATCGGCGGGCTTGTCGAACGTCGAGTACACGACCTCCGCGGCCTTCACGGTCCGCTGCCAGTCCGTGACCTCCTCGGGTCGTTCGTCCACCAGCAGGATGATCAGGTGGCAGTTCGGATCCGACGCGACGATGCCGCCGGCGATCTGCTTGAGGATCGTCGTCTTGCCGGCCTTGGGGGGCGACACGACCATCCCGCGCTGACCCTTCCCGATCGGTGAGACCAGGTCGACGATGCGTTCGGTGATCTGGCGCGGCTGCCCCTCCTCGGGGGTGTGCTCCAGACGGAACCGCTCCTCGGGGAACAGGGGCGTGAGCTTGTCGAACTCCCGCCGCCCCCGCGCCACCTCCGGATCGACGTCGTTGACCGTGTCGACACGGAGCAGGGCCGGGTACTTCTCCTGCTCGCGAGCGAGCCTGATCTGGCCGACCAGCGCGTCGCCCTTGCGGAGCGCGAACCGGCGAACCTGCGACAGCGAGACGTAGACGTCCTCGTTCCCCGGCAGGTAGCCGGAGGTGCGCAGGAAGCCGTAGCCCTCGGGCAGGATGTCGAGGATGCCCGAACGCGTCGGGGCGGTGGCCAGCTCCTCCTCGCGGACCTCGCCCTCCCGCTGGCGGCGCTCCTCGCGCTGCTTGCGCCGATCCTCACGCGACATGCGGCGGGGGCGGCCGTCGGGTCCGAACCGGTTGTCCTGACCCTCTCGCTCCATGACCCCGGTTCCGCCTTGGCGGTTCTGACCGCCCTGGTACTGGCCGCCCTGACCGCCCTGGTTCTGCCGGCCCTGGTTCATCTGGCCGCCCTGGTTCGGCCGGCTGCCCTGGTTCCGGTCGCGTCCATCGCCGCCCCGGTTGTCGCGGGGCTGGCGGTTCTGGTCCTGGCGCTCCTGCCGCGGCTGCTCCTGGTCCTGGCCCTGCTCCTGCGGAGCGCGCTCATCCGTCTGGCCGTTCTGAGCAACCTCGGGTTCGCCGCCGTCCGCCTGGGAGTTGCCGACGGCCTCGGTGGTGTCCGTCGCCGGGGTGGACGGCGGAGCGTCGCCGTTCGAACTGGACGCCGGCGCAGCGCCGTCGTCGGAGGATGGGGCCGGTGTCTCGGCCATCGCGACCGGAGCCCCCGCATGGCCGTTCGACGACGAAGGATCCGAAGCCGGAGCGTCGGTGGTGGAGGGAGAGGCGGTCCCGGCGGAAGCGTCGCCGTTCGAGCCTGCTCCGGACTTCGCCAGGATGGCGTCGATCAGCGCGCCCTTGTTCAGCCGGCCCGCCCCCTTCACGCCCAACCCCTGGGCGATCTCCTGTAGTTGCGGCAGGACCTTCGCTTCGAGGTCCGTCCGTTCCATCGTGCCGGAGTCCACCGTCATGCTCCTTCCTCGAGCTCTCGCTGGAGCTTCTTCCAGTCTTCGTTGAACGTCGCCAGTCCCGCGTCGGTGAGCGGGTGCCTGACGAGCTTGGAGAACACATCAAACGGCATCGTGGCCACGTCCGCACCCAAACGCGCCGCCTCCACCACATGCATCGGGTGGCGGAGGGAAGCGGCCAGGACCAGCGTGTCGTAGCCCTGTACCTCGAAGATCTCGCAGATCTCGGCCAGGACGTGCATCCCGTCTCCGGCCACGTCATCGATGCGACCGAGGAACGGCGACACGTAGGTGGCCCCGATCTCCGCTGCCAGGATGGCCTGTGCCGGGGAGAACGTCAACGTCACGTTCACGGGGATGCCCTGGTCCACCAGGCGCTTGCCCGCGGCCAGGCCGTCCGGGGTCATGACCACCTTGACCACCGCGTTCGGCCCGACCTGTGCCAACTTCAGGCCTTCCTCGTAGATGTCGTCGGCGTCCGTGGCCGTGGTTTCGAGCGACACCGGCCCGTCGACCTCCGCGCAGATCTCCTTCATCTGGCGTTCGACGTCGGTGTGCTCCCGCGCGATGAGGGTGGGGTTCGTGGTGCATCCGCCCAGGACGCCCCATCGCTTGATCTCGCGGATCTCCTCGAGATGTGCGGTGTCCAGGAAGAGCTTCATCGTTTGCTCCCTTCGAGCTGATTGTGGGGATGGCGCAGCTTGGCGCCGGCCCGCAGCGCTTCGGTGGCGCGCTGCACGACCAGGTCGATCACCGCGGTCAGGGCCTGGTCGAGGCTGTAGTTCGGGACGGTCGGAACGCCGTGGGACAAGGCCTGGCTCTTGATGTACTTCTGCACGCGGCGGATGTTGCTGAACCCGGCCAGGTAGCGTTCGAACCCCCGGGCGGAGGAGTCGGTGGCCCTGGCCACGAAGTGGCTGCGGTGGAGGTCCTCGTCCTCCACGGTCACGATCAGCGGCACGGCCAGGATCCGTCCCTCGAACGGCGTGAGGTCGAAGAAGCCCGGGACCACGTGCGCGCCCTCGATGACCGCGCTCGTCCCTTCGACCACCGCGCGTTCGAGCAGCGCCTGGATCCCCACCGAGACCGCCGCGGTCTGTTCGCGGAAGCCCACGATGACGCGGTCGAGCGTTCGCGGCGGCGGCTCGCGGAGCGCCGAGTCGGCCTCGAACGACGAGGTGTAGATGGTCGGCATGAGCTCCTTGGTGAACATCGCCCGCATGACCTCGCGAACGGCGTCGGTGGCCACGACCCGAACGATGCCGAGGCGCGCCGCGAGCTGGGTGGCGATGGTCGACTTGCCCACGCCCGTGGCGCCGCCGATCAGCACGACCAGCGGGAGTTCGAGCCGGCCGACCTCCTGCCATCGCAGGAAGTTCGTGGCGTAGCGTTCGCCGACCACCTCCGATAGCACGTCGATGGTCACGTCGTCCACCTCGCGCGCGGTGACCCGCATCAGCCCGCGTTCCTTGAGGCGCTCCTCGACCTGCTCGGCCACCTGGTACGAACGGTACGGCGACAGGCCGGTGACCATGAGTTCGGAGGCCCGCAGGCCCTTGGAGTAGGGCAGGCCGGGGCGCTGGTCCTTGGTGACGATGACCTTGGGGTTCTTCTCGCTCATCTTCTTTCCGATCTTGCGAACCTCGGGACTGCCGTGGGGCGGGGCCGTGTCGCCCCGTCCACCACCACTCGTTCGGCGTCTCGCTTTAGCGCATCCGCTCGGACGCGCGCGTCACGGCCAGGTCCAGCGTCTCGACGATCAACTCGTCGAGGTCATGGTCCCCGCCGGCGCTGCGCGGCCGGTTGTCCACGAACACCACCTCGGCTCCTCGTTCGGCCGCTCGCTTCGCCGCCACGTCCACGGCCGCCGCCTTCAACTCGGTCAGCAACACGTCGAACGCCGGCGCGGACGCCAGATCCTCCTCCAGCGCGGCCCGGTCGGCCAGCGCGGCGGAAACCTTCACCACGCGACACCCAGTGGTCCGTTCGAGATGCGACGCCATGCGAAGCGCGGCGTCCGGATGTGCGGTCGTAGCGAAGAAGGCATCCTTGCCTCGTACCTCAGTTAGCGGGACCGGTTGCAGTTCCCCCATCGCCACTCGGATGTCCGAGCGGAACCGGCGAACCAGGCTTTCGAGGTTGGAAAGGTGTCCGGCCCCTGGAGTGGAGCCACCTCCGATGATAGACACCGCAAGGTCGGAAAGCAATATCCTCAAGGGGCCCAGATACCCGGTGACGTGATGGGCCGGCGTGTCGGACGGGATCACGACGAGCCCGGCGTCCCATGGCACCGTCGGCACCGACGCCCCGCTCCCCTCAAGGATGACGAACCCCGCCCCGCCCTCCACCGCGAGCGCGGCCGCCTCGGCCACGTTCGTCACGAACGGCCTCCCCCCCATGCCGCCACCGCACCGGCGAGCTCCTACCGTGGGAACCCCCGCCATCAACGCGTCCTCCAGGAAGTCGGAGGCGGCGTGTTCGCCGCGTTCGACGCGCGCCTTCAGTGCTTCCAGCGTGACGTCCTCGGGCCGCGTGGCCACTGGTCCGGACGGACCTCCCCGGCCCATGGCCACGATGACCGGCCTCAGCCCGCGGGCCGCGGCCAGTCTGGCCACGTGGCCGGCCAGCGCGGTCTTGCCCGAACGCTTGGCCATGCCGATCACGCCGTAGGTGGGTACGGGGAGCGCCGCCTCGACGATGGGCGGCTCGAACCGGAAGTCCGGGCCGATGTAAGGAACGCCGTTCGCCAGCGCCACCGCCACCAGCTCCATGCGGCGGTCGTAGCCCAGCACCGGTTCGTCGGACAGATCGAGAACGGCGCCGGGCCGGTGCTCCCTGATGGCAGCGCCCAGGGCGCGCATGGGGTCGCCGTCGCAGGTGAGCACGTCGGTCGCGCCGAGGTCCAACCGGCGGGACGCGTCGAGCTTCTCCATCCCCCCGACCAGCAGCGCGGCGAGGACCTCGTAGCCGGACGCGGCGGCCGAGGCCAGCCCCCAGCGAGTGACGGCCGGGTAGTGTTCGCCGTCCACCAGTGCGATGACCTTGATGACGTTCAAACGAACGGTGCTCCTCGGGGTGCCGGACCGCGCCGCCCGCGGTCGCGGTCGTGGGCCGTCAGTCGGAGGCCAGGGCCTGCGCGTTCGGGCGGGCGTCCTGGACCAGCGCCTCCAGCTGCCGGCTGTACTGCACGCCGGACGACAGCGAGAAGTGGGCCATGACAGTCTGCCCTCCGAACGGGAACTTGCGGAAGATCTTCACCTCGTCGCCGTCGATCTCAACGATGTTGTAGCACGGCTTGGTGTAGCCCCGGAGCCGTAGCGACGAACACGTCCCCGCATTCACGATGTAGACGTTCTCCAGTCGCCACACGTAGGGAACGTGCTTGTGGCCGGTCAGCACCAGCCGAACGCCCGCCTCGATGAGGATCTCCAGGAGATCCCCCGCGTCGTTCACGATGCTGCGTTCGCGCCCGGTCCCCGGAACGGGCAGCAGGTGGTGGTGGATGGCGAAGACCTTGAGATCGGCTGGCGCGGCGAACTGCTCCTTGATCCACGGGTAGCGTTCCCGTCCGATCTGCCCGTCGTTCAGATCCGGTTCGCTGGAGTCAGCGCCCACGATCCGAACGCCGCGCACGTCCAGGGACCAGTGCCGCGGACCGACCAGCTCCTCGAAATGGAGGTAGCCCACGTTGCGGGCGTCGTGGTTGCCAGGGACGACCACCAGCGGGCATCTCATCCGCTCCTGGTAGGCCATCCAGTTCTTGTACTCCTGCCGGTAGCCTTCGTTCGTCAGGTCGCCGGTGCACACCACGAGATCGGGTTCGAGTTCGTTGATCTCCACGATCACGCGGTTCATCAGGTTCGGCACGAAGTACGGTGAGCCAACGTGGGGATCCGAGATGTGGGCGATGGTGACCATCACGGCCAGTGTACGTCGGGGTCGGGTGCGAACCGACCTCGCTTGGCCGAACGCGTCATGGGGCACCATAGGGCGGTGAGCCGGCCGTGAACCTCCTGGACCTCATCCTCCTCGTGCTGCTGGTGGTGGGTGGGCTGAACGGCTTCCGGCGCGGCGCGGCGCTGCAGGTCACCACCTACATCGGCCTGCTGGTCGGTCTGCTGGTGGGGGCGCTGATCGCCCCTCGCCTGGCCCGGCTGTTCGCCTCGCCGCTGACGCAGGCCGCCGTGGCCATCATGGCGCTCGTCGTCATCGCGGGGCTGGGCGACGCGCTGGGTTGGTTCGTCGGCACCAAGATCTGGGCGACGCTTCGCCGCAGCGCGCTGTCCTCGGTCGACGCGGTGGCTGGCGCGGTCATCGCCGTGGTCGCGGCGCTGCTCGCCATCTGGTTCGTCGGGCTGAACCTGGCGAACGGCCCGCTGCCCTCGCTCAGCCGCGAGATCCGAGGTTCGGTCGTCGTTCGAGCCTTGGACCGAACGCTCCCCCGCCCCCCGTCGATGCTCTCGCAGATCCAGCACTTCCTGAACCGCTTCGACTTCCCCGCGGTGTTCGCCGACCTCCCTCCCGCCCCGGCCGGGGCGGTCAAGGGACCGTCGAACGCGCAGGTTTCGGCGGTGGCAAGCGAGGCCGAACCGAGCACCGTCCGGATCGTCGGGCAGGCCTGCCGCCAGATCCAGGAGGGTAGCGGGTTCGTCGCCGCGCCGAACTACGTCATCACGAACGCCCACGTCGTGGCGGGCGTCCACGGCCCGAGCGTCCAGCAGCAGAACGGCGGGTCCGAACCATCGGTCGTGGTGGTGTTCGACCCCAAGCTCGACATCGCCATCCTGCGGGTGGGCCGAACGCCCGGGCCGGTCCTGTCGCTCGACCAGCGCGACGAGAACCGCGGCGCCACCGGGGCGGTGCTGGGCTACCCGGGCGGCGGCGGGCTGAAGTTCGGCGCGGCGGCCGTCCGGCGCGAACTGAAGGCCATCGGCCGCGACATCTACGGCCGCTCGATCGTGGTGCGCAACGTCTACGAACTGCAGGCCATCGTTCGGCCCGGCAACTCGGGAGGGCCGTTCGTGCTGGAGAACGGGACGGTGGGAGGGGTGGTGTTCGCCGCGTCCACCACCGATCCGAACGTCGGCTACGCCATCGCGGCGCCCCAGGTCCTGCCGGAGCTGCAGCAGGCTCGGAGCCGAACGACCGGCGTCGACACCGGCCCCTGCGTCCGCTGATACACCTCCTCCAGGTCACACACCCTCGGCCTTCGGCCTCGAGATGAGGGGACCTTTCCCTCACGAAGCTGGCGTTTCGGACGCGGACGCCAGCAGGGCCGCCGTGTAGGCCACGGAGAGCGCCTCGACCCGCTCTTCCGGCATGCCGAGCCGTAGGGCCCG
>DAIMKN010000096.1:0-8676 GCA_036721725.1 Actinomycetota bacterium
GCGCGCACTCGGCGGCGTCGCGGAACGGACCGTAGAAGGCGGAGGCGAACTTGGCAGCGTAGGCCAGGATTCCGCGCGAGGCGAACCCCGCGTCGTCCAGGGCCGCCCGGATCGCCCCGACCTGACCGTCCATCATGCCGGACGGCGCCACCAGGTCGGCCCCGGCGTGCGCCTGGACCACGGCGATCTGCCGATAGCGTTCGAGCGTCCGGTCGTTGTCCACGTCGCCGTTCGGACCGAGCACGCCGCAGTGACCATGGTCGGTGTACTCGTCCAGGCAGAGGTCCGCGATCAGCACATGCCCCTCGCCGAGCTCGTCCCGCAGGGCCTGCAGTCCGCGCTGGGAGATGCCCGCTGGGTTCCACGCCTCCGACCCCTCGGCGTCCTTATGGGCGGGGACGGCGAACACGAGGAACGCCGTGATGCCGCGCGACGCCAGCGAGCGGGCCTCCTTGCGGAGCGACTCCAGGGTGTGCTGCGCCTGGCCCGGCATGGAGGCGATGGGCGCGGGTTCGTCGATGCCCTCCTTGACGAACAGCGGCGCGATGAGGTCCGAGGGCTGAAGGGTGGTCTCCCGGACCATGGCCCGCAGGGCGGGCGTCGAACGGAGACGACGGGGTCGGTTCTGGGGGAACGGCATGGTCAGGTTCGCTCCTCGCGTGGCGGGGCCGGGCCGAGGACACGTTCGAGGGCCGCCACCAGTCCCTCGATTGTATGCGGCTCGCCGACTGCGGCCACCGTCATCCCCATCTCCTCGGCTCGGGCTGCGGTAACCGGCCCGATGCAGACCATGGCCGCCCCGTCGAGCGGTCCGCCCATCCGGACCCAGCCGTCGACGGTGGACGCGCTGGTGAACGTCACGCCGTCCACGGTTCCGTTCGTCACCGCTCGCGCCGCGGCGGCGGGAAGGTGGCCGGACAGGACCGTTCGATAGGCCTCCACCCGCAGCGCGGTCCACCCCTTCGCCTCGAGCGTCGCCTCCAGTCCCTCGGGCGCGATATCGGCCCGGGCCAGCAAGACGCGGCCTGTCCCGGACGGCATGGCGTGGGACAGGGCCTCCGTGGTGTAGGACTTGGGGACCAGTTCGGGCCGAACGCCCCGCTCCGCCAGCGCCTCCGCGGTGGCCGGTCCGATGGCACCGATGTGCGCGGCGAGCGCCGACGCGGTGAGGCCCAGCGCGTCCAACCGGCGGAACAACGCGTGCACTCCGACCTGGCTGGTGAAAAGGATCCACTCGAACTCTCCCGCCGCGGCTTGCCTGACCGCCCGGTCGAGGACCGCGGCCGGGGCGGGCGTGAGGCGGATGGCGGGCGCCAGGATCGGTTGGGCTCCCCGTTGGCGGAGCATGTCGACCAGGTCGGCCGACTGGTTCCGGGGCCGGGTCACCAGGATCACCCGGCCCTCCAGGGAAGGGCTCATGCTTCGCCCCGAACGGCCGCCAGGATGGCATCGGCCCCACCCCGGCGAAGCGTCTCCGCCACCTGGCCGGCCACCTCCTCGGGCGTCCCCGCCTCGGCCTGGGCCCACACCAGGTCCTCGCCATCGGGACGCACGACCACGGCCAGCAGGCGCGTGCCTTCGTCGCGTTGTTCGGCGTAGGCGCCCAGCGGCAGGGCGCACCCCCCGCCCAGTAGCGACGTGAGGCGACGTTCGGCGTCGAACGCCGCCCGCGACCGGGCGTGCTCCAGGCGCGCCAGGATCGCCAGGGTGGCGTCGTCGTCGGCCCGAGTCTGGATGGCCAGCGCGCCCTGGCCGGGCGCGGGCACCATGTCCTCGATCGGCAGCGGTCGGGCGTTCGCCGGCCTCACGCCGAGCCGGGCCAGGCCGGCCGCCGCCAACAGCACACCGTCCAGGGCGCCCTCGTTCAGGCGGCGGAGCCGCGTGTCCACGTTCCCCCGGAGCTCCTCCACCCGCACTCCCGGGCGGGACCTGAGGAACTGGGCTCGCCGCCGCAGGCTCGACGTCCCCACGACCCCGCCGTCACGCAGCCACGGCTCCCGCGTGACCAGCACGTCGAACGGGTCGGAACGTTCGGGCACGGCCGCCACGGTCAGGCCCGGCGGATCCTCCGAGGGGAGATCCTTGGCCGAGTGCACGGCCAGGTCGATCCGCCCCGAACGCAGCGCATCCTCGATGGCGTCCACGAACAGCCCCTTGAGCCCGAAGGGCGAACGGTCGGGGCTGGCGCCGCGGTCGCCGGAGGTGGTCATGGGGAGGAGCTCGGTCTCCACGCCGAACGCCGCCAGCCGCGCCGCGACCTCCCCGGCTTGGGCCAGCGCCAGCCGGGACCGCCGGGTGCCGATGCGAAGGCGCGTCACGACCGCCGCCGACCGAGCACGAGAAGGACGCTCTGGTCGGTCAGGGCGGCCCGGGGTGGTCGATGCCGAACAGCTCGGCCAGCGAACGTGCCAGCGCGTCCGCGGCGCCGGGAGCCTGGCGCTCCCTGAGCCGGACGATGGGATCGTGGAGCAGCTTCGCCACGATGCTCCGGGCCAGCCCCTCCACGGCCTCCCGCTGGCGTTCGTTCAGGCCCGCCAGCTTGGGCGCGGCCCGGGTCAGCTCGGTCGCCGCGGTTCGTTCGCCGCGGTCCCGGAGCGCCTGGATCAACGGGGCCAGCCGCGACGCCCGGCGCCACGCCTCGAACCGTTCGACCTCCTCGGCCACGATCCGGCGAACATCCCCCATCGCCTCCGCGGTGGCCTCGTCGCTGCCCGAAAGCGCTTCCCGCAGCGAGTCGATGTCCGCCACCCGAACGCCCTCCACGTCCGCAACCGCCGGATCGACGTCCCTGGGCATCGCCAGGTCCAGCACGAACAGCCGCCTACCCGATTCACGACCGGCCAGGGTCGGGAGGCCGACCACGGTCCCCGCCGCCCCGGTCGAGGAGACGACGAGGTCGGCCCCGGCCACGGCGGCGGCCAGGTGGTCCAGGCCGAACACCTCCCCCCCGGCCCGTTCGGCCAGCGTCCGGGCTCGTTCGGGGCTGCGGTTGACGATCCGCAACCGCCCCACGCCCGCCTCTCGCAGCGCGGTCGCGGCCAGCGCGGCCATCCCGCCCGCCCCGACCACCACGGCGTCGCGCCCTGCCACCGACCCCAGCCACCCCTCGGCCAGAGCCACGCCCGCGTCCACCATCGCGGCCGGCGACGAACCGATGGCCGTCTCGGCCCGAGCCCGTTTCCCCGTTCGAACGGCGCCCCGGAACATCGCTGAGAGAGTTGGACCGGTGGCTCGTTCGTCCTCCGCCCGGTGGTAGGCCGCCCGGACCTGGGTCAGGATCTGGGGCTCCCCCATGACCATGGAGTCGACGCCGGCCGCCACGCCGAACAGGTGCTCGGCGGCGTCGGACTCATAGTGCGCGTAGAGCGGTTCGGCGAACTCCTCCGGCCCCACCTCGCGGCTCTCGGCAAGGAACCGCTTGAGGTCCTGGAAGCCCGCGTGATAGCTGGCCACCTCGGCGTAGACCTCGACCCGGTTGCACGTGGACAGCAGGACTGCCTCCCGCACCGCCTCCATCTCGAGCACGTGGCGATAGGCCTTGGAGTAGTCGTCGGGTGCGAACGCCAGGCGCTCAAGCAGGTCCACGTCGGTCCGGCGGTACGAGACTCCCAGCGCCAGGATCGCCATCAGTCCATCATCCGGTTGCCGAGGACGCCGGCGCCAGGCCCGACGCCGCCTGTCCTTTCACCGCGGCCAGCGCGGCCTTGCGCTGTTCGTAGTAGGCCAGGATCTGCAGTTCGATGGACAGGTCCACCTTGCGGACGCTCACCGACTCCGGCACCGAGATGACGGCCGGCGCGAAATTGAGGATCGAACGGATCCCGGCGGCCACCATGCGGTCGGCCACGTCCTGGGCTGCGGCCGCCGGCGTGCAGATGACGCCGATGGCGACGTCCTCCCGCCGGACCACCGCAGGAAGGTCGTCGACGTGTTCGACCACGATCTCATCGATCGTTCGGCCCACCGCAGCCTCGGACACGTCCACCATGGCCACGATGCGGAAGCCGCGTTCGCCGAAGCCCTTGTAGTTGGCCAGGGCATGTCCGAGGTTCCCGGCGCCCGCGATGACGACGGGCCAGTGCTGGGTCAACCCAAGTTCGCGGCGCATCTGGTGGATGAGGTAGGCCACGTCGTAGCCCACGCCACGGGTGCCGTAGGAGCCGAGGTAGGACAGATCCTTGCGGACCTTCGCCGAGTTGACCCCGGCGGCGTCCGCCAGGTTCTCCGAGGAGATGGTCGCGGCGCCGTGTTCGGCCATCTCGACCAATGCCCGCAGATAGACGGGCAGGCGGCCGACCGTGGCCTCCGGGATCGAACGCTCCCTCATGGATGCGTGGCGGGAACCGTCACAAGGGACATTCTACGGTGCCCGGCCGTTCGGCGCACAAGCTCACAAGCGACCCAGGAGTTCATGGAAGCGGGCCGGTTCGACCCGGTACTCGAACTCCTCGGTGCCGTCGACCTCGACCACGGGGACCCGCAGGCCGTAGGTTCGCTCCAGCCCCTCGTCGCCGTCGATGAAGATCTCCTCGAAGTCGAACGCCCGACGGGAGCGTTCGGCCTGGATGATCGCGCGAGCGTCGTCGCACAGGTGGCAGCTTCGCCGCGAAAACATCCGAACGCCGGCCATCTGCGTCCATGGTAGCCGGGCATCTGGTACACACTGGATGACGCCATGAGCTGGATCCAGGAGCAGGACGAACAGGACGCCGAACTCCACCGCCGGCTGGTCATGGGCGACGATTCGGCGTTCGACGAGCTCTACCGGCGCTACGCCGGCCCTGCCTACGGCCTCGCCCTGCGGATCACGGGCCACGAGCAGCTGGCCCAGGAGGTCGTCCACGACGGCTACCTCGCCCTGTGGCACGCGCCGGAGGCCTACGATCCGGGCCGGGGATCGTTCCGCAGCTTCTTCCTGTCGCTGATCCACCACCGCGCCGTGGACACGGTCCGCCGGGAGGAGCGCCTGCGGCGGCGGGAGCGCAGGGTGAACCCGGAACCCCTCGTTGGCGAAGATGTGGCAGAGGAAGTCGTCTACGAGGACTGGCTCGCCGGACGTCGCGCGCAGGTCACCGCGGCACTGGCCGGTCTTCCCCCCGAACAGCGGCTGGTACTGGAGATGGCCTATCTCGGCGGCTATACGCAGGCGCAGATCGCGGGCGAGCTCGGCATCCCGCTCGGAACCGTGAAGACGCGAACGCTCGCCGCGTTGCGCAAGCTCAACCGGATGCTGGCGGGCAGAGACGGATGAACGCTCCGGGTGCGCACCAGGAGGTCGAGGAGCTGCTGGCGGGCCACGTCCTGCGCACACTGGACGAGGACGACGAACGTCGCGCCACGGGCATGATCACCTCGCACCTCCCGTGGTGCCCGTCCTGCCGGATGGCGTTCGACGAACTCCAGAGCGCCGCCGGCGAGCTCGCCGTCATCCCTGCACCCCGGCGTCCACCGAACCTGCTGGCGCGGCGCCTCCGCCGGACGACGGCCGAACGCACCAGGCGAGCGCCGGTCGTCGTGGTCGCGGGCGGGGTCGCCGTGGCGGTGCTGGCGTTCGCGGTGCTGTGGAGCGCGCACCTCAGCGACCGGGTCAGCCGGGCCGAGCACCTCCAGGACGGAACGGCCGCGGTGCTCGCCACGGTGAGCCATCCGAACAGCCACGTCGTGCCGCTCGTCGTCCACCGTGCCCAGGCCGGCCGCGGCCAGCTGGCCGCGGCCTACGTTCCGGGCCACGGCACGCTGTACCTGTTCGGTTCGATGCCGAACCCGCTCTCCCACCGCATCTACCAGGTCTGGCTCACGACGGATGGTCGGACGCAGGCGGCGGCGACGTTCGTCCCGAACCGGGGGGTGGTCATCCTGCGCATCGACGTCGATCCCGAGGCGTACGAAGGTTTGCTGATCACCGAGGAGGAGGGCCCGAACCAGCCGGCGCCCTCGAGCCGTCACGTGGTCGAGGCTTCTTTCTAACTCGCCCCGCTCCTGGTGCTCGCCGAAAAAACCCGCTCCGATCCCTGAACCTCATCCCCCCGGGTGACGAAAGGGATATGGAGAAGCATCCCCCTTCTCTGCAGGGCCGGACGAGCGTCAGGGCGGATCAACCGCCCGGCGCGGTTCACAGAGGAGGCCGCACCCCCTGCGGCCTCCTCATCCTTTCCTCAAAGCAAGAGGTGGCGTCCAGCGGCTCAGAGCTGGAATATGGCTCGCAGCGTGAGGAACGCCCCCACGCCCAGGATGACCGCAGCCGAGATCAGCGGCAGCACGGCGGTCACCGTGCCGCCGAGGCGCTTCGACATGAGCGAACGGGCCCGGATGGCCACCGAACCCACCAGGATGAGCGCGGTGGCCAGGCCCATGCTGAACGCCGCGATCAGCCCGAGGCCGTAGCCGAGGCGGTGGAAGCTCACCGCGCTGGTCAGCACGACGAGCGCGGTCGGCGAGGGTAGGAGGCCGCCGGACACCGCGAGCGCGGCGAGACCTCGAGACGAGAGCGGGCGGTCCAGGGGCACCTGCACCTGCCCGTGGCCGTGATCGTGACCGTGGTCGTGACCGGTGCGTTCGTCGCTGTGGAGATGCTCCTCCTCGTGATGCTCGTGGACGGACGCATGTTCGTGCACTGACGCCGCAGACGCGGCACCAACCGTTACCAGTTCGCGCTCCGGCACGTGAGGATGGCTGTGGCCGTGCCAGGGGTCGACGCCCCGGCGGCGCGCCCGGACCCGGGTGATCAGGAGCGCCGTCCCCAGTCCCACCACGACCAGCCCGGTGGCCAGGCCGAGGTACGGATAGACGCGTTCGGTGGGGAACTCGCGGAACAGCACCAGCGCCACCACGCCCAGGATGAGCACCGAGGCGGTGTGCATGAGCGACACGGCGAGCCCGACCGCCGCGACCTGCCGGCGCTTGGCTCCCCTGCCCACCAGGTACGCGGCCATGATGGTCTTGCCGTGGCCCGGCCCCAGCGCGTGGATGCCGCCGAACGCGAACGCCAGCAACAGCGAGACCGCCAGCACGAGCGGCGTGAGCTTCCACTGCACCAGCCGGGCGAACGAACCGCCCGAGGCCACGGGCGCGCCGGACACGGTCTTTCCGGTGGCGTCGGCGTTCCCGCCCACCGTGGAGACGCCCGGCCCGAAGGAGAGCGTCGCCATGTGGACCTTCAGCGGGCTTGACAGCAGGTCCACCGGGTAGGCCAGGAGCTCGTTCGACACGCTGTTGGCGGGGACGGAGACGCGGGCGATCGCAACGCCGTTCGCCGAGCTCGCGGTGATCTCCTGCCACCCGATGTGGTCCGCGTAGTTCGAGTCGCGGTAGGACAGCGAGCCCGTTCTCGGGAGGGCGCCCGTGAAGTCCGCGGCGAACCGAAGGATGGGCAGTCCGCCCTGGCCGGGCCGGAACCGCATGGCGTCACCGATCACGCGAAGCCCGACGGGGCGTCCGCCGACGGAGAGCGCGATGTGGGCCAGGAGCTCCGGCGCCTTCCGGTCGGCCCACGCCTGCCTCTCCGCGGTCGTGACGGTCCCGTCGCCGTTGGCATCGATGTTCGGCTGCTCCTGGTAGGTGGGGATCTCGGCCATGTCCAAGACGTAGTGCACGCGCACGGTGCCGGGCGAGAGCTCGATGCCGCTGTAGCGGTTGACCGTGAAGTTGCCGAGCGGGTGGGCCCAGGCCGGTGCTGCGCCGAGGAGCCCGGCGGCGCCGAACATCCCGGCCAGCAGGCCGAGCGTGGCGAGCGCCCTCGTGCGGAGTTTCATGCGGCCTTCAACCGAGCGAGGAACTGCTCGGCCGGCGCGGCCCACAGGGTCGAGAAATGGGGGTTGATGGCCTGCACCGCCTCCAGGTCCGCCCGGGCGGCGCCCGTCTTGCCCAGAGCGCGTTCGATCATCGCGCGGTGGAAGTGGAACAGGGCGCTGCGCGTGCCGAGGTGCAGGGCCTGGTTGGCGTAGGTCATGGCCTCACCGGGGCGGCCGTTCGCGTACAGCTCCCAGCTCAGCGCGTCGGCCACGTGGATGCTGTGGCGCCGGCCCCATTCTGCCCGCGCCGCGGCCAGGCCCTGCGAGAGCTCGAGGTGGTGGTCCGCGTCGAACAGCGCGATCTCCAGGTCCACGTTCACGCCGTTCGCCTTGAACAGGGTCTCCTCGGTCCGGACCAGCCCGACCTGGCGCTGCAGCGATGAACTCTGATGGGTCACGGTGTAGAGGTCGGCCAGCGCCACGACGTACTCGGGGAGCGGATACCGAGCCGTCACCCCGACGTACTGGGAGATCGCCGAGGGCAGGTCTCCCTTCGCCGCGGTCACCTTGGCCAGTCCGGCCAGCGGCGGCACGAACGCCGGATCCACTTGGTGCGACTCGCCGTAGAACCGCGCCGCCCCCGCCAGGTCGCCGCCGTTGAACGCAAGCTCGCCGAGCTGGTTCAGCACCCAGGCCCGGTCCTCGGCGCTGCCGGATTCCTGCAGGGCCGTCTCCATGGCCTGGCGCGCCCCGGCCACGTCCCCGTCGAGCTCGCGAGCGTAGGAGACACGGGCCCACGAGCTGAGGTTCGGCCGCAGGTCGATCATCTTCTGGAACGCTCCGAACGCCTCCGGGTAGCGCCCCAGTTCGACATAGGCGTCGCCGATGACGCCACGGATGGCCGCGTTGTAGGGGTTGAGAGCCATCGCGCGCTGACCGAGGGCCA
>DAIMKN010000097.1:0-8651 GCA_036721725.1 Actinomycetota bacterium
CCCGATCCTCCGACCAACGACCCGTGGCTCGCGTACCTGACCGACGTCGATCCCGGAAGCGCCGTGCAGTTCGTGACTTCGCAGGATGGCTGGCGGCTCGACGGACAGTACGGAGCCCCCTACCTCGACGGTAGCCTGGCGTCAGGACCGAATGGAACGATCTTCGACTGGCCCGGTTCCTCGCTCAGTAAGTCGGGGGATGGGGGCCAACACTGGACCACGATCTTCGCGAAGGGCGATGCGATCTGGGGGTTCGATGTCCTGTCACCGAAGGTCGGCTGGGTGGTCGGAGTGACGTCGCTCTCGCGAACAGATGATGGGGGCGCAACCTGGAAGCAGGTGGGTGAGCCGGCGGCCGAAGCGCTGGTGACGGTCGATTTCGCCACCGCCGACATCGGGTACGGCCTGACCACCGCCGGGCGATTGGCGCGTTCCGTCGATGGTGGGGAATCCTGGTCGAGCCAGACGCTCCCTGCTCCAGCATCCGCTCTGTGCTCCGCCTCGGCGCAGACTGGCTACGTCAGCGACGAACGAGGAAACGTCCTGCGCACCGATGACGGGGGGGCGACGTGGACGGTGAGCGAGCCGTCGCCGATCTCCGCAGACAACCTCGTGCCCTTCTGGAGCCAGCTCTCGTGCAACGACGACCACGTCTGGCAGGCGCTGCGGCTCCTCGACCCCTTGATCCACTATGGTGGTGAGCCGTACGCAGTGGCCTTCAGCTCCGACCAGGGGGCCACCTGGTCAGCCGCGGCGGCCAACTCCCCCGATCCCGGCGTGAAGATCCCAGTGGCCCCGAGACCGTTCGACGAGATCAGTGTGCTCGCCGGGACAACGTCGGGAGATGGATTCCTGGTCGGGTGGCCCACCACCGGCTGGAGCTTGCAGATCGAGAAGCTGAGTGCAACAGGGGGTGTGACCGCCGGGACTGTTCCCACGCTGGACGCCGGATCGGTTCCATATCCCGAGGCGGCCGGGTACCTGGAGGTCCACGGCGCCACCTTCGTCGGGCCGGACGGCTGGGTCTCCTTGAACGACGACGCTATCGGATCGAACGCCGGACCCGAGACTGAAACCATCCTGTTGCATACGGCAGATGGCGGGAGGTCGTGGGCCATCCTTGAGGCTGGCGCCCCTCAGAGACCACCGCCGATGCAGACGGGGGAGGTTCCGAAATCATGATCTCCGGAACGATGGATTCAGGCAGCAGCGGAGTCGCGAAGGCCTCGGCGCGAGCTACGGGACCAGGGGGCGGTGTTCGAACGGGATCGACAGGACGATGGTGGTCCGGGTCTGGACCTCGGCCTTCTCGCGGAGCCTGCGGAGCAGGTCCTCGAGGTCGTTCGTGGTGCGCGTTCGAACCTTCAGGATGTAGCTCTCGGCGCCGGCCACGGAGTGGCAGTCCTCGACCTCGGGGAACTCCCGGACGCGGTCGGGGAGGTCGTCGGGCTGCTTGGGATCGAGTGGCGTGACCGAGATCAGCGCGGTGACGAACAACCCCACCGCTTCGGGGTCGAGGAGCGCCGTGTAGCCGCGGATCACGCCGGCCCCTTCCAGCTTGCGGACGCGGTCGTGGACGGCGGAGGCGGAGAGACCCGCTCGTTCGCCGACCTGGGCGAACGTCGCTCGACCGTCCTCTTGCAGGGCGGCCAGGATGGCGAGGTCGCGGCCGTCGAGCATCATGCGGGTACTGTACCGCACTCCACCGAAGGAAATCCGGCAGACAGAGGTGCTTGCCGAACAGACCCGGTCCGTTCTATCCTTTCACTAGCGTTCCGTCCTGCGAAGAGAGGCCACGTCCGATGGGAGACAGCGTCACCGGCGCCACCACTCCCGCCGAGGAGCTTCCCGGCCAGCCGCCCGCTCGCAACCACGACCGTCCCGGTCACCGCGAGACCAAGGCGCACGCCTCGGAGCAGCCCTTCCACTACCCGCTGCAGCGCGAGTTCGTCGAGCCCGACTGGACGCGCCTGCCCGGCTTCAAGGACGTGACCACCGAGCAGTGGGAGAGCGCGCAGTGGCAGCGCGCCCATTCCATCAAGAACCTCCGCGAGCTCAAGGAGGCGTTCGGCCCTCTCTTGGACGAGGACCTGACGAACGACATCCAGCGGGACATGTTCGAACGGGCCACCATGTCCATGCTCATCCCGCCCCAGATGATCAACACGATGGACGAACACGACCTCCGCGGCGACCCGGTGCGGCGCTACATGGTGCCGGCGTTCAGCGAACGCGACGCGGAGTGGCCCAGCCACCCCTACGCCAGCCGCGACAGCCTGCACGAGGCCGACATGTGGGCGGTGGAGGGCCTGACCCACCGCTACCCGACCAAGGTCCTGGCCGAACTGCTGTCGACCTGTCCTCAGTACTGCGGGCACTGCACGCGGATGGACCTGGTGGGCAACTCGACGCCGCAGGTGGCCAAGTACAAGTTCGAGATCAAGCAGCCCGACCGGCACGCCATGATCCTCGAGTACCTCAGGACAACGCCATCCGTGAGGGACGTCGTCGTCTCCGGCGGCGACGTGGCGAACCTTCCCATCAAGCGCCTGGAGGAGTTCGTCTCGGCGCTGCTCGACATGGAGAACATCCGCGACATCCGCCTGGCCACCAAAGCCCTGATGGGCCTGCCCCAGCACTTCCTCCAGCCCGACGTGCAAGAGGGCCTGGAGCGGCTGGGGCGCAAGTCCCGCCAACGCGGCGTGAGCCTCGCGGTCCACACACACGTCAACCACGCCAACCAGGTCACCCCGCTGGTGGCCCGTGCCACCCGGCAGTTCTTCGACTGGGGCTACCGCGACGTTCGCAACCAGGGCGTCCTGTTGCGCGGCGTGAACGCCACGCCGAACGACCTGCTCGAGCTGTGCTTCACCCTGCTCGACCGGGCCGGGATCATGCCGTACTACTTCTACATGTGCGACACCATCCCGTTCGCCGAGCACTGGCGAACGAGCGTCGCGGAAACCCAGGCGCTGCAGCACGCCATCATGGGCTACCTCCCCGGGTTCGCCACGCCGCGGATGGTGTGCGACGTGCCGTTCGTCGGCAAGCGCTGGGTCCACCAGGTGGAGGAGTATGACCGCGAACGCGGCATCTCGTACTGGACCAAGAACTACCGGACTGGCATCGAATACGACGACCCCGAGGCGCTGCGGCGGCGCTATCCGTACCACGACCCGATCTCCACGCTGCCCGAAGCCGGACAGGCCTGGTGGCGGGAACACGCTGCCGACAGCGTGCCCGCCCTGACCTGAGGCCTCGCCACGTGCACGTCGAGACGTTCGACCTCGACACGCGGGGACGCCTGGTCACCGACATCACCGCGGAGGTCCGCGACATCTGCGGGCGCGCGGGCGGCGACGGCCTGGCGAACGTGTTCGTGGCCCACGCCACGTGCGGCCTCGCGCTGATGGAGACCGGCTCCGGCTCCGAGGCAGACCTGGCGGAGGTCGTGAGCAGGCTGCTTCCCCGAGACCACCGCTACACGCATGCCCACGGCTCGACCGGACACGGGGGCGACCACCTGCTGCCGGCGTTCGTCTCGGCGAGCCTGATGCTCCCGGTCGAACAGGGACGACCCGTGCTGGGAACCTGGCAGAGCGTGGTGGTGGTGGACCCGAACCGGGAGAACGACCGGCGTCACGTTCGGGTCAGCATCCTGCCCGGCTGACCTCGCCGTTCAGAGCCTTTCGGGGGCCTCGCTGAGAGCGCCGCGGTCGCTTCTATACTGCGGCGAATGAGCGACGATGCCGACGGTTCGACGGGCCTGCGCACGCTGTACCGAGCTTCCCGCGTCCACACGCTCAGCCACCGGGCGAACGGCGAGTGGCTCCTGGTCGACGGCCGGCATGTCGAACGCGTCGGCTCCGGTCCGCCGCCCGCCGCGGACCACGTGGTGGATCTCCCCGGCGCCACCATCGTGCCCGGCTTCATCGACAGCCACGTCCATCTCACCGGCACGACCCTTTCGAACATCGGCATCCCCATCGAACGTTCGCGGTCGGGCGACGAGCTGCTCGGGCTGGTGGCCGAGGAGATCACCCACGGGCCGTCGAAGATCCTGGCGCACGGGTTCGACGAGAGCCGCTGGAGCGACCCCCGGCTTCCGGCGCTGACCGCGTTCGACGAGATCGGCGACGTGCCCGTCATCCTGGTCCGGGCCGACGGCCACCTCTCGTTCGTCAACAGCGTGGCCCTGGAGAAGGCCGACCTGTGGGGCCTGGACGGGGTCGAACGCGACGCCGCGGGAACGCCGACCGGCGTCGTCCGCCGCGAGGCGAACCAGGCGATCCAGCGATGGTTCCACCAGGAGCTGTCCGATCACGAACTCCGCGAGCTCCAGCTCCAGGCCGCGTCGATGGCCGCGTCACGCGGGGTCACCTGCGTGCACGAGATGTCCATCCCGGCCTCCCGGGGGCGGCGCGACATCGAGGTACTCATGGAACATCGCCAGCAGCTCCCCGTCGACGTCGTGCCGTACGTGGCGGACAAGGACCTGCCGTGGCTGATGGACCTCGGGCTGACCACGGTGGGGGGCGACCTGTCGCTGGACGGCTCGATCGGCGCCCGGACCGCAGCGGTGGGTGAGCCGTACGCCGACGCATCCGACGACGGTGGCGGGACCGGTTCGCTCTACGAGGACCCGGACGAGCTGGCGGAGCTGTTCCACAACGCGCACCTTGCGGGGATGCAGGTGGCGGTCCACGCCATCGGCGACGCCGCCATCGAACAGGCCCTGAGCGTGTGGGAACGGGTGTACCGAACGCTCGACTCCCGGATGCGCCGCCACTTCCGGGCCCGCCGCCACCGCGTCGAACACTTCGAGATGCCCTCCGGCCACCAGATCGAACGAGCCGCCGCGCTCGGCCTTGCCATCTCCGTGCAGCCGGCGTTCGACGCCGAATGGGGTCAGGCCGGTGGGATGTACGAGTGGCGTCTGGGGCAGCACCGTTCGGATCCGATGAACCCGTTCGTCACGCTGCAGACGCGAGGGCTGGAGGTGGGGGCGGGGTCGGATTCGCCGATCACCCCGCTCGATCCGATGCACGGGATCTGGTCGCTGGAGCACCATCACGACCCGGCCCAGCGGATGGACCGGGAGGCGGCGGTGTGGCTGTTCACCACGGGGAGCGCCCGGCTGGCCCACCTGGAGGACAAGAAGGGGCGGCTTGGGCCGGGCATGCAGGCGGACTTCGCCGCCTACGAGGACGACCCGCTGACGGCACCCGACCCGAGGGGGATCCGTCCGGTCCTGACCGTGTCGCGGGGCCGCCAGGTCTACGTTCGATGAGTATGCTGGCGAGTCTCTGCACCCCGTGACGGAACCGTCGCGTTTCCTGACGTTCGACCGGATGCAGTGGGCGGCGTTAGGGGCGGCCACGCCGCTCACGCTGGATCACGGTGACGTCGAGGCGCTCCGAGGCATCAACGAACGTCTCTCGCTGGACGAGGTGGCCGAGGTCTACTCCCGCTGTCCCGGCTGCTCAACCTCTACATCGTGGCCACCCAGGGGCTGACCCGGGTGGCGGACGTGTTCCTGGGAGCGCCGCCCGGGCGAGTTCCCTACGTCATCGGGATCGCCGGGAGCGTGGCGGCGGGCAAGAGCACCACGGCCCGCGTGCTCCAGGCGCTGCTCCGGCGGTGGCCCGACCACCCGTCGGTCGACCTGATCACGACCGACGGCTTCCTGTGGCCGAACGCGGTGCTGGAGGCCCGCGACGAAGCGTCGCGTATCTGGCGAACCATCAACGGAGTGAATCTCGCGCAGAACATCCGTCCCACCCGCGAACGGGCTCACTTGATCCTGGAGAAATCGGGCGACCACGGGGTGCGGGGCGTTCGGCTCCGCAAGCTGTAGAACGCGAGATGGGATGCTGTCGGACATGATCGAGCCCGAGGGATCCGCGTACGCCGAGTATCTGGCGGCGAACCACGCCCTGTGGAACGAGTGGACGGCCATCAACGCGGCCTCGCGGTTCTACGACGTCGACCGGTTCCGCCAGGGTGGCATCCGCCTGCGTGACTACGAATTGGAGGAGATGGGGGAGGTCCGGGGCAAGGACGTCCTGCATCTGCAGTGCCACTTCGGACTGGACACGCTGTCGTTCGTTCGGCTGGGTGCGCGGGCGACCGGCGTGGACTTCAGCGAGGCCGGCATCGACGAGGCCCGCCGGCTGGCCGGGGAGACGGGCCTGGAGGCGACGTTCGTCCACTCCACGCTCGACGGGCTGCCGTCTCGGTTGCCCGGGCGCGAGTTCGACATCGTGTACGCCTCGCGAGGGGTCCTGGGGTGGCTGCCGGATCTGTCCGTGTGGGCTCGAACGGCCGCCCATTTCGTCAAGCCCGGCGGGTTCTTCTACGTGACCGAGGCGCACCCGTTCCTGATGGTGTTCGACGACGGCGACGGAGTGCGGGACCTGCGGGTGAAGTACCCGTACTGGTTCCGGCCCCAACCGCTGGTGTTCGAGACGCAGGGTTCGTACGCGGACCGAACCGCCCCCATGACGCAGCCGATGGAGTTCTCGTGGCCGCATTCGATGGGGGAGATCGTGACCGTGCTGGCGGAGGCCGGCCTGCGCATCGACTTCCTCCACGAGTTCCCGTTCATGGAGTGGCCCGTGTCGTTCCTGGACGGCCCGGACGACCAGGGCAAGTACCGTCTCCAGCCCGACGTCGAGGGTGAGGTCCCCCTGTTCTTCTCCCTCAAGGCCTCCAAGCCGCTCCCGATCGAACGCTAGCTGATCACCCGGAGGCGGCTGCCCTTCGCGAGCTTCTCCACCTCGATCCGGACGGGGAGGCGTTCGGCCAGCTCCCAGACGTGGGTGATGAGGCCGACCATGCGTTCGTCGCCGCCGAGCTGTTCGACGGCCTCGCTGGCGATCACCAGGGTCTCGGCGTCGAGCGCGCCGAAGCCCTCGTCGATGAACAGGCTCTCCAGCCGCGATTTCTCCGTCACAGCGAGGGACTGGATCTGTTCGGACAGTGCCAACGCCAGGGCCAGCGAGGCGAGGAAGGTCTCGCCGCCGGAGAGGGTTCGAACGCTGCGGCGTTCGTCACCGTTCTGGCGGTCCTCCACGAAGAACTCGTCGCCCACGAACACCAACACGTAGCGGCCCTGGGAGAGGAAGAGCAGCCGCTCCGAGCCCGCGGTCGCCAGCAGCTGGAGGGCTTCGCCCTGGAGGAAGGTGATGAGGCGGTCGGCCCGGAGTTCTGAGGCCAGGGCCTGATAGAGCCGCATCTCCTCGCCGTGCTCGGCGATCTGCTTCTCCAGGTTTCCGCGTTGAGTGAGTTGCTCGCCCAGCCGTTCGGCGTCCTGCTTGGCCGTGGCGGCCTCCACGGTCAGCCGCTGGCAGGTCGAACGCACCACGGTGAGGACCTGGGCGGGGGTCGTTGCGGCCCCACGAGCCGACAGCGTGCCCTCGGGGAGGCCGTCGACGGCCGCGTCGAGGGCCACGAGGAGATCCTGCAGGATTCGGGTGGCGGCGGCGGTGAGGGCTGCGTGGAGTTCGGCCGCCGCCGCCGCCAGGTCGCGCGCCGCCTCCGCCGACCGTTCGGGCTTCATGGGCTTCGATGGGGACGCCACCGGGTCGAACGCCGTCGGGACCTCCAGGTCCGGTTGCATTCGGCGAACGCGCTCTCCCAGCCTGACCGCGGGAAGCGCGCGGAGCTCGGCGGTCAGCGTTCCCGCCCGGGCCTGCGCGTCCCGAGCCAGGTCCCGCGCCGCCCCGGCGGCTCGCTGGGCCTCGGCCGTGGCGGAACGGTGGGCTTCCAGCTCGCGGGCGAGTCGCTTCGCCTCGCGCTCCCGCCGTTCGACCTCGGCCTGCGGGTCGTCGGGGAGCTCGCCCCCGAAGAACGCCACGACCGCCGCACCGACCTCGTCGCGTTCGGCTTGTACCGTTCGAACCTCCGTCTCGCACCTGGCGGCGTCCTGTTCCGCGGCGGTCACCTCGTTCCGGGCCACCGCCAGATCGCGTTCGACCGCCGTCACGGTCTCGGCGGCCGTGCGTTCGGCCGCTCGCGCCCGGTCCAAGAGTCTGCGGGCCTTGACCAGGTCCGCGGCAGCCACCTTGGGAGCGGCCTCCAGAGGGCGGTCGCACACCGGACAGGGATCGCCCGCGTGCAGACCGTGGGCGAGCGAGCCGGCCAGGTCCCGGCGGTGGGCCTGTTCGTGGTCGGCCTCGGCGGCCTCCCGCCTGGCGACCGCCGCGTCGCGCCGAACGACCCCTTCCGCCACGGCGGCCTGCCACCGCTCCACCGCCACCACGGACTTCTCGGCCCGGGAACGGGAGGCGGCAAGCGATGCCTCGGCCGCCGCCACCCTGGCTTGTGCGCGGAGGACCGTCGCGAGGTCCGAACGCACCCGAACCAGCGCTTCCATGGTCCCCAGACGCCGTTCGCTCTCCTCCACGGCCAGCGCCGCGGACGCCGCAGCCGCCTCCGCCTTGATCGTCTGCTCCTCGCATTCAGCGAGGTGGAGCTCGGCTCGGGCGACCTCCTGCCCAGAACCCTCCAGACCCACGGCGATCCGGGCGGCGGTCGCCGACAGCTCGGAGGTCTGGTCGGCGAGCTCCAGCAGATCCACCCGACGCCGGTCGTCCGTCTCCCATCGCGCGGCCAGCGAATCCAGCCCGCCGAGATGGTCGTTCATCGCC
>DAIMKN010000098.1:0-8432 GCA_036721725.1 Actinomycetota bacterium
CATATTGTCTTCTACGTCCTCATGAAAGGGGCGCCGCACTTCCTGGTCGATCTCGCGTGGATCCCGGAATCAATCGTGGCAAAGGTCCGCGGCGGCTGACGAGCGTCAACCGGTTGACCACTTCTCGGTGAGAACTAATCACCATCTCGGAACGCCTGCGGCCTTCCTGATTCACGAACATGGTTCCATCATCCTGCGTCGTCTGCGCCGCTGAGGTGCGGCTCGCGCAGAGACTGTCGAATGGATGCGCTTCCAGGCCCGAGTTGGCGACCCGGATCAAGAACCTGCCAAAGGGCCGCTCTCACGTTGCCCAGCTCTTCGGCCAGGGCGAGTGCTCGCAACCAGAACCGGTACAGGGCATCATCTTGGGTAAAGACGGCGCCTCCTTTCCGCTCGACTGCCAGGTCAAGCGAGAGGATGCGTCGCCTTTCCCTACGGGTGTGGGAGGTTGCCCGGTGTCGCTACAACTCGGGGGTAGGACACGCTAATCGCCGGCTCGAGAACGAGCCCGGCGAGACGGCCCTGGTCGCGACGGAACGCCCGAGGCAAGCCGGCTCGAACGGCGTTGCCCGGGCGTTACCGGTCCGGACTTACGGTTTGTCGAACGGTTACTTGCCGAGGATGCGCATGACGGTCGTTCCGCACACCGGACACTTGCCCTTGGCGGCCCGACGACCGTTCTTGAGGGTGACCTCCTCGCCCTCGAACTCACGCTTCGCCTTGCACTTCACGCAGTAGGCCTCGTACTGAGCCACGATGCTGTTCCTCCTCCCTCTCGGTGAGGGTTCTCCCCTCGTCGGGGTGCCGATACGCTTCGAGGCCGCCACGCCGACGGCCTCGAACTCCACACACGGATTCTCCGGCCCTTCACGTGCTCGTTCAAGCACCCTCCGTGCTCAGGGATCCGACCGACCCGCTCAGCTGTTCGTCTCACCTTCAGCTGCCGCCAGCTCGGCGATGGCTCTGGCAAACGCGTCGAGGTCAGCCTGGCTAGCCGGCAGCGCAGCATGGATGAGCCTGTCGTCGTCTTCTTGGTACAGATGCACCAAGCGGTTGCGCAGCCCGGCCAGGTCGCGCAGCCGGTCCGCAAGTGGCTGCGCGAGGACGTCGTGTTCCTCGAGCACGGTGAACGCGTCGCGGAAATCGCGCGGAGTCCTCCAGCCTTCCGCAGCCACCACATGGTTGGCGATGTCGATACACGTTTGAGCGGCCGCTTGCACAAGGTAGCGACCGGCGAACCGGCTTCGGCTCAAGTACTCGTCGATGGACAGGGTGGCCAGCGCGGACAGCTCCATGCGATAGACGGCGAGCGTCCCGAGTAACGTTCGCAACCTGCCCGAATCAACCATCGACCCCCTTGCCGCGACGTGTTCGAGATAGGCCCTGGTGAGCTCCTGGAGCGTGGGTAGGAAGTCGAAGTACTCCGACCTCGTTCGGACCTCGAACGCCACCCGCCGGGGCTCGTCATCGGAGTACAGCAGCTTCCCCTCTTGGATGGCCCGGCCCCGAAGCTCGAGGAGCGCCTCCTCCAGCACCACGACGTCGACGTCCGGGACGCGGAGCGCCCTGGCCAGCCTCGCGGACAGGCGCTCTCGCCCCAGCAGGCCCAGTGGCCGGCCGGTCAGGACGGCCACGTCGGCGTCGCTATCCTCACGCGCCGTGCCCGTCGCGCGCGACCCGAACAGGTACGCGACCGCGATCCCCGCATCCCGGAAGACTTGGGCAAGCTCACCATCGCCGGCCGCGCTCATCCGCCGAGTTTAGGTCGGCCAGGTCGGTGTGGTGGGCGAGGCCGGCGACATACCATGGACGCCCGACACCCGAGGAGGGTCCGACCAGATGACCGACGCCAAGGCCACCATCGACGCGCTGCTGTCGGAGCAACGCGAGTTTGAGCCATCGGCGGAGTTCCGTTCGAACGCGCTCTGGAACGATCCGGCGGTCTACGAACAGGCCGCGGCAGACCCCGAGGCGTTCTGGGCGCGGCAGGCCGAGACGCTCGAGTGGTCGGAGCCCTGGACGACGGTCATGGAGTGGAACCCGCCCTGGGTGAAGTGGTTCGTCGGTGGCAAGCTCAACGTCACCGTGAACTGCCTGGACCGCCACCTGGCGAACGGGGGCGGCGACAAGGTCGCGTACTACTGGGAGGGCGAGCCGGGCGAGGACCGCACCACGACCTACCGCAAGCTCTACGAGGAGGTCTGCCGCTTCGCGAACGGGCTGAAGTCGCTCGGTGTTCGGAAGGGGGACCGGGTCGCGATCTACCTGGGGATGGTGCCGGAGCTTCCCGTGGCCATGCTGGCATGCGCCCGGATCGGCGCGCCGCACTCGGTGGTGTTCGGGGGCTTCTCGGCGAGCGCGCTGCGCGACCGGATCAACGACGCGGAGGCGAAGGTCCTCATCACCGGGGACGGTTCGTACCGCCGCGGCAACGAGGTCCCGCTGAAGAGGAACTCGGACGATGCGGTCAAGGACTGCCCCACCATCGAACACGTCGTCACCGTGAGACGAACGGGTTCGGCACACTCGTTCGAACAGGGCCGCGACATCTGGTACCACGACCTCGTCAAGGACCAGCCCGCCGAGTGCGATCCCGAACCGATGGACGCGGAGGACATGCTCTACATCTTGTACACGTCGGGAACGACCGGGAAGCCGAAGGGGATCGTCCACACCACCGGCGGCTACCTGACCGGTGTGGCCACGACCCACAAGTACATCTTCGACATCCACGAAGACGACGTGTACTGGTGCGCCGCCGACATCGGCTGGGTCACCGGGCACAGCTACATCGTGTACGGACCGCTGGCGAACCACACCACCGGCGTCATGTACGAGGGCGCGCCGGACTGGCCGGACAAGGACCGGCTGTGGTCGATCGTGGCCAAGCGCAAGGTCTCCATCCTCTACACCGCGCCCACGGCCATCCGCGCGTTCATGCGGTGGGGACCGGAGTTCCCCCAGAAGCACGACCTGTCGTCGCTTCGATTGCTCGGCACGGTCGGCGAGCCCATCAACCCCGAGGCGTGGGTGTGGTACTGGAAGTTCATCGGGACCGAACGCTGCCCGGTGGTCGACACGTGGTGGCAGACCGAGACCGGGTCCATCATGATCACGCCGCTCCCCGGCATCACGACGCTCAAGCCCGGTTCGGCCACCCATCCCTTCCCCGGCATCGAGGCCGACATCTACGACGAACAGGGGAAGTCGGTGGCGGCGGGCCAGGGCGGCTACCTGGTGCTGAAGCGTCCGTGGCCGGCGATGTTCCGAACGATCTACGGCGACCCCGACCGCTACGTGGAGACCTACTTCAAGCGCTACGGCAACGACACGTACCTGGCCGGCGACGGCGCGAAGCTCGACGACGAGGGCTACTACTGGCTGCTTGGCCGGATAGACGACGTGATGAACGTGGCAGGCCACCGCATCTCCACCTACGAGGTCGAGTCCGCCCTGGTGGACAACCCGAAGGTGGCGGAGGCCGCAGTCGTTGCCAAGAGCGACGAACAGCTCGGCCAGGCCATCACGGCGTTCGTCACGCTGAAGGGGTCGGAGGAGCCGAGCGACGCGGTCGCGGCGGAGCTCCGCGAACACGTGGCCAAAGTCATCGGCAAGATCGCCCGTCCCCAGCACATCATCTTCACCGACGACCTGCCCAAGACGCGTTCGGGCAAGATCATGCGGCGGCTGCTCCGCGACGTGGCCGAGGGGCGGGCGCTGGGCGACGTCACCACACTCGCGAACGCGGAGATCATCGACAAGCTGAAGGCGACGGGTGGTTCCGGGGAGGAATGACCCCTGACCGAACAACGACCCGTACTTCTCCACGGACGGGAACGATGGGAACGTCTACTCGGCTCGCTGGGGCGAGTGACCCGCCGGTCGATGCTCAGATCTTCGGGACCTCGAACTTCGGGTGGTCGAGCCGGAAGCTGACGAACGCCACGCCGCCCGCAAGCTTCACCCCCGTGTAGCGGATGTCCTTGATGAGGGGGGGCAGACGCAGTGAGAACGCGCTCTGTCCGGACGCAGGGACCAGCAGGAGCATGCCGGCGCTCACCGACACGCCCGCCGAGACCTTGCCCAGCTGGGCGTTCGACAGGACCGCCTTCGTCCCGATGAACTGAACGGTGACCGGGATGCCGCGGTCGCGCAGCACCTTGGTCACGCCGCGCCCCGTCATCCCGACCGTTCCGGTGCCGGCGTCGGCCTGGATCGGTCCTCCCTTGCCGGTCGCCAGCTTGCCGGTGGCGAACTGCACGTGCTGCAAGGTCAAGGTCACCGAATGGAACGGGACGCCGCTCGCCAGGCCCGGCCCCGCCTTCAGCCCCGCCGAGTCGAAGTTGCCCTTCACCACGTGGTACAGGAAGGGGAAGCCGGACAGCGAGACGTCGGGGCGAGCAGTGAGGTGCAGGGTGCTCTGCAGCTCCTTGGCCACGCCGAGCTGCGCGACGTACTTGATCCCCAGGTCCGCCGCCACCAGTACCAGGACGAACGAGATGAGGGGGATCAGGATGATCTTCTTCAGCATGGGACGGCGTCCTTCCCGGGTCGCGGTTCGGCTGCCACCGTACCGCAGCTACCGGTGGCAGGAGGCGAACGCGGAGCCGAAGAAGCGAAGGATGGTCAGGGCGTTCGCGTCCCGGTAGCTGCTGTTGTGGCCGCCCGGCCAGGTGTGGAACGTGATCCTCGTTCCGTCCCTGCGAAGCGCGGCGGCGAGTGCGACATCGGCGTTGTGGAAGGGATCGCCGTTGCCCACGTCGAGCCACAGGGGGTCGCCGTGGTACGGGTCGGTGCCGTGCTGGGCCGAGCCGAACACGTCGTTGCGGGCGAAGTCCTCGGCGTCATCGAACGACCCCAGCGACGTCTCGCCGCCCGTTCGCCATACCGCCGCCGAATGCCCCGCCACCGCGCAGAAGCGCTGCGGCGCAACCCTTCCCAGGTTCAGTGCTCCGAATCCACCCATGGAGAAGCCGTCCACCCCCACGCGCTTCGGGTCGGCGTGGAAGCGTCGAACGGCGTCGGGGATGATCTCCGTCAGCACATAGGTGGCCCAGGGCTCACCGCGACGGTCGTGGTAGTAGCCGTGGTCGCCGCCGTTCACCCCGACCACGACGGGCGCGGTCGCCCCCTCCGACTTCAGGGCCGCGAGCATCTCGCCGCTCACCGTGGACTCCGGGCTGCCACCTCGTCCATGGAACTCGAGCAGCAGCGGCCTCCGCCCGCCACGCGAAAGGCTCGGTGGCACGGCGGCGAACTCGTCCAGCGAGCGGTGCAGGAGGCGGCTTTCGAACGTGTAGTGAAGGGTCCGGATGCCGTTCGAGCCGGGGCCGAACACCGGGAGATCCGAGTTGCGGAGCGCCCGGTAGCCGAACACACCCCCGCCGATGAGCGCCGCCACCACGGCCGATACGACCAGGACTCGCCGCCGGCGTCGCCTCCGCGCCCTGAAGATCTTGGTCCGGGGACGGGCCTCCCCGATCATCGTTCGGTCCTGCGGGCCACGGACGCTCCTTCCCCCACGGGTCGTGTCAACGACGTTCGGAAGGAGCCGCTACGTTTCAGCCTCGCAGCGACGAGGGCTCCACCTGGGGAGCGGTGAAGTCGGGCGTCCTGGCCGGCCACCGGCCGAGACGCCCGAACAGCGAGATCAGGGCGGGCACCAGGAGCGTTCGGACCACGAACGAGTCCAGCAGCACCCCCACGGCCATGGCGAACCCGAACTCGCGGAAGGGACTCAAGGGGACGATGGCCAGCAGGGCGAAGCTCCCCGCGAGCGCCAGGCCCGCGATGGTGATGGCGCGCGAGGCGGCCGGGACCGCCACCACGATGGCCTCGCGGAGCGGTCGGACCCGGGCCTCGTCCCAGATCCGCCCCACCGCGAAGATGTTGTAGTCCGACCCGAACGACACCAGCAGCACCGCCGCGGCGAACGGTACGAAATACGTCAGCTCGCCGTGGCGGAGCACCACCTGGAACACCAGCACCGTCAGGCCGAGCGTCGCGGTCACCGCCAGAAGGCTGGCCGCGAGGAGGTACAGCGGCGCGATGAGCGAACGAAGGAACAGGGCAAGCAGGATCACCTGGATGATGAGCGCGGCCAGCGCGATCCGAACCAGGTCGTGGAGCGTTTCGTTCACGATGTCCCGGGCCAGGGCGGTGTCGCCGGCATAGCCCACCGCCGTTCCCTGCAGGCCGATCCCAGAGGTCTGCAGCATCGAACCCATCCGGGCCTGGATGGTCTTGAGGTCGTCGATGGCCGGACCGCCCAGCGGATCCTGGTTCAGGATGATGACGTAGCGAACGGCCGCCCCCGTCTCGGACAGGGTCACGCCCAGGACGAGCTTGGACACCTTGTCGGCGGGCCCGATGACCGTGGCCACGCCCGGCTGGTGTTTCAGTTCGTCCTCCAACCTGGCCAACGGAGCCGTCTGGCCGGTGATGCCGGGACGTTCGACCACGATGACAGTGGGCGACAGGATGCCGGGCAAGAAGCCTTGTTGCGCCGCCGCGGCCGCGCGGTTGGCCTCGGCGGACCGGGGAAGGCCGCTGATGAGCGTGAAGCCCAACCGTCCGTGTCGAAGGCCGAACGTACCGGCCACCAATCCCCCCAGGCAGATCACCGCGATGACCGCGGCGACCACCTTGGTCGTGGCGAACCGGAGCAGGCGGTGCGTTCGAGGTGTCCGGGCCAGCCCCGCCTCGTCGGTGGTCGGCGCGGCCTGAGCCACGCCCGGGATCCGCGGCCAGAACAGCCACTTCCCGAAGATGGACAGCAGCGCCGGAACCAGCGTGATCGACACGGCGAGACCGATGACCACGGTCAGCGCCATGCCCGGACCGAGCGCCCGGAAGAACCCCAACGTCGCCACGATCAGGGCCGCCGTCCCCGCCGCCACGGTCAGTCCGGCCGTGAGGATGATCGGGCCGAACTCCGCCGTCGTCTGGCGAGCGGCCAGGTTGCGAGGCACGCCTGCCGCGATGCGTCCCCGCATCCCCGACAGGAAGAAGATGGAGTAGTCCGTCACCACGCCCAGCAGCAGCACGATGATGAGGGGTTCGATCTCCCTGGGGACGTTCAGGTGCGCTCGCTGGCCGACCCACGGCAGGACGCGTACGGAGATGAGATAGGCGACGGCGGCCGCGGACAGCGTCACCAGCGGGGCGCCCACGCTCCGGAAGTGCAGCCCCACGATCAGGGCGATGAACAGCACCGTGGCGATGGTCACCAGGGGAAGGGCGTGGGTGATGAGATCGCCCTGTTCGACCTGGGCGATGGCGGCGCCCGTTCGACCGACCAGCGCATCGTCGCGATGGTTGAGATAGCGCCGCTCGAAGGTCTGGGCCAGGTCGTACTGGTCCACCAGCCCCTCCTGCGGCTGGAAGAACAGGAAGTTGATGGCGGTGGTGGAACGTTCGCTCGAGCCGGGGAACAGGCCGAGGGTGTTCGTCAGGGGCAGGTCTCCGGCGATGGCGAGGAGCGCCGGGTCCTTGTGCTGATCGATGACCAGGGCTCGGGCCACCACCCGCTGCTGCGCGTCGGAGGGGAGCCCGTCGGGGTTGCGCTGCACGACGGCCACGCGGCTGAGGATGGGGAACCGGAACAACTGATACGAACGTAGCTCGGTCTGGACCGCGGGGAGGTTGTTCGGCACGATGGAGTCGAAGCTGGCGCTCTGGGCCTGGTCGATGCCCGGGAGGGACCTCGTGGCGGCTACCGCGGCCACGACCCATCCCACCACGATGAGGTAGCTGAGGTGGGTGATGAGCCAGGCCGCGGCCCGGGCCGCCCCGCTGCGGCGCGGGACCTGCGGCGCGGGAGGAGCGGGTCCGATGGGGGTGTCCGTGCCCGCTCCCTACCGGTCCGGAGCTTCGTGCGCGCCGCGCCGTCCACGCCGAACGCGAACCGAGGCGATGCGGAAGGGCAGGTACAGGAACACCAACGGAGCCGAGGGGATGACGCCGACGGCGGTGGCCAGCAGGACGCTCGCGCTGTGGATGCTCTTGCGGGAGGAGAAGCCGCTGGCCCGGACCTGCCGGCCGGTTCGAACGATGCGGTCACCCACGTCCGCGATCCGGCCGCCCACCAACGGGACCGGCCGCAGGCCCTGCAGTGTGTGCCCGGACGACGTCAGACCGTCGCCGATGGACACCGCGTTGTCCGACAGCTGGGTGAGGTTCTGGATGTCGCGCGACACGGCGACCGCCACCACGATCCACACCGCGATCCACAGCACGAGTCCGACGTCCGCCCAGTAAGCCGCACGGCCCTGCCAGAACGACACCGGGTTCGCGTCCATGGGCCCTCTCCCTTCGTTCGGTCGCCGGAAGGAACGTACCCCGGCGTCGTGACGGCAACCGGGCAGAAGCTCTACCGTGCACCACATGCGGATCTGTCCCAACTGTGGTGAGGAGAACTCCGAACGCGCCCG
>DAIMKN010000099.1:0-8331 GCA_036721725.1 Actinomycetota bacterium
AGCGGCCAGCGGCTGATCGGTCTGGCGCTGTTCGCCATCGCGGTGCTGTTCGTCCTGCAGTTCCGAACGAGCGCGCAGGCCGACGCGGCGACGCTCGCCATCAGACATCTGGTCGAGGCGCTGGCGGTGCAGTCGTTCGAAACGAACCAGGCCCCGCTCCTGCCGTCGGGCCAGCGCATCGTGGTGGTCATGCCGGCCCACAACGAGGCGGAGAACATCGAGGCGGTCGTCCATTCGATGCCGGACGAGCTGGGCGGTTACCCGGTGGTGCCGGTGGTCATCGACGACGCCTCCGACGACGACACGGTGGATGTGGCGCGCAAGGCCGGCGCGCTGGTTGCGCACCTTCCCATCCGCCGGGGCGGCGGGCTGGCGTTGCGGGTGGGCTACGAGATCGCGCTGCGGCTGAACGCCCTGGTCGTGGTGTCGATGGACGCCGACGGCCAGCACGTTCCCGAGGAGATGATCTCCCTCGTCGAGCCCATCCTCACCGACCAGGCCGACATGGTGAACGGCTCGCGGATCCTCGGTGAGTTCGAACGCGAGAGCATGATCCGCCACCTCGGGGTGCACTTCTTCTCGCGGCTCGTCACACTCATGACCGGCTCGCGGGTGACCGACGTGTCGAACGGCTACCGCGCCACGCGGGCGGACGTGCTGAAGGACATGGTGCTGCACCAGGACCAGTTCTGGACCTCCGAACTGCTGATCGAGGGGATGCGCCACCGGCTGCGGATCAAGGAGGTCCCCATCACCATCCGGGCCCGGGCCGGCGGAGAGTCCAAGAAGCCCAAGAACGTGAAGTACGCCTGGAACTTCACCAAGGCCATCGTCAAGACCTGGCTCCGCTAAAGCGTCGTTCGCCACACCTTCGCCCCTTGCCGCTGCTACGGTTGGCAGGGTGACCATCCGCCTGCGCACCCCCTCCCCGCCGCAGCCCCTCGAGCCCGCCGGCGCGCCGCCTCCGAGGTGGCGCGACCGGCTCGACCGCGCGTGGCGCGCCGAGTGGCGTTCGTTGCTGGCCGTGGTGATCGGGGCGGGGCTGGTCGGGCTGTTCTTCATGGGCCTGTACCTGGTCAAGCGCTACCCGATGCCGATCGGCTGGGACACCCCGCGCTATCTGGGGCAGACGAACTTCGTGGCGGCGCGCGGGCTGCGAGGCGTGCCGGCCCTGCTCCCGCCGCCCACCAAGACCTTGGCCAGTCGGGCGGCGTTCCCTGTCACCGTCCTTACCCTGTCCAGCCTCTTCACGGTGTCCACGTTCAAGCTGGCGGCCATCGTGCCCGTCGCGGCCAGCGTCTCGCTCGCGCTGGCTGCGGGCGCGCTGGTGTCGGCGGCGCTGCGGCGATCTGCGTGGGAGCTACTGGCGGTCACGGCGATCGTCGGGCTCTCGCCCATGGTCGTTCGGCTGATGGCGCCGGAGACCTACACGGACAACCTTCTGGCCGCCGCGCTGTTCGTGGCGGCGCTGGTGCCGATGCTCACGTGGCTCAGGGACCGCGAGGGGTACGTCCCGGCGGCGGTGTTGCTGGGGACCGCGGGGGTGGCGCACAGTCCGTTCTTCGGCGTGATGCTCGCGGTGCTCGGGCTGGCCGCCCTGGCGTACGTCCCGACGTCCTGGCGGGCGTGGCGGCGGGACGGGACCGGTCTGCTCCGAACGCCCTCCGCCGGCATCGCGGAGGTCATGGTCGGCGGGACGGCGCTCGCCGCGGCGACGTTGTTCGGCGTGCTCCGAGCGCACCTCGACGCGCCGAAGCTCACCCGGGGCGAGCTCTCCAAGAAGTTCCGGGAGGATCTTCCGTTGTACTTGTTGCCCGTCACCGGCGTCCTGGCTGCGGGGGGTGCGGCCTCGCTGGCCGCGGAGGCGAGACGGCGTCCCGGCGCGGACGGGCACGAACGGTTCGGGACCGGGTTCCTGCTGGCCGTCACCGGCGCATGGATCGCGGTGACGGTGGTGGGCGTCGCCGCGTTCGAGTCGGGCCGCAACGTCCCGGCCCATCGCTTCCTGGCCTTCCTGGTGGCCCTGCCCATCCTCATCGCCGCGCTCGCGCTCTGGCTGTCCCGGTGGGCCGGTAGGCGGTTCGGACACCGAACGTCCACCAGCGGTCCGGCCGGTCGTTCGGTCACTGCCGGCGCGGCCGCCCTGGTCGTGGCCGTCGTGGCGCTGGGTGCGTTCGGCGCGCACGACCTCTACACGACGCTGGCCGGGCCGAGCCGCGGCGTGGAATGGCTCGAGATCCACAAGGTGCAAGACGCTGCCACCGCCGCGTTCTACCTCCAGCAGGAACACATCGCCGCCGGCGCGCCCGTGGTGTTCGTCATCGACGACAGCGGCCCCAACCCGCTCTCCTACACGCCCGAGGAGATGTACATCATCCGTTCGGTCCTGCCGGCCGAACGGATCGAACACGCCTACGCCTACGTCGGGAACCCGCTCTCCTATCTGGCCGGGCGGCCCACGCAGCGAGACCAACCCAAGACCTACGACGCGAACGAGCAGCGGTTCTGGCCGACCATCCAGACGCTGCTGCCCCACCACCCCGTGGCGTTGCTCCTGAGCTCGTTCAACCCGCTGTACGGCAAGGTCGCCGCGGCCCATCCCGACTGGGTGGTCGCGCCGAACGTCCTGGCGCTTAACGGTCCTCACCCGGCCCAACCGTTGCCGCTCCCCCCGACTCCATCCGGGCCGCACACGGTCGTCCAGGGGGCGGTCCTGGGCGGCGGGACGATGGTCGTGCTGGTGCTGATCGGACTGGGCTGGGCCATCGTGCTCCTGCCCCGGAGCCTGCGGCCGTTCGAGGTGTTCGCGCTGTCCCCGGCGGCCGGGATCGCCGCGCTGCTCCTGGCCGGGATCGCCGTGGACGCGGTGGGCATCCGCCTGGCGGGGTTGGGCGGAACGCTCGCCATCGTCCTCGCGTCGGCTTCCGGCTGGGGGGCCGCCTGGTACTTCAGGGCCCGCGAGAAGGGTCAGCGGCAGGAGTAGCCGGGCAGCGTTCGAACATCCGGGAAGGGGCTCGGACCCGCCGCCGGCCGGAACCCGATCACGCGGTACACGGTGACCGTTCGGGAACGGACGGCGACCCGGAGGAACGGGATGCCGGCGAGATCCGGCGTTCGCCCCACCAGCCGCAGCGGCCCCCCGACCCCGCCCAGCGTCTGGTCGTAGGTCGTGGCCACCACGGCCGCGACATGTTCGAGCCGCAGGAACGCCAGTCCCTGGCGAGGCTGCAGGAAGAACGTTCGAGCCAGGAACAGAGAACGCAGCGCGTCGTCCAGCACGGCCGGCCGGAGGTAGGGGCCCATCCCCTCCACCACGCCGGCGTGGCGGGTCATGGTCTCGAACGTGGCGAGCGTCCGGCGGTCGGCCAGCACCCGTCCGTCGCACGGCACGTTCGCGGCGATCCAGCCCAACGGGCCCAGGGCCGTCGGCAGGCGGTCCGCCAGGTCTGACGGCGCGGCGGCCATCGGCAGCGCCACCACGGCCACCAGCAGGACCACGACCGCCGCGGCCACGGGAGCCCTGTCGCCGATCCGCCGGAGGCGCGGGACCACGCGGTGCAGAAGCACCTCGCCCACGGCCGCGGCCATCAGCACGGCGGGCACCGACGTGTAGTCGAACAGCCGCCTCGGCCCGAACTCGGCAAGGACGTAGAGATGGGAATGGTGGTTGAACGCAAACGCGATCCCCAGGATCGCCACGGCCAGAGCGGCCGACGCCGCGGCCGTCGTTCGGAGTCGGCGTTCACCCCACACCAGGAGCCCGACCAGGGCCAGCGCTATCGCCACCGGGATCAGCCACAGCAGCGGCCGCCGCAGCCGGTCCTCCCCCACCGCGCGCCGGACGAACTCGTAATAGGTGACGCCCGGCGGGTCGTAGAAACCGTGGCGGAGCGGCGGCTGGTGCACCTGGCCCAGCGCCAGATACCTCGTGGGGTCGAACGACGCCGGAAGGTGGAGGTCCGCCGCGATACCCCGGTATGCCGCGGTGTTCGCCGCGCCCTGGAAGCCCAGGGTCCCGCCCGAGGAGACGAAGATGACCGCCCCGAGCACGACTGCGATCACGCCCGCGGTCGCCACCGGCCTCAGGATCGACATCCCCCGCCCGCCAACGGTCGCCGCGGCCATCGCGTAGAGGCCGGCGAACAGCCCCAGCACCAGGAGCGGGATGAGGTGCATGGCCGCGCCGACGCCGAACAGCACCCCGGCCATCACGGCGAAGGCCCGAGGGGGATGTTCGGCCTCGCCGTCCCGCGGCGCCACCGCCGAGATCAGGAGCACCGCGGCCGTGAGGGCGAGCAGCCGCCCGACGTCCTCGGCCCGGTAGTTCACCAGGTCGTTCGTCAGGTTCCGGGGGCCCAGCAGGTGGTTGGCGAACAGGCCCACCGCCACCAACGGCGCCGTCAGCCGCAGCCCCAGCGTTCGGGCCAGCGCCACCGCCGCCAGGAACAGCCCGAGCGAGACCACGACCAGCAGCGCCCCCATCGGCCCGAACGGCCCGCGCCCCAGGACGAGCGACGCAGCGGCGTCGAACGCGTTCAGCGCGACCTTGCTCACCGTGGCCGGCACCAGGTGCCCCCATTGGAGCGTGAGCTTCGGGACACGGTGGGCACCCGCCACCTCCAGCCCGTCCGCCCAGTACCGCAGCGGCGTCTGGTCGGCCAAGTTCAACACCGGCACGAACGTGAGCCGAACGACCGCGAACGCGGCGAACGTCACCCCCGCGATGGCCAGCGGGAGGCGCTCGGCGGCGACACCTTCTCGCCACGCGGCGAGATGTGCGCGCCACCGTCCCTGGCGGAGCGAGCCCGCCACCCCGGCCAGGACCAGGCCGATGTAGCCCCCCACCAGCCACGGAATCATCAGCACATGGGCGACCGCCAGGATCACTGAAAGCAGGGCCACCGCCGAGATGCCGAGCGGGATGACAAGCCCCGCAGCGGACGCGACCGGGAGCGATCGGGGCGGGAACAACGCGATCGCGAGCAGCAGACCCGGCACCGAGAGCAGGATGAACGCCACCAGGGCGAGTTCATAGGGCATGGGGCCTGTAGGTTACGTTCCGCCATGGCTTCGAACGACAAACGCACCGCCGGGGCCCTCACCGTGGTCGGGTTGGCGGCGGCGACCCTGGCGTTCTACGTGGTGCTCTATCCGCTGCGCGGCTTCCGGGTGGGGCTGGGCTCGGACACACCGGTCTACGTCTGGTGGGGCCGGCACGCCGCGTCCTCGGGCATCGGTGGCCTGGGTACGGGCGCTCGGCCGTTGATGGCCGGCCTCCTGGCCACGCTCGCCACCCTCATCCGCCAGCCCGTGGCCGCGGTCGCTCCCTCGCTCGCCCCGGTGATGGCCGCCGCCCTCGGCCTTTGCACCGCCGTCCTGGTGGCGGCCGCGTTCGGACGCGAACGTTCGCGGTTCGCGCTCGTCGCAGGTCTCACGGGGGCCTACCTGGCCCTCCTGGTCCCGGGCTACCTGTCAACGCTGGCGTTCGGAGAGATGTTCGTGGCCGCGCTGGCGGTCCTGGCCGATACGCTCATCGCCGAGGACCGACCGTGGCGACCGGCGACGGCAGCCGCGGTGCTGATCGGGGCGGCCGGCCTGGCCCACGCGCTCTTCCTGTTCCTGGCCGCGGCGGTCCTGGCGGGGGCGCTCACGATCCTGTTTCCGTCCTGGTGGCGGTCGCGCCACGAGGTGCCGCTGCTCCGTTCGGGCTTCGGACAGGTGGCCGCGGCGTCGTTCGGCGGACTCGCCGCGGCGGGCGGGGGGCTGGTCCTGGCGGCAGGCGGACCGGCGTTCGTCCTGGACACGTCCCGGGACGCCCTGCTCCGCCGGATCCACCTCCCCTCCCTGGTCACGAACTCCTATCTCCGCAAGCTGCACCACGACTTCCCGTGGTGGCGAACGCTCGCCGTGGCCGCGCTGGCCCTCACCACGGCCACCCGCCGGCGGCCCCGGCTCCCGAGGTCCGAGGCCGCCCGGCTGGCGTGGGGCGCACTCGCTGCGTGGCTCGCGGTGACGATCGGGGCGGTGGTGCTGCTGTTCGCCGGCGTCGCCGCGCCGGCCCAGCGCCTCGCCGCGTTCTGCCTTCCGCTGCCGGTCCTGGCCGCCACCGGCCTCCACCGCGCGCTGCAAGGACACGGCGTCCGGCGAGCCCTCGCCGCGGCAGGCGTGGTCCTGTTCGTGGTGGTGGCATGGCTGGCGTGGGGAGGCCAGCAGCCGCTGGTCTCCCCGACCGCGGTGGCGGAGGCTCGAACGGCCGGGCACGTGTTCGGCGTGGCGGCCGTCGGCACTCAGCTCGTCCTGGTGATGGACGTTCCCGGCGACAAGCCGAGCCTGTTCGTCACCCGGGCCGCGAACTATCTACTGGACGAGGTGCCCGCCGGGCGGGTCCCGGACGTTCGGGTGTTCGTCGGCTCAGCTGCGGACTACCTCTTGGGACGCGTCACGCTCACGGGCCAGGTCGAACACGACCGGATGGCCACGGATTACTTCCGAAGCGTCTTCGACGTGCCGGCTGCCGAACGCATCGCGGTCGAGATCAAGGCGTTCGATCCGAACGGCTACGCTGCGGCCGCCAACCTTCCCGGCGCCCCGTTCGTGTCGCCGGGCGTGGCGGTGTTGCCCGGCGCCCAACACCTCGGGTGCGGCCTCGCTCGCTGCACCCAGTTCGCCGACCTCGGAACGCCTGGCGCCGGACCGTTCTCCCCGTGGCTCCCCGTTTGGCTGGCCCCACTCCTCCTGCTGCTCCTCACTGCGGTCGGGCTGCCCTGGGCGCGAGCGGTTCTGCCCTCTCGCCCCCTCGGTACGCTCACCGCTCTGGCCCCGGCATTCGGCCTGGCGGCGATCGGCCTCGCCTCGATCGTCTGCGATGCGGCCGGACTCCGGCTGGGGCATGCCGGTGGCTTCGTGGCGGGTGCGGTGGCGTTCGGCGCCGGCCTGCTGGCGGCACGACTGCCCGCGAAGTCGCCCAGCGCCCCCGCGTAAGCGTCCCGTCCACGCAGGACCCAGGCCATACAATGGCCCGGAGGGCCGCCTCACCTCCGGGAGGCGCGCGACGTTCGTGTCAGTGATCGAATCCACCGTCGACGGCCGGTATCAGATCATCACCCATGTCGCCTCCGGTGGCATGGGCCAGGTGTTCCGGGCGCACGACGCCGTGCTGGACCGGGAGGTCGCCCTCAAGCTGCTCCACCCACAGTTCGCGGGGGATCACGGGTTCGTCGACCGCTTCCGCCGTGAGGCCCGGGCCGCCGCCGTCCTGAACCATCCGAACGTCGTGGGTGTGTACGACTGGGGCCTGTCCGAGGGCACCTACTTCATGGTGATGGAGTTCGTTCGAGGGCAGAGCCTTCGGGCGCTGCTGTCCGAGTACGGACGCCTCGAACCGGCCCAGGTCGCGGAGGTCACTCTGCAGGTCCTGGCCGCGCTGGAGCACGCCCACGGCCACGGCATCGTCCACCGCGACATCAAGCCGGAGAACATCCTCATCGCCGAGGACGGCACCGTGAAGGTGGCGGACTTCGGCCTGGCCCGGGCCTTCGCCGATTCCCACGTCAGCCAGACCGAGGGCACCGTCACCGGCACCGTGCAGTACCTGGCGCCCGAACAGGTCCACGGGGAGCCCGCCGATCCTCGCACCGACCTCTACGCGCTGGGCGTGGTGATGTTCGAGCTGCTCACGGGGCAACCGCCGTACAGCGGCGAGACCAGCGTGGCGATCGCGTACCGGCACCTGTCGGACCGGGTCCCTCCGCCGTCGCAGCTGGCCCCAGCCGCGACGGAGGGGCTGGACGCGGTCGTGCAGCACGCCACGGAGAAGGACCGGGCGCATCGACCAGCCTCGGCACGGGCGTTCCGCGACGAGCTCCTCCACGCCATGGGGACGCTGCCCAGCGCCATCCCGGTGGCGGTGCTCGCGGCGCAGGCCCCGGTCGTCGAACTGGTCCCGGAGGAGCGAGCGGCCACCGTCACCATCCCCCGGGCACTGTCGCCCCGAGCGCGCCGTCGCCGGCTGGTCCGGCGGCTCGGCGTGCTGGCCGCAGCCCTCGTGGTGCTGGCCGGCGGCGGGTGGGCGGCGTGGGTCTACGCCATCCCCCACTACTCCCACGTGCCCTCCACGGAACGCATGACCGTCCTGTCGGCGGAGTCCGCGCTCCGCGCCGCCGGCTACCCGTTCACCGTGGGCGACGCGATGTTCTCCCATTCGATCCCGGCGGGGCAGGTCGTTCGAACGAACCCTCCGCAGGGGACGCGGGCCCGAACGCGAACGCGGGTCACGATCATCCCGTCGAAGGGCCCCGACTTCCGCAAGATCCCCACGGTCATCCGGTTCCC
>DAIMKN010000100.1:0-8308 GCA_036721725.1 Actinomycetota bacterium
GCTCCGGGACGGTGGGCTTGGCCCGGGACCGCGCGGCGCGAGCCTCAGCCACGGCGACCTCCGGACGCCGCTGCGGGCGCGGGCTGCTCCCTGGCGAACCGGACCTCGAGCCGGTCGTCCACGAAGCTCGCCTCCTTCACATCGAGGCGCTGCAGGGTCTGGGGCAGCATCAGGTTCCGCTTGTACGAACCGACCCTGATGAACAGCTCGTCGCCCCGGCGGAACACGTCGAGGTCCGTTCGTTCGACGAACGGCAGCCGGAGCGAGAGCATGTACGAGGTCCCCCGCTTGCGGACGCGCATCGGTTCGTCGTGGTACAGCATCGACGTCGCCTCGAGCTCGCCGTACAGTTCGGCTCCCAACTCGCTGAGGAGTTCGATCCCGACCATCTCCCGGTCGAACAGGCGCGACGTGAGGATGGGGACCGGCTCGAACGACTCCCGGATGGTCTCGAGGTGCCCCGCCTGGATGTCCTTCCACTTGCCGAAGTACGGGTCGTCCACCTCGGCGGGGAGGATGCGGTTGACCACGACGGCGTCGACCCGGTAGCCGAACAGCGACAGGTAGGTGTAGGTCCGCCGGGCCTCGGCGATGACCATCTTCTCGGGGTTCATGACCAGGCGGATCGAGGACATCTTCTCGTTCGTCAGCAGCTGCCGAACGCCGTCCAGGTTGCGATGGAGGCGTTCCACGGCGTCGAAGATCCGGTCGTCGGCGATGGGCATGCTGGTGAGCCGGGACAGCAGCGGGCGGATGGTCTTCACCACCCGGCGTTCGACCGGGAAGATGCGTTCGATGTACCAGTTCATGGCCTCCGGCAACGACAGCAGGCGGAGGGTCTCGGCGGTCGGCGCGCAGTCGATGACCAGCACGTCGTACTTGCCGCTGTCGACGTGCTCCTTGACGTCGGTCAGGCTGAAGATCTCGTCGAGGCCGGGGATGACGGAGAGCTCCTCCGCCTCGATGGCGTCCACGCCCGCCCAGTTCAGGAACGAGATGACGAACTCCTGGATGTCGCGCCAGTTCGCCTCCAACCGCTCCTGCGCGTCGATCTGTTCGGCCCACAGGTTCGGCGCGATCTCGGCCGCGTGCGCGGTGAGCGGGACGTCGAACGAGTCAGCCAGGGAATGCGCGGGGTCGGTGCTCATGATGAGCGTCCGGTTGCCGGCCAGCGCCGAACGGACCGCCGTGGCCGACGCCACCGTGGTCTTCCCCACGCCGCCCTTGCCCGTGAACAGAAGGATCCGCACGAGTCACAGCCTACCTTCCGCGCGCGGGCCTCGGCTAGGCTCTCCGGCCATGGTCAGAATCCGTTCGGCACGGTTGGAGGACGCGGACGCGATCGCGGGGATCCGCGTTCGAGGCTGGCAGACGGCCTATCGAGGCCAGCTTCCGGACGCATTCCTGGATGGCCTGGTCGTCGAACCGGATCGGTGGCGTTCGTACCTCGCGGAGTCGGCACCGGGCCGCCACGCCGTTGTTGCCGAGACGAACGGCACCGTGAGTGGGTTCGTGACGTTCGGCCCGAGCCGCGATGACGACGCGCCCGGCGGAGAGATCTTCGCCATCTACGTCGACCCTGCCCAATACGGCCACGGCATCGGCATCGAGCTGATGGCCGCCGCCGAGTCCCAGCTCAGGCATGACGGCCACGATGGCGCCATCCTGTGGACCCTCACCTCGAGCGAACGCACCCGCCGCTTCTACGAACGCCTCGGCTGGCGAACGGACGGCACGACCAAGACGGACACGCGGCTGGGCGTGACGCTTGAAGAGATCCGCTACTACCGCCGGCTCTGAGATGAACCAACCGAGGGACGTCGCACCGCCAACCCGCCGGAGGAAGGTCTGACGCAAGGGCCGCAGGGGTCCTCTCGCCTATCCGTGTCACTGGCAGGGGTAACCCTCTCCTGCACGAGCAGCGATCCGCGGGGGTGAGGATGTCGAGCGATCGGACACACCGCGTCGGGGGCGGAGCAGTGGCGATCGGCAGTGAGAGCCTGATCGATCCGGATCCGTTCGTCATCGGGCTCGGGATCTTCGGCGCCATCGCCGGAGGAGGCTCTTTGCAACACCAGATCGACGCCATCCTGATTCGACTCCGCGATGTGATCGTTCCCGACGCCTATCGCGATCTCATCCGCTTGGCCCGGGAGATCATCGGCCTGTATGCCAACTTCCTGGAAAGGATCGGTGACCGCGAGGGCTTCGAAGCTGACCGGCCTCCGCACCCCTGAGGCGGAGGGTATACTCGAACGAGCGCGCTGAGGTGCGACTGAGACTGACCTAGACTGCATTGACAGGTGAGCGAAGGGCTCCCCGAAGCGGGGCCCTTCGTATGTCTATCGGCTTTCGACCTGCTTCTTCAGCCCTTTCAGCGCGGTGGTGACGATCTGCTTCTCCCCCTGCTTCTTGATGAGGCCGGGGAGCTTCATGGCGAGCTCGATGGCCGTGGAGAACGTGACCTTGGTGGTGTCGTCGTCGGTGGCCTCTAGCACGTACTCGCCCTTCACGTCCTTCACGGCGCCGGAGGCCTCGGAGGAGGTCCAGGACAGACCGCCGTTCTTCGCCTTGTACTTCTGCTTGAGCGTGTACGCCGCGTTGATCCCCATCTGCGAGACCTCCATGGAGACCTCGGTGGGGCGGCCCTGCGAGTCCTTCTTCTTGACGGTGGCCTTCTTCACGCCGTTCGCCCACTTCGGGTACGCGGGGTAGTCGATGATGACGGCGAGCACCTCTTCGGGCGTGGCCTTGATCTCGATGTCGCCGGACGTCTGTTCGGCCATGGTCGTTCGAACCTCCTCTCCTCGCCGAACCTCTTAGGCCGGCGTGTCGATGGTGAACCCTTTCCCATGCGCCTGGAAGTGCCCCACGTTCACGAGCTCCGTCTCGCCCACCATGCCCCGGTTCACCAGCGGCTGGTGCACGTGGCCGAACAGCGCGTACCTGGGCTGGTTCTTCTGCACGTACGCCAGCAGCCCGACCGAGCCGGGTTCGAACTTCTTCCCCAGGATGTCGTAGGTGTACCAGGGAAGGCGCGGCGGCATGTGCGTGCAGATGACGTCGACCGCGCCCACGGCGTCGAACTTCGCGTCGTACGCATCGTCGTTCACCTCGCCGGGGATGGCGAGGGGCGTTCGAACCCCTCCCCCCACGAAGCCGAAGGTCATCCCGCCGATCTCCACCGCTTCCGCGTCCACGAACCGCACGGACGGGGGCTTCAGCGCCTGCATCAGCGCCGGGTTGTCGGCGTTGCCGAACGTGACGTAGGAGTGCGCCGGCATCGCGGCGAACACCCGCCGGTACTCCTCGGCGGCGAGTTCGACGAACCTCGCCTGCGCTTCGTGCGGGTCCGGCGTCATCGCCTGGATGGCCGCTCGAGCCTCCGGGAACCGGCCCTGGGCCCGCAGGTCCGCCGCCTGCTGGACGGGCTCGCGGCCGAACACCTCCACCAGGATCCCGCCCCACGACCGGTAGTCCAGGACGTTGATGAGGTCGCCCAGCACGAGCAGCGCGTCGCACCCGCGCCCCGCCTCCTCCAGGTGGTCCACCGCGCCGTGCAGGTCCGAGATGGCCGTCACGCGCATGAAGTGGGAAGGGTAGCATCCGCATCTGATGCGACCCGAACGCGCCGACTGATGGCCACGCGGCTGCGGGCGATCCTGTTCGACTACGGCCACACGCTGGTCGACTTCCGCCGGACGGAGGACGCGCTGAACGCGGCGTACGAGTCGATCCGGGGGCGGATCGAGGCGGTGGCGTACATGGAGGTCCCCGAGTTGCTGGACCTGGTCGAACGCATCGCCCACGGCATCGACCGCATGGTCACCGAGAGCTTCGAGGAGCGGCGGATGGAGGAGCTGAACCTCCCCGAGATGTTCCGCGAGTCGTTCGCCGCCATCGGGTTCGACGTCCCCGACGACGTGCTGCAGCACGTCGTGGCGCTGGACCATTCGGCCTACTCGAACTCCATCACCGTGGAGCCGTCGGTCCTGGACGCGCTGCGCGACCTCCGCGAACGCGGCTACCGGATGGGCCTGGTGTCGAACGTGGCCCTCCTCCCCAATCTGATGCGGGAGGACCTCGAACGCCTCGGCATCGCGCGCCACCTGGACGCGTCCGTGTTCTCGAGCGAACTCGGCGTTCGAAAGCCCGATCCCCGCATCTTCCGCGAGGCTCTGCTCCGACTGGGGACCGAACCCGCCGAGACGGTGTTCGTCGGCGACCGGCTCTACGACGACATCGGCGGCGCGCACGCCGTCGGGATGCGAGCCGTCCTCACTCGCCAATGGCGGCAGGAGGATGACCCCGAGTTCGAACCCGACGCCGTCATCGACGATCTCGGTGAGCTCGATGACGCGCTCCAGAAGTGGGGAGGCCCGCCGGCGCGTTAGCGATCGTCCGGAGGAAGTTCCTCCCACCACTTCGGGTCGTCCTCTGAGCGGCTGCTCCCGTTGCCGCGTGGTTCGAACCCCGGTCGTCCGCCCCGCCTGGCCTCGTCCTCCATCCGCCCGAACCTCGGCTTCAGGATGAAGCGCCGGTACACCAGGAACAGCGCCAGGAAGAACAGGCCCACCATCACGGCGGCGTAGTTGAACCCGCCACCTCCTCCGGGCCGAACGTTCACCACCACGCTCGCCGGCGAGACGCCTTGCGGATCGGTGGCGCGAACCGTGATGGTGTGGACACCGGTGGTCAGGCTGTTCAGCGTGATCCGGTTCGTCGCGCCGGCCACCATGGTGAACGCCCCGGACTGGCCCGCCTCGTCGGGGCGGCCCGTCTGCGGGTTCACGCCCGAGCCGTCCACGTCCACCAGGAACCGAACGGACACGTTGTTCTCGATGCCGCTGGTGGAGACGTCGACGTCTCCCGTCCCCCCGATCCACACCGTCCCGACCTCGGGCCGGAGGATCTTCATGGCGGGCGCGGTCTGCGCTTCGGCCACCGCCGCCCACGCCGCCACCATCGCCACCGTCAGTGCGCCGAGCAGCCGGATCGTTCGCATCGCCGTCATCGCCGCCATCGTAGCCCGGCCCGGATAGACTCGCCCGTGGTGCGTATCCTCCTGTGGCACGGCTGGATCTTGGAGGGCTCCGGCTCGAACGTTTACACGGCCAAGGTCGCGGAGATGTGGCGCCGCCAAGGCCACGACGTCACCCTGGTCTGCCAGGAGCAGCATCCCGAACGCTTCCCGTTCGTCGACGCCTGGGCCACGGCCGGCGCCCACGGTCTGTCGCCGGCGGAGCCGACCGGCGCGACGCCCGCGGAGGGTCGCCTGCTGCTGGTGCGGCCCGACATCGGTTCGATGTTGCCGGTGTTCGTCTACGACGAGTACGAAGGGTTCGAACAGGTCAAGCGGTTCGTCGAGCTGACCGCCGAGGAGCTCGACACCTACCTGGCCCGCAACGTGGCCGCCCTGAAGGCCATCGCCGCGGAGACCGGCCCACCGGACGCGGTCATCGCCGGGCACGCCGTCCCCGGTCCGGTGGTGGCCAGGCGGGCGTTCGGGCAAGGCCGGTATCTGGCCAAGATCCACGGCAGCGACCTCGAGTACGCGCTGCGCGAGCAGGATCGCTACGTCGAGCTGGCCCGGGAAGGCCTGGAGGGAGCCCGAACGGTGGCCGGCGCGACCCGCGACGTTCTGGAGCGGACCGCGTCGTTCGTCCCCTCGGTGGCCGGCCGTCTGGTTACGGTGGCACCCGGCGTGGAGGTTGAACGCTTCTCGCCGCTCCCCCGGCGCGAGGCGCTTCTGGGCGTGGCGGCGCGACTGGAAGCCGATCCCGACACCGCGCGAGGCCGAGCGGACGCGGTCGAACGTCGGGCCCGCCAGGCTCTGGCGGCCCGGGACGCGGCGGCGCTCGACGCCCTGGCGGGCGCCTACGATCAGGCGGTCCCCGACCCCGAGGCGGCGCGGCGCCTGCGAACGCTCGCCCCCGGCGAAGGACCATTGGTCGGCTACCTGGGGAAGCTGATCCCGCAGAAGGGCGTGGACCATCTCCTGGCTGCGCTCGGCCTGGTCGAACCCGTGAAGGGAGTGATCGTCGGGTTCGGCCGGTACCGGGACTGGCTCGCGGCTCTCACCTACGCCCTGGACGCCGCCGACCCCGAGGCGACGCGGTGGCTGGCGGCATCGGGCAACGCCGACGTCGAGCTCACCGACACACAGATCGCCGAGGCGGCCGGCCTCGGATCGCGGGTGACCTTCACCGGCCGCCTCGACCACCGGTACGCACCGGGCGTGCTGGCGGCGATGGACGTGCTGGCGGTGCCGTCGATCCTGGCGGAGGCGTTCGGGATGGTAGCGGCCGAAGGGGCGGCGGCGGGCGCGCTCCCCTTGGTGGCCCGTCACTCGGGGCTGGCGGAGATCGCGGACGCGCTGGAATCCTCGCTGGACCGGCCCGCCCTCTTCTCCTACCAGCCGGGCCCCGGCGCCACGCACAGGCTTGCGGCGGGCATCCGAACGCTCCTCGCCCTCCCGGCTGAGGAGCGCGGCGAACTCCGCGACGCGGTGAGCGCGTTCGTTCGCCGAACCTGGACCTGGGAACGAACGGCCGAACGCCTCCTCAGCGCCGCCTTGGCGTAACGCGCGCCGGTCAGCGAACTGCATTCGACAGGATCTCGGCCAACTGCGCCGAACGCTGGGGCCACGTGAAGCTCGCCTCCACGCGGGCTCGCCCCGCCGCCCCGAACCTCGCCGCCAGGTCCCGGTGCTTGAGAAGCTTGGCCACCGCCAGCGCCACCGCCTTCACCTCCCGGCCCTCAACCACCAGCCCGGTTCGCTCCTCCTCCACCGCCTCCACCGCGCCGCCCGAACGGCCGGCGATCACCGCCTTGCCGGTGGCCGCGGCCTCCAGGAACACGATGCCGAACCCCTCCACCTCCAGCCCGCCCCACCGCGAACGGCACGGCATGGCGAACACGTCGCACGCGGCGTAGAGCTCGGGGAGGTCGGCGTCCGGCACCTCGCCGGCGAACACCACGGACTCGGCCGGCGCGCTCGCCGTCGCCAGCGCCTCCAGCCGGGGGCGGTCCGGGCCGCCGCCGGCGATGACCAGCACGGCGTTCGGCACGATCGAGCGGACTAGCGGCATGCCCTGGATCAGCACGTCCTGGCCCTTGCGTTCGACCAGGCGGGACACGCAGAGGGCGACCGGCACGTCCGCGCCCAACCCCAGCCTCGCCCGCACCTGCGAGCCGTCGACCTGCGGGGAGAACCGCGACGGGTCCACCGCGGGACTGAGGATCGACAGTCTCACGCCACTCGGGACGGCCCGGCGGATGGCCCGGGCGGTGTACGCGCCGAGCGCGGTGACCTCTCGTGCTTCCGATAGGGCTCGCCGGAGCCCCGCTGAGAGACCCGGCAGACGAGCCTGCCACAGCTCGACGCCATGGGTCAGCGTGACGTAGGGCGTGCCGGTCGCGGCGAGCCGGGGTCCCAGCAGCGACAACGGAAGCCCGTGGCCGAACAGGACCACCTCGGCCCGGTGGTCCCGGATGAGCTGGCGAACGCGGCGTTCGAGCTCTCCCGACGGCCACAGGAACTCGGGCGGCCATCGGTGGACGGCGAACGGCTGCGCGGCGTCGTGCTCTCGCCAGCCTGGCCAGCTCGGAGCGAGCACGGCGACCGTGGATGGGTCCAACCCCCGGACGATGTTCCACTCGTACTGCTGCACGCCGCCGACCCGGGGCGGGAAGTCGTTCGTCACCATGAGGACGCGCGGAGCGTCGAACGCGCCGGGCGGTGCCACCGAGGACATGGCGCCTATGGTCGCAGAGCCGCCGCAAGAGCTACCGGCCGCCCTCCAGCATCGTGAGCACACCGGTCACCGAGAGCTTCTCCCGCACCTGGCCGTTCGGCCCCTCGATGAAGAACTCCTTCCCCCGTTCGCGCGACTCGCGGCGCAGGGCCACCAGCGTGGCAACGCCGAAGTTGTCCAGGAACGTGACCGGCGAGACGTCCAACCGGATGCGCCGGACCCCATCGTCGACGTAGTGCTCCTCGAGTGCTCGCTTGAGGTGGTCCGTCCAGAGCTGCCCGGCGAGTTCGCCTCGCAGTTGGAGGATCACGAAGTCCCCCGCGCGCTCCAGCACGAGGTAGTCGACCACACCCTCGCTCTCTTGGCCACCGGCCCGGGGGACGCCCGGGGAAGACCGCTGTCCGGTCCGCCGTCTCTGTTCTTCCCTCTCTCCTCGTGCCGACACCGCCGGAGGGGGAAAGATATGAGTGCCGTCCTGCAGCGAGGAAGGGGGAAGATTTGGCGAGCGTCCCATTGAGTGGGTCTGAGGGGCTGCTCCGAAGGCAAGCTCT
>DAIMKN010000101.1:0-8166 GCA_036721725.1 Actinomycetota bacterium
CGCGTTCGTCACCGAACGTCGCGGAACCGTCACATCGAACACTCCCAACCGCCACCGACCCGAAGAGGCCCGGCACCTCCACCCCGTCCTCGGAGGCCCACAGCCGAAGATCGACCCGCCGGACCCCGTCGACGAACGCCAGGGGGATGGGTTCGCCCGTCGCCGGATGCAGCGGCCGGGACCAGTCCGTCGTCTCGACCGACGGATCGACATCCGTGTCCTCCTCCGTCAGCGAGGCCGCTTCCAGCCCCATCCCGTACTCCGGGCTCCACGGGTCGGCGCGCAAGCTCACCATGGCCGCATAGCCTACCCCTCGCCGCCGACACGGCAGAACCGCAGGTCAGAGGTCTGGTTCGAACGGTGGGGGAGCGGGTCGCGGACAGCACCCTTCCCCGCCGGTCGGCGCGCCGTATCGCCGAGTCTCGACTATGCCTCGAGGGTTGGACCGGGCAGCGGGACGGCGGTAGGAGCGCGAACCCGCGACCTGAACTCCGGCTTGACAGTCTCACCACGACAGGCCTACACTTCGCCTCGTTCGTCGCCTTCGGGCGGCGGACCTGGAAGGATCCGAGAGGCTGAGTAGAGAACGCGGCGCCCCGGCGCTGGCGGACCCAAAGGCCACTCGGATCCTTCCGTCTTTCCGGCTCCGGCTCACCCGTGTGGACCTCCTCGGGAATAACTTTCGGTTATCTGCGTTGGAGCGGGGTACACTCCCGCCTTGCCTGGATGGCTCAGGCTGCCGGGCATCAAGACCGAAAAGCCATCCGAACAAGCGAGGACGACGTTGGAAGAGGAAGAGGGAGACACCCCCGATCTCGACGAGGACGACGAGGATCTGGGCGACGACGACGCGGAAGGGGAGCCCGAGGAGACCGGTGACGCCAGCCTCGAGGAGGTCCTCGCGAAGAGCCCGGAGGAACGGGTCATCCCCGAGGAGGAGGACGACGAGGAGTCTATGCTCTCCCTCGGTCGGGAGGAGCGGCTGGAGACCCTCTCGGTGAAGGTCGAGCCCATCCAGGAGAAGACCGAGTTCGTGTGTCGCAAGTGCTACCTCGTCAAGCCGATCCGCAGCCAGCTGGCAGACAAGAAGCGCATGTTCTGCCGCGATTGCGTCTGACCCGGAAGCCGCCGCTGGCGCTCGCCGCACTCGGCGGCGTCGCGGCGGGCGTGCTGCTGTTCGTGGCGAACCCGCCCGCCGATCTCGGCTGGGTGGCGTTCGCAGCGTTAGTGCCGCTGCTCTGGGCCCTGTCCACAGCCTCGGCGACTCGGGGAGCGTTGGTCGGCCTGTCGTTCGGGCTCGTCTACTGGGGCCTGCTGATGCACTGGCTGCTTCCGTTCGGCGTCATCGCGTGGCTGCCGCTGGTGATCGACCAGGCCGCGACGATGGCACTGTTCGGGGCGGTGGTTCCGTTGACGTGGAGGGCGGACCGGCCGGTTCGAACGGCGCTCACGGTCGCGGCGCTGTGGACGTTCGTGGACTGGATCCGCGGCGTGTGGCCGCTGGGGGGATTCACGTGGGGAGCGCTCGGAGCCACCCAGCACGGGAACCATCTTGTGCTGCCGCTGGCCTCGATCACCGGCGTGTGGGGCGTGACGTTCGTGATGGTCCTGGCGAACGTCCTGCTGCTGTTCGTGCTGCGCCGAACCCGACCGCTCGCAGAGCGCGTGACGTTCGTCGCGCTCGGGGTTGCGGCGGTCACGCTTCCGGTGCTGATCCCACTTCCCGCGGCGGCGGGCCCGAAGCTCGACGTCGCCGTGGTCCAGGGGAACGTTCCCAGGGCGCTGGCGTCCGACCGCTACCTGCAGAGTCAGGCGGTGGCCCAGAACCACATCCGGCTGAACCGCACGCTCGCCTCGAACCCTCCGGACGTCGCGGTATGGCCCGAGAACGCCCTCGACGACGACCCCACGGTGAATCGGGCGCTGGGGGAGCAGGTGTCGTCGTCCGTTCGAGCTGTCGGGTCGCCAACGCTGGTGGGGGCCGTCACGGACGCTCCGGGGGGCCGCTACTACAACCAGGTGCTGCTCTACGACGGCCAGGGCCGGGTGACCGGCCGCTACACCAAGACGCACCTGGTGCCGTTCGGCGAGTACGTGCCGTTCCGCCGCTACCTGGGGTGGGTCGAACAGCTCCGGGCGGTCCCGCGCGACCTCGCGCCGGGCCCCGGCATCACCCTGTTCCACGTCCACGGGGTCGCCGTGGCAACTCCCATCTGCTTCGAGGACGTCTTCCCCGACCTGTTCCGGCGGTTCGTGGCCAAGGGCGCGAACCTGGTCGTGCTGACCACGAACGATTCCTCGTTCCTGGAGTCGGAGGCGTCCCGCGAACACGTCGAGCTCAGCCAGGTCCGCGCGGTGGAGACGGGGCGGTGGGTCGTCCAGGCGGCCATCTCCGGTGAGAGCGCCGTGATCGATCCGACGGGCCGCGTCGTCGCGCACACGGGGTTGTTCGAAGCGGGCATCCTGCGGTTCGACGTGCCGACGTCGTCGGCTCGAACGCTGTACGTGCGGCTGGGGGACTGGTTCCCGTGGCTGTGCGGGCTCGGCGCACTGGTGGCGTTGGCGTTCGGTGTCGTGACGCGGAGGCGCGGGCGCATCGGGCCGGCGACGACTCCCCCGGCGGGGGAGCGGCACATGGCCTCCGACGCTCATGGCGCCCCGGTGCCCATCGCGGGCGGGGCGGGTCCGAGGGTCCTGATCGTTCTCCCCACCTACAACGAACGCGACAACGTCGGCCAGGTCGTCCAGGGCGTGCTGGCAGTGGCCCCGGACATCGACGTGCTGGTGGTGGACGACGGCTCGCCGGACGGCACGGGGAACGTCGTTCGGGCCCTGGCGAACGAGGAGCCGAGGGTCCGGTTGGTCGAACGATCGGGGAAGCAGGGGCTGGCCAGCGCCTACCTCGCCGGCTTCCGGCAGGGGCTGGCCGAGGGGTACGACGTCCTGGTGGAGATGGACGCCGATCAGTCGCATCGACCAGAGGATCTGGCGCGCCTGCTGGAGGGCTCCAAGCGCTTCGACCTGACCATCGGGAGCCGCTACGTGCCGGGCAGCGGCGTGACGAACTGGAGCCGGGCACGTCTGGCCGTCTCGCGGGGCGGCAACGCCTACGCCCGGGCCGCCCTGGGGTTCCCCGTCCACGACGCCACGAGCGGCTACCGGGCCTTCCGCCGCGGGCTCCTGGAGACGCTCGTTCGCGACGGCTTCACCTCCGACGGCTACGCCTTCCAGATCGAGCTGGCCTACCGTTCGTGGCGCCTGGGCTATGAGGTCGGCGAGGTTCCCATCACGTTCCGCGAACGCGAACACGGCCACTCGAAGTTCTCGCGGCGCATCGTGGCGGAGGCGCTGTGGCGGGTCACCCAGTGGGGCGTTCGCGACCGGGTCACGTCGCGGACAACACGACGCACCGCTCCCGAACCCCTCCCCTGAGCACGCCGTCCGCCCCCCTCAATCGCCGATAATGTCCATTATGGAATGTTGGGTTAGGGAGACGAGGGTCCCCTCTCCTGCCGGTACCACCTGCGGAGATGGCTCCGTTCGAATGACTCCGTGGCGAATCGGCGTCCATCCCGCGCGTAGAGGTATGTCTCGACATACGTTGGGCGCGCGACACGTCCACCCATCCCATTGCAGCACAGCCTCCGCTCCCACTCTGGCGGTTCCGCCCCCTGCCCCCGCTCGCCGTTCGCCGAAACCGAAGGCCGGCCTGGGCCGCCTTCAACAATGCCGTCGTTCGAACCGAGGGAAACGGGAGTCCTGTACGACGCAACCGAAACAGGTCCGGCTGGAGCAAGAGGAGCTGCGGAGACGACTAGAGAAGCCGTGAAACGTGGCATCGGAGCCGGCCGATTCACTATTGTCGCCATAGGGGGCCCGATCTTTGCCATCTTTCTCGCGGAGGGCGTGCGGTCGTTCGTGTCGGGCGATCCGCTGTCCATCGTGACGGACTTGGTAGCGATGGCGGTAACCGCCGTATTGGCGGCACTGGTGGCCGGCTCGGGCGGCGCGCTCGCTCTTGCCACCGGATTCGGCCTCTTCTGGCGCCTACCGGCCATCCTCGTGCTGATATCGGATCTGCAGAGAGGAGGGAATCTCCGAACCCCGCTCCTTCTCATCGGATACGGCGTCACGGCGGTGATCGCCGACCTTATCGCTTCCCCTCTGTTTGCGAGACGCAAGGCGCACAGGGCGGATCGGGGAGAAGCGGTGGGCGAAGGACGCGCCAACGCCCGATGAGGTCCAGTTCGCCCTGGGCGAGATCGCGGCGAGCGCAAGGGATGGCCTGGTGGGCGGTGTCGGTCGGCACCTGAACCCTGGCTACCAGCGGAGCTTGAGCTCGCGCGCCGCTTTCGCCTCGTCCAGCCTACGGACGGGCGTGGTCACCGGCGCCTGGTGGAGCAGGTCCGGATCCTCGGCGGCCTCCCGGAACGCCTGGAGCATCGCGGCGGCGAACGCGTCCAGGGTCTCCTTGGTCTCGGTCTCGGTGGGTTCGACCATCATGGCCTCCTCCACCACCAGCGGGAAGTAGACGGTCGAGGGGTGGAAGCCGAGGTCGATGAGCCGCTTGGCCACGTCCATGGCCCGGATGCCGTGCTTCTTCAACCCGCGGGCCGTTGAGACGAACTCGTGCATGGGTCGCCCGTCCGGGTAGGCCAGCGGGTAGGCCTCCTTGACCTGGGACGCGAGGTAGTTCGCGTTCAGCACGGCCCGTTCGGCCACGGCCTTCAGCCCGTCGTGACCGTGGGCGAACACGTAGGCGAACGCCCGCACCAGCACGCCGAAGTTGCCGTTCCACCCGTGGACCCGGCCGATCGAATCGGGGCGGTCGTGGTCCCAGAAGTAGCGCCCCGCCTCCGCCTCGAACCCCACCATGGGCGCCGGGAGGAAGCGTTCGAGGCGTTCGGTCACCCCGACCGGTCCGGCTCCGGGCCCTCCCCCGCCGTGCGGCGTGGCGAACGTCTTGTGGGTGTTCATGTGGACGATGTCGAACCCCATGTCGCCGGGCCGAACGCGCCCCATGATGGCGTTGAGGTTCGCGCCGTCGTAGTACAGCAGTCCGCCCACCTTGTGCATGGCCGCAGCGATGCCCTGGATCTCCACCTCGAACAGCCCCAGGGTGTTCGGGTTGGTCAGCATCAGCCCCGCCACGTCGTCGTCGACCAGCGTCTCCAGCGCGCCCAGATCCACGAGTCCTCGGGCGTCGGAGGGCACCTGCACCGCCTGGTAGCCGGCCAGGGTCACGCTGGCGGGGTTCGTCCCGTGCGCGCTGTCGGGGATGAGGACCTTCGTCCTCGGCCGGCCGTTCGCCGCGTGGAACGCCCGCATGATCAACAGGCCGGTCAACTCCCCCGCCGCGCCGGCGGGCGGCTGGAAGGTCGTTCGGGCCATGCCCGTCATCTCGCACAGGGCGCGCTCGAGCCGCCAAAGCAGCTCCAGCGCGCCCTGGATGGTGTCCTCAGGCTGGTGCGGATGGAGGCGCTGGAATCCGGGCAGGCCCGCCGCGGTCTCCGCGATCTTCGGGTTGTGCTTCATCGAACACGACCCCAGCGGGTAGAACCCCGTGTCGAGACCGTAGTTCGACTGCGACAGCCGGGTGAAGTGTCGAACGATGTCCACCTCGCTCACCTCGGGAAGGCCCGGTGGCGTCGAACGCCGGTGAGCGGCGTCGAGCGTCACCTCGGGGACGTCGAGGTCGGGCAGCGACCAGGCTCGTCGGCCCGGTTTCGAACGCTCTTTGAGCGAGGTCCATGCGATGGGGGGACCGTCCTTGCGGACCGGCGCCCCGGTCATGTCGCGGCCTCCGCGAACGCCTTCACGAACCGGTCGATCTCCTCGCGGGTCCGGCGTTCGGTCACGCTGATCAGCAGGCCGTCATCGCCCAGGACCGGGCCCACCAGGAAACCGGCATCGATCAGCCCGCGCTGAACCTCCGCCGCCGGCCGGGTGGTCGTCTGCACGACGAACTCCTTGAAGAACTCGGCGCCCGGCGTTCGAAGCGAGATGCCGGCGAGGTCGGTGAGGCTCTGGGCGGCGTAGCGGGTCTTGGCCAGGCACTGGCGGCCCAGTTCGGCCAGCCCTTCCGGGCCCAGCCACGCCAGGTAGACGGTCGCGGCGTAGGCCATCAGCGTCTGGTTGGTGCAGATGTTCGAGGTAGCCTTGGCCCGGCGGATGTGCTGCTCGCGGGCCTGCAGGGTCAGGACGTAGCCCGTCTTGCCGTCGACGTCGGTGGTCTCGCCGGCGATCCGGCCGGGCATGCGCCGCACGTCCTGCATCTTGGCCGCGATGATCCCGAGGTACGGCCCCCCGTAGCTGAGGTGGTTACCCAGAACCTGGCCTTCGCCCACCGCGATGTCGGCGCCCAGTTCGCCCGGCGAGGCCAGCACGCCGAGGGCGAGCGGGTCGAACACGTGGATGGCCCTGGCACCTGCCGCGGAAGCCTCGGCGAACAGCTCGCGGGCAGGCTCGAGGTTCCCGAAGTAGTTCGGATGCTGCACGACCACCGCCGCCGCGCCCTCCACCGCGCCCGCGCCCGGCACCGTGGTCCGGCCGCCGGCGGCGGCCAGCACCTCCAGTTCGAACCCCTCCCCCGCCGCCGACGTCCGCAGCGTCTCCACGTAGCGCCGGTCCAGCGCGTCGGACACCAGCACCCGCTGGCGCTTCGTCGCCGAGACCGCCATGTGGACCGCCTCCACCAGCGCTGTGGCGCCGTCGTAGAGGGAGGCGTTCGACACCTCCAGGCCGGTCAGCTCGCACATGAGCGACTGGTACTCGAACAGCGCCTGGAGGATGCCCTGGGAGAGTTCGGGCTGATACGGCGTGTAGGACGTATAGATCTCGGAGCGGCCGGTCAGGGCCCACACCACGGCCGGCACGTAGTGGTCGTACGCGCCGCCGCCGGCGAAGCAGACCAGGTCGTCGGCGTGGCGGTTGCGAGCGGCGAGACGCCGAACCTCCGCCAGCAGTTCCATCTCGGACAGGCCGGCCGGGATGTCGAGGTCCCGGTCCAGGACGACCCCGGCCGGGAGGTGGGCGTAGAGGTCGTCCAGGGTGGCGAGCCCGGAGGCCGCCAGCATCTCCTGGACGTCGTCGTCGGTGTGGGGGGCCCAGCGCATGGCCTTGAGTCTACGAAACCGGCGCCGATACCCGGCCCTGGTCCCGGCCCCGGTCAGACGATCTTGACGTTGTCCAGACCGTACTTCGTCACCAGCGAGAGGTAATCGCGCTGGTAGAAGATCTTGCACGTGACCTCGGGGTAGAGCTCGCGGAGCTTTCGAACCTTCCGGTTCTTCTTCGTCACGAGCTTCTGGTTCAGCGTGGTGATCTCTATGTAGAGATCGTAGGCGGGCAGGTAGAAGTCCGGGGTGAACCGCCGCGTGATGTGGCCGTCGGGGTCCCATTCCAGGTCGAACGAGGTCGGCTCGTACTGCCATTCGATCTGGTAGAAGTCGAGGAGCTGGGCGAACTGACGCTCGCTGGCGTGAGCGAAGGGAACGCTGTCACTGGGGAGAGGGTCGAGCCGGGTGGAGGCGCGGGTGGCCGTCAAGCGCTCCCGGCCCCGGCCTGGGCGGACGTGGTGCGCCGGGTCCGAACGCTCTTTGCGGCCGGCTCCTTCGGCTGGCGGAGCGGGGAGGTGCGCTCCGTCGCCGTTCGACCCAGCGAGCCCGCCAGGTCGTCCCGCACCCTGTCCACCGCGATGGCGAATACTCCCTGCCCCTTCTGGAGGAGGTCGTAGATCTCCTCCGGCGAGTCGGCGGCGAACACCGTCTGGCCGTCCGACAGCAGAGTGATACCCCTCGGTCCCTCGTTCATGTCCTTGAGCGCCTCGACGGCCTTGCGGACCTTCTGCAGCGTGAGACCGGCGTCGAGCAGCTTCCTGATGACTCGGAGCTGGACGAGGTCGCCGAACGAGTACACCCGCTGGGTCCCGGAGCCGCCCGCGTCGCGGATGCTCGGGAGGATCAGTTCCGTGCGGGCCCAGTAGTCCAGCTGGCGGTAGGTGATCCCCACCACCTTGCAGACTTCAGGGACGCGATAGCCTTCGGTTTCCGGCATCACAACTCCGTAATTACGTCGATGGAGCGAGGGTAGCACGGCCCCCTGCCCCTGTCGATCATCTTGAGCGTGCCGCGCCGCGGGTCTACAGCGGCAGGAGTTCGCCGTTCG
>DAIMKN010000102.1:0-8142 GCA_036721725.1 Actinomycetota bacterium
GACTCCCATCGGCCTCAGCGGCAGCCCCGATCCGTTCTTCGGTGGGCCAAGGATCTCCGACCCCGCCGCGCTGGCAAGCCTGCTGTCGAGCACCGGTATCGCCTGCGCACGACAAACGAACTTCTCCGAAGTCGGCATGACGCGAGCGCAGATGCGTGCGTGCGGCCTGCCCGCGACCTACACCTACCGCGACGTCCGCGGACGCCCCGTTCGGCGCACCCGCCTCGTGCCGCCGAGCGTCGACGCCGACATCGCCCGGTGCACGGCCTTGACCGGCGTCGAACGCAACCGGTGCTGGGAGGCGTTCGACCACCACGTCATGGAGGACATCGTGCCCTGGGTGCCGCTGCGGTGGACGAACGAACTCGTGGTCACCGGCCGCACGGTCGACCCCAACTCGGGCACGCTGGACGAGTTCTCCGGCCTGGTCTCCCTCGCCCACATCTCGATCGGCGGCAGCCGGGTGCGGGTGCTGCCGACATGATCCGCTGCTCCGCCGGGACAGTTCGCGATATTGACCGGCGAGAGATGAGCGGCCATGTTCGGCCCGTCCTCGCCGCGACTCTGGCGTCGGCGCTACTGCTGGCCGGTTGTACCGGGCATCCGGCGCCGAAGCCCTCGGCACCGAACCTCACCGGGGGCCTCTACCGAACCGAGATCGAAGACTTCGGGTTCACGGGGGCGTTCGACCCCGCGGGCGAGTATTCGCAGCTCGGGATCGGCCTGCTGTCCCAGCTCCTGGTCCGAACGCTCGTCACGTACCGGCATGTCTCCGGCGCTGCCGGGATCCAGGTCGTCCCGGACCTCGCAACCACGACCGGGGCGGTCTCGAACGACGGCCTGACCTGGACGTTCATGCTCAAGAAGGGCGTGAGGTGGGGGCCGCCGGTCAGCCGTTCGATCACCTCGGCCGACGTCGCCTATGCGTTCCGCCGGATCGACAACCGGCGCCTGGTGGCGCAGTACGGCTTCCTCTACGACGGGCTGATCGACGGGTTGGACGGACTGGCGAAGGTCACGCCGTCACGGATCTCGGGCATCGACACGCCGAACGACCGAACGATCGTGTTCCATCTCCGCCGTCCCGCCGGCGACTTCCCTGGTCGCCTTGCGATGCCGGCGGCAGCACCCATGCCACCGGAGGTCGCGGGCTGCTTCTCCAAGCCCGGCGACTACGGACGGGACGTGGTGTCGTCGGGGCCGTACATGATCGCCGGCTCGGCAGGCGTTCGGAGCGTGTCGTGTTCGACCGTCCGGCCCGTCTCGGGGTTCGACCCGACCAAGTTCATGAGGTTCGTTCGCAACCCGAACTACGACCCGAAGACGGACTCGCCGATCGATCGTTCGGCCTACGTGAACGGGGTCGACATCGAGATCGACTCGAACACCGACCAGATCCTTCAGGGCGTCGCCACCGGGCGGCTCGATGGGTCGTTGCTGGTCACGCCGAACCCTTCCGTCGTCGGACCGAAGCCGGCCGTTCGAACCGACCCCGTCGACAGCCTCGTGTACCTGTCGCTCAACCTCCTCAAGCCTCCGTTCAACGACGTCCACGTGCGGCGTGCGGTCGGGTTGCTGCTGAACCGCACGGCGTTGACCTCCGTGGTGGGCGGCGCCCAGCCGGGGACGCCGGCCTCGGGCATCGTTCCCCCCATCCTCCTCGGGGTCAACGACGGAGCGCCCGTCACCGGCAACGTCGCGATGGCTCGGGCGGAGATGGCCCGCTCCCGCTACGACCTGGACAAGAACGGCCGGTGCGACGCGCCGGTGTGCAGGGCGGTGCGGTATATGTCGACCGGGCGGCTGGTCCTGACCACGACCCTCCAGTCCGAACTGGCCTCGATCGGGATCGAACTGAAGCTCGTCGAGTACGACGGAAGCTCGTTCGTCTTCCCGCCTCCGTTCGAGTTCCCGCTCTCGGTCCGTCGCTTGAACGCGGACTACGCCGACCCCGCGACGTTTTTCGAGCTGCTCCAGAGCCGCGGCATCGATTGCTTCGGCGGAGGGAACCCGTCCTTCGTCGGCATGACGCGAGCCCAGGCGGCGACCTGCAACCGGCTTCCGACCTATGACGGCGCGGCCCACCCCACGCCGTCGTTGGACGGGCGGATCGCCGCGTGCGAGGCCATGACCGGTGCGCCTCGAACGGCCTGCTGGGGTGAACTCGACCGGTTCGTCACGAACGATCTCGCGGCGTGGGTCCCGTTGCTCTGGCCGTCCCAGCCCACCGCGGTCGGCCGAACGGTCGTTCGTTACGTGTTCGACGTGTCCACGGGGATGATCTCGCTCTGCCAGATCGCGGTGAGCAACCACGCGACCATGCCGGCGTCATGACGCGGTTCCTCCTCCGGCCCGCGGACTGCGTAGAACGGTAGGAGATGCGGAAGTGGCGACGGCGCGGCCATGTTCGGCCAGCGCTCGCCGCGAGCCTGGCCTCGGTAGCGCTGATGACAGGCTGTACGGGAGGTCCGGCGCCGCAGCCTCACGCTTCGGAGCCACCGAGCCTGCTCGGAGGGGTCTACCGGACGGAGATCGAGGACTTCGGGTTCACGGGGGCGTTCGACCCGGTCGGTGAGTACTCGCAGGTGGCGTTCGCGCTGTACTCGCAATTGTTGCTTCGAACGCTCGTGACCTACCGGCACGTGGCCGGCGTTTCCGGGATGACGGTGGTGCCCGACCTGGCGACGACGACCGGCGAGGTGTCGGCAGATGGCCTGAGCTGGACGTTCATGCTCAAGCAGGGCGTCAAGTGGGGGCCGCCCGTGAACCGTTCGATCACCTCCGCGGACGTGGCGTACGCGTTCCGGAGGATGGAGACGGCGGCGCTCCAAGCGCAGTACGGGTACTGGTTCGACGGGCTGATCGTCGGGATGAGCGGGCCGTCGAAGGTCATGCCGAGCGGCATCTCCGGGATCGACACGCCGAACGACCACACGATCGTGTTCCACCTGCGGCATCCGGCGGGCGACTTCGCGGAACGGCTGGCGCTGCCCGCCGCGGCGCCGGTGCCGATGGAGGTCGCTGGGTGCTTCTCCAAGGCCGGCGACTACGGCCGCGACCTCGTCTCGTCGGGCGCGTACATGGTCCAGGGCGCCGACCAGGTGGATCTGTCGTCCTGCGCCGCGGTGCGCCCGGAGTCGGGATTCGACCCCACGCGGCGGCTGACGCTCGTCCGCAACCCGAACTACGACGCCGCGACGGACGCGCGTTCGGACCGTTCGAACTACCTGGACGGCGTGGACATCCGCATCCAGACGAACCCCGTCACGATCCGGCAGGACCTGTCCGCCGGGCGCATCGACGGCCTGCTGTCTCCGGTGAACGACCTCCAGCAGGTTCGGGCGACGCCGCCGCCGGGAGGTGTTCGGGTACGAGAGTTCGTCGGCTCTGGGCTCGTGTATCTGTTCATGAACCTGCTGGTGCCGCCGTTCGACGACGTCCACGTCCGTCGCGCGGTCGCGTTGGCGATCGATCGAACGAAGGTCCTCGCGTCGGCCGGACCGACGCTGGTCGGTGCGGCCGCGACCCATCTGTTCCGTCAGCCGGCGACCGGAAAGGGCGCGCCCGACGATCCATACCCGTTCGACCTGGCCGCCGCGAAGGCGGAGATGGCGAAGTCCCGCTACGACCACAACCACGACGGGCGTTGCGACGATCTGGCATGCCGAACGCTCTTCAACTCCTACCTGCCGAGGGCGTCGTCGGAGAACATGGTCCAGGCCCTGATCGAAGGGATGGCTGCGATCGGGATCAGAGCGGGGCTCCGGGAGATCTACCTCAACCAGGACCCGGCCAGGGACCCGCGGAACATGATCCCCGTCGGCTTCGGCAGAGCGTGGACGCCGGATCTCCCCGACCCTATCGACCTCGCAAGGACCCTGACGTCGGCGACCATCTCGTGTCGCGGCCAGGCCAACTACTCGGAGGTCGGCATGACCCGGCAGCAGATGCTGGACTGCCACCTGCCCACCACGCTACCGCTGCCGCCGAGCGTGGACGCCGACGTCGCCACGTGCGAGGCGCTTTCCGGCGACGCTCGCGCCACATGTTGGGACACGTTCGACCGACACGTGATGGAGGACATCGTCCCGTGGGTGCCCATCGCGTGGCGGGACGAACTGACGGTGACGGGCCCCCCCGTCGTGGCGACCACCGTGACGCTCGACCAGTTCACAGGCCTGATCTCCCTCTGCCACCTCGCGGTCCACAACCACTCCGCTCCCCCGTCGTGACCGACCCGCCCACGATCATGGAACGAGGTCAGGTGACAAGCCGTCGCGAGCATCACTCCCTTCGGCCCAGGCTCGCCGCGATCCTCGCGTCCGCCTTCCTCTTGGCATCCTGCACAGGAAGTTCGGCTCCAGGTCCCTCCGAACCACCACCCTTCCTACCTCCACACCTCCAGAACGTGTATCGAACCGAGGTTCCGGGGTTCGGGTTCGGGGACCGGTTCGACCCGGTCGGCGAGACCTCACCGCTCGCGATCGGGCTGTATTCGCAGTTGCTGCTCCGAACGCTCGTGACCTACCGCCACGTGGCCGGCGTGGCCGGAACGAAGGTCGTGCCGGACATCGCCACCGACACCGGCCGGGTGTCCTCGGACGGCCTGACGTGGACTTTCACGCTGAAGGAGGGGGTCAACTACGCCCCGCCGCTCAACCGGTCGGTCGCCGCCGAGGATGTGGCGAACGCCTTCCGCCGCATCGACACCGCGTCGCTGCAGCCTCAGTACGGCATGTGGTTCGACGGTCTGATCGTGGGGATGGACGGGGCCCGGAAGAAGGCTCCCTCGCAGATCTCCGGCATCGAAACGCCGAACGACCACACGATCGTGTTCCACCTCCGCCATCCGGCAGGCGACTTCCCCGACCGCTTGGCGCTGCCCGCGACGGCGCCTGTTCCGCGCGAGGTCGCGAGTTGCTACCACCACGCCGGCTGGTACGGCCGAACGCTCGTCGCTTCGGGTCCTTACTTCATCGAGGGCGAGGACGAACTGCAGCAACCGTTCTCCTCGTGCCGCGGCCTCGCCCATCCCGTTCGGGGGTTCGATCTTGCCCGGCACCTCCGGCTCGTCCGGAACCCGAACTACGACCCGGCGACCGACTCCCCCGACGTTCGTTCGAACTACCTCGACGGCGTCGACATCGAGATCCAGGCCGATCCGGCTCGCACCCTGCGCGGCGTGTCGACGGGCCGGCTCGACGGGATGTTGACCGACCCCTTCTATCCGCTCGGCAACGTCGGCCGGTCGGTTCGCCCTCCGAACGTCCACGTGCAAGAGTTCGCCGGCTCAGGCGGGCTGCGGTACCTGTTCATGAACCTGCTGGTGCCACCGTTCGACGACGTGCACGTTCGCCGCGCAGTGGAGTTCGCCGTCGACAGGAAGCTGGTGGTGTCGTCAGGGGCACGGTGGCTCTCCACGAGCCGGGCCGCCACCCACCTGTTCCGTTCGCCGATCCTCAGCACCGACGCCGGGTACGACCCGTATCCTCACGACCTTGCCGCCGCCAAAGCGGAGATGGCGCGGTCGCGCTACGACCACAACCACGACGGCACCTGCGACGACGTCGTGTGCCGCAACGTCTTCTTCCTTCCCTGTCCGCTGCCTCCCGACAACAGCTTGCTCGCGCCGATCGCGTCAGGGTTCGCGTCGATCGGCATCAAGCTGGAGGCTCGGGAGCTCGACGTCGATGTCGGCTGCCTGGAGGCACCGGAAAACCCGAAGAACCTCCTGCCGGTTGGATTCGTCTCCGGGTGGGCACCCGACTTCCCCGATCCCATTGGCTTGGCCGTCCGTCTGACGAGCGCCGGGATCTCCTGCGACGAGCAGACGAACTACTCCGAGGTCGGGATGACGCGAGCGCAGATGCGACAGTGCCGGCTCCTCCCGATACCCCCTGCCTTCCGGGGTCATCCCGCCCGTCCGATCCCGCGTCCTCCGTCCGCGGACGCAGATGTGGCGCGGTGCGAGGCACTGTCGAACAACGCGCGCAACGCCTGCTGGGACGCGTTCGATCATCACATGATGGAGGACATCGTGCCCTGGCTGCCTCTGTACTGGACCGGGAACGACGTGGTGATCACCGGTCGAACGGTGGTGTCGCGGACGGTTACCGTCGACCAGTTCTCAGGACTGATCTCGCTCGCGCACCTCATCGTCAACAACAACGCCCCGATGCCGGGATGAGCCGTCTCTCCGCAACCGGGTTGGTAGCGGCCTCGCTGCTGGCCGCGTGCACCGGATCCCCCGCGCCGCATCCGACCTCACCCCCCACAACGATGGCGCCGACGGCGGGAGGCGTCTACCGCACCGAGATCCAAGACTTCGGGTTCACGGACGGGTTCGACCCGGTCGGTGAGACCTCGCCGCTCGCCGTCGGGCTGTACTCGCAGTTGCTGCTTCGAACGCTCGTCACCTACCCACACGTGGCCGGTGTGGCCGGAACGAAGGTCGTCCCCGACCTCGCAACCGACACCGGCTGGGTCTCAACGGACGGCCTGACCTGGACATTTACCTTGAAGGATGCTCCGCAATGGGGCCCGCCGGTCAGCCGTTCGATCACTTCCGCCGACGTGGCGAACGCCTTCCGCCGCCTCGACACGGCGGCGCTCCAACCGCTCTTCGTCCCCTCGGCGGGCGTCTGGTACGACGGACTGATCGCCGGCATGGACGGTCCCCTCCAGCAGGCGCCGGTCCGGATCTCGGGCATCGAGACGCCGAACGACCGAACGATCGTGTTCCACCTCAACCATCCGGCGGGAGACTTCCCGGACCGACTGGCCCTCCCTGCGGCGGCGCCTGTCCCGATGGAGGTGGCGGGCTGCTACCGGCGGGCCGGTGGCTACGGCCGCACCCTCATCGCCTCCGGGCCCTACATGCTCCCGGGCGAGGCGCTGCTCGACACCTCCACATGTCGCGGGGTCCTGCGCTCCGACCCCGAGTTCGACCCGGCGCACCACCTGCGGCTCGTTCGGAATCCGAACTACGAACCGTCCACCGACTCGCCGCAGGATCGTTCGAGCTACCTGGACGGCGTTGACATCCAGATCGAACCGAACTCGGCTCGCATCCTCCATGACGTGGCGACGGGTTGGATCGACGGTCTGGTGTCCGATCCGTCCACGCTCGGGGACGCGTCGAACCTTCGGTCCCCGAGCCTGCGGGTGCGGTCGTACGCGAGCTCCGGCAGCTTGCACTACCTGTTCATGAACCTGCTGGTTCCGCCGTTCGACGACGTGCACGTTCGCCGCGCCGTCGAACTTGCGGTGGATCAGCGGCGGTTGCTCGCGGGCACCGGCGGGCGCGTCCGTGGCCTCCCCGCCGATCACCTTTTCCGTTCCCCTGTGCTCAGCACCGACGGCGGCTACGACCCATACCCTCCCGACCTGGCCGCGGCGCGAGCCGAGATGGCCCGGTCGCGCTACGACCACGACCGCGATGGGATCTGCGACGACCCGGTGTGCCGCAACGTGCTGTTCCTCCCCTGCTTCACCCCACCGAACGTGTTTCTCATCCCTGGGATCACGGCGGCGTTCGAATCGGTCGGCGTCGCACTGAAGGCTCGCGAGTTGGACGGCGGGCCCGGGTGCGTGGCGTCGCAGACCCCACTGAATCTGGTGACCGTCGGTTTCGCCGAGTGGAGGCCGGAGTTCCCCGATCCCGTGGGCTTGGCCGAACGGCTGGCGAGTGCCGGCATCTCCTGCGAGCTCCAGACGAACGTCTCGGAGGTCGGGATGACACGCGAGCAGATGCGCCGGTGCGGCCTCCCTCCCATGTTCAGCGGTGGCCCTCGGCAGCACGCTCCACTCGTCCCCCTCCCGCCGAGCGTGGACGCGGACGTCGCGCGGTGCGAGAGCCTGGCGAACGACGCCCGGAACGCGTGCTGGGACGCGTTCGATCACCACGTGATGGAGGACATCGTGCCGTGGGTGACGCTCTACTGGACGAACGACTCCACGGTCGTCACCGGGCCGACCGTAGAGCCGGCGACGGTCACCCTGGACCAGTTCTCAGGCCTGATCTCGCTGTGTCGCCTGGCCGTCCTCAACCACGCGGCCACGCCGTCTTGATCGTCAGCGCGTTCGGTCGGCCATCGCCTCGATGAGGATCTCGGCAACCTCGGGGCGGCTGAACTCCTTGGG
>DAIMKN010000103.1:0-8023 GCA_036721725.1 Actinomycetota bacterium
GAATCAGATTATAGTAGCGCCGGGGGCGTTCGGGGAGGCCTGGGCTTCGTCGGGTTTGTTGTTCCGGGGGGACGGTACGGGCGCTGTGGATCAGGTGTTAGGACAGAACGGGGCGTAGCCGATGTTGTGCGCGATCATGGGCGCAACTGTGGCGGTTGAGCCACCCCGCCGGGCTTTTTTGCGGGCGGGGTATGCGCGAATCCGAGAGGCCAGTATCTGTATGGAATTTTTCGCGGCGGGGGTGCGACCGGAAGTTGTCGCGGTGGGTGGGGGGGCGGCTTTCGGGCAGCTGTGCCGCCATCTATCGCTGCGATCCACCCTCGTCGTCGTTGCCCAGGGAGTGGATCATGCTCCGCAGGATTTTGTACGCACCGGACCGCTCCTCCTGCGTCATGCCGCCAAGCATCCTGACCTCGACGGATCGGACCGCAACGGTCGCCTCCTCGAGGCTCCGTCGACCGCGTGGCGTGAGCTGCGTGGGAAGAACTTTCCCAACGCGAGCCTCCGCCGGCCGGGTCACGTATCCGTCCCGTTCCAGGCCTTGCAGCAGCACGTTCATCGACTGCCGTGTCACGAACGCTCCTCGCGCGAGCTCAGAATTGGACAGGCCCGGGCGCTGTGCGAGCAATTCGAGGCAGGAGTAGTGCGTCACGGTCATGCCGAGTGGGCGCAGTACTGCCTCCATGGCAGCGCGGAGGGCGCTTGACGCCTCCTTCAGCAGGTAGCCCAATGAGGTTTCGAGGTCGACTCCGTCTTGACTCATGTCAGTATTCTGACATACATTAGCGGTGTCAGAAAACTGACACTACAGAAAGAAGCATCCCATGCCCGCAACCGGCCCTGACTTCATCTCACTCCAAGCTCGCGATCTCGGCGCGTCGCAGGCGTTCTATGAGCAGTACCTCGGCCTCGTCCGCTCGCTGGCGGGCCCGCCTCACGCCGTCGTCTTCGAGACGACCCCGATCGCGTTCGCAATTCGAGACATCGTTCCCGGCACCGATCTCGCGTCCGTTGCTCAGCCCGGCATCGGGGCCGCGATCTGGCTCCACGCCACCGACGTCCAAGCCATCCACGACGCTCTCGTCGCCGGCGGCCACACGATCGTCTCGGCCCCGATCGATGGCCCATTCGGTCGCACCTTCACCTTCGCCGACCCCGACGGCTATCAGATCACCCTCCACGACCGGACCTAAGGCGCCGAACGCCAAAGCCCGGCTCGGGTCCGCAAACGGGCGGTGACCGCGCCTTGGTACTCGAAGCGCCCGATGAGGGATCCCCCTGCGGGCTGCCGGGCGACAAATAGCGCTGCGAAAAGACCGCCATTTATCGCTGCGAGTCACAATCTGCCGGGATCGCCGGGCCCACGCAGATGTCTCAAAAAACAAATGTTTGCCAAGACAGCGTTGGGGTGAGCTCTGCGTCCAGCGAAAAGCTAACGACGCCCTTTTAGCTGGCCACTCAACATGACCCCGGCTACACAGCAACCGACCCCGACGGTCACCGGGGAACCCAAAACCGTCATCCCGAAGCCGTCACCGACCGTTTCATCGACCGCAGAGGGCCGGTGAGTCTGATTCCGAAGTCGGATGCACGGATGATCGAAGCCGGCTCAGGCACCCCCGCTGAGGCTTCGCTTCAGTGGGCGCTCGTGGGGCGAGGCAGTTGCAACACCGTTTCGGCAGAGATTTTGCCGGGCTGGGTAAGGATGCCGTCGCGGGGTGATGGCGACCGGCCTATTCGCCTGGATCCTCCTGCAGTCCTACCGCCCGGATGCCTGCGATGGCGCAGGCCTCGTCGGCGTCCGGATGGTGTCCACTGACCCCCACGGCCCCCATGACCACGTCGCGGTCGTCCCGTACGATCACGCCTCCCGGGACCGGGACGAGGTTTCCGTCGGCGAGGGCAGTGACCGCGTTGATGAAGTGGGGGTGCTCGCTGGCGCGACGGGCGAGGGCCCTGCTGCCCATTCCCATGTTGAGTGCGCCGAGCGCCTTCGCCCGTGCGATGCGTTCGCGCAGGAGGCTGGATCCGTCTTCGCTCGCGAAGGCGACCAGCTGGCCTGCTGCGTTCATAACTGCGACGGTCATGGGCGGGCAGTTGCGTGCTCGGGCTTCGCTGAGTGAAGCGTCGAGAATGTTGCGGGCATCTGTCAGCGTGATCATGATGTTGTCCTCGTCCTCCTGCTCGCGGCATCCGCGGGCGGCTGGGTGGCCCGTGTGTAAAGCTGGAGTCGTGTTCCGTCGGGGAGGCTGAAGTCGAGGGCGTCGCCGATAAGGCGGTGACTGATCTCATCACGGACGGCGTGTTGTTCGTCGAGGTGGCGGGCCCAGTCCTCGAGTGCGGCTCGACCGGCAACTTCGAACGAGATGGCGCAGAACCCCCGGAGTGCCTCGGCGAGAGAGGGTTCGAGGCGGAGTTGGACGAACGGTTCCACTCCGGGGACCTTCAGCACGATGGCGAAGAGGTTCCCTTCGGCGTCCCGATGGTCGAATTCGGTCAGGTGCCGCGCGCGGAGGCACCTGGAGAACCCGGCCCCGGTTGTCTCAAGGTCGGCCACGGGCAGCGTCAGATGGTGGATCCCAGAGATGCCGTGCGGCTCCATTCAGCTTCCTCCCGCCTGGAGCGAGCCGGTAGCGGCCTTGCTTCTTTCGGGAGCGCCTGCGGGCTCCGGGCTGAGGGGTATGGCGTCGATCATGGCGCCGACCAGGAGGCACGGCGAGTCGGAGCGGTTGCTCCAGGCGTGATTCACTCCGCGGATGACGACGGTGTCCCCCGGGCGCATCAGTATCTCGTCGGTGTCGATCACCAGGTAGACCTCGCCGATAACGCACGTGATGCAATCGAGGGTGTCCGTCCGGTGCATCGTGGGGTGGCGGGCCGATTCGGCAGCGGTAGGGGCGATCTTCTGTCCGACAGCGGCATTCAGCTGGGCGAAGACCCTGCGGTGCTCGTCGGCGTCGTGGGCGTCGGGCGGGATTTCCACTGCCCGGTAGAGCATGCCCCCGGGAAAGGGCTCCCGTGTCTCTACCTCGAGGGATCGGTCGCCTTCAATGGTGTTGTCTACGGGCGTTTCCTTGGTGCCCCATAGTGTGGCACGCCAGAAGAATCCTGGCTGTGCCTGGATATTGGTCTGTTCGGTCTCGAACACCGTGGATCGGCCGCGGGCATCTGGCCCGACGACGATCCTCTTCCATCGTGATTCCATCGGTGTTTCCTTTCGTGGGTTTTTGGATGGGGACGGAGCGGTTCTCAAGTGCCCGGGAATCCGCTCGCTGGAGCGGGAGGCCGTGTCCAACCGCCGGCCCCCTCGGACAGGGAGAGCCCGGCATTGAGCGAGGAGACCGTGGACTCGCAATAGTTGCGGAAGCCCATGATGTCCAGGCCCAGGCAGAAGACCCGGATTCCGTCATCGACGGCCTTCGCACACGCTTCCGGCGTCGGTTGGAGCACCGGTCCTCCCATGACGGCCACGCCGTGCCGCTCGGCGGCGGCCAGGACAGTCTTGTAGGCCTGGCGTACCTTGGGGCTTCCGAGCATTGCGGTGCCCTCGCCCATGGCGTAGGCGAGATCGCCCTGGCCGAACGTGATGATCTTGACCTCGTCCATTGCGCAGATCTCGTCGATGTTCTCGACCGCTTCGGGATGCTCGATGAGGGGGATCAGAAGGATGTTTTCGTTGTTCCATTGGGCGTATTCGCCGAACGTGCGGAACGAGTAGCCTGCCGCCCGAACTGCCGGGCAGATCCCACGTGCCCCCTTCGGCGGGAAGAAGGCCGCGTCGAAGACCGCCGACAGATCAGCTGCTGACTTGACCATCGGGATGACCAGTCCTTGGGCTCCTGCCTCGAGCGACCTCCGGATCGCCGTTTCGTCGGCGGCGTGCGGAACCCTGACGATCGGGATGAGTCCTGCCACCTCCGCTGCTCTCACGGCGCCTTCAATGGCCCGAGGGTTGAGCCCGCAGTGTTCCGAATCGAGCATGACGAAGTCGAATCCCGTGCGGCCCAGCACTTCAATCAGGGCCTCGTCGCCGGTGAAGCACTGCATGCCCAACGGCACCCTCTGCTCGTCCAGCATTGCGGCCATCGGGTTCTTCTGGTGCATCGCGTTCTCCTTCGAATTTCGCTAAAGCGCTTACACAGAGACTAAGTCCCCAAGTGACTTGGTGTAAAGGTCCTTAAGTGTCCAAGTGTGAAACAATGCCTAGGAGTGGCGCCGCCCATTGACGCCGAAGGGAACACGGAGGAAGCGGAATGAGCGCTGAACCAGTCGCGGGGGCCGGACGGCCCGGGACGGTAGAGATAGCGGGCGTGTTCTCGCGCGATCGCTCTCGTGCATCCGAGCAGGTCACCGAAGACCTCAAGGCCCAGATCCTGGACGGCAGGCTCACGCGCGGCGCACGCCTGCCCTCAGAAAAGGAGCTGGCCGGACACTACGGCGTCAGCTCCCCGACCGTGCGGGAGGCAATGGGCGCTCTGAGCGCCCTCCACCTCATCGAAATCCGCCACGGCTCGGGAACCTACGTCACCGCCGAGGCCGACCGGCTGCTCACAAGTGCGATGGTGGCCTTGGCCCGCCTGGAGAATATCGACATCCCCAGCGTCCTAGAAGTGTCTGAAGCACTCTTCGGCATGGCGGTGCGCCTCGCCCCCACGCACGCGGCGGAAGGCGCCCTCGCCAAGCTCCGTGCCGTTGCCGAGCAACTCGCGCACCCTTCGAACGCGGAGGACCTGCCCGTCCTGCTCTCGGCCTTCCTGAAGACCCTCGTGGCCCTGTCCGGAAACCCCCTGCTCATCGGCCTTTCCGGCTTCCTCATCGACACGCAGATTTCCCTCGTCTCGGACGTCCTTCGGCGGGCACCCTCAGCGTGGCACAGCATCGGCGATGCCCTCGTCGAGGAGCGTCTGGACATCGTGCGCGCCCTCGAGGAAGGCGACGCCGAACGCGCCCAGACTGCCGTTGCCGTCTACATGAAGCGCGGCGCCAGCCTGGTGCGACTCAACGCCGACGGCGCTTGACGCCTGGAGCCGTCTGCAATACATAAAGTCACCAAGAGACCTTGACACTTGAAGACGAGGAGCTACTCTTGGACGTACCGATCACCGGTCGGACTCCTTGCCCTAAGCAAAGGAGGAGCCGCTATGCCTCAATGAGGAGGTACGTTGGAATCCACAAGCTCTGAGTTGTTCCTCCAAGGTCGCCGCGTCACCAGAATCCAGGTCTGGATCATCATGGTCTGCGCAGTCGTGGCCATGGTGGACGGATTCGACACCCAATCCATCGCCCTGGCCGCTCCCGGGATCGCCGCGGAGTTCCATCTGGAAGCCGCAGCCTTCGGCCCCGTCTTCGGCATCGGGCTCTTCGGAGGCCTCGTCGGAGCCGTGGCCTCAGGCCTCGCAGGGGACCGGTACGGGCGCAAACCGGTGCTCCTCTTGTCCGTTACCCTCGTGGCTGCCGCGTCGTTCGCTATCGTATTCGCCGACACCTTGTTCTCGCTCGGCGCTATCCGTTTCATCACCGGGCTGGGATTGGGCGGTGCGCTCCCGAGCATCATCGCACTGACAAGCGAATACGCTCCCGCCGAGCGGAAGGCCTCCGTTGTCGCCGGCATGTTCTGCGGCTTCCCCCTCGGAGCGGTGGCCGGTGGCCTCGCCTCGACGGCGCTCATCCCCAGATTCGGCTGGCAGAGCATCTTCATAGCGGGAGCGATCAGCCCGCTGGTCCTCGTCCCATTGATCTGGGCCACTTTGCCGGAATCCGTCCAGTTCCTCGCCCGGCGCGAGGACAAGCAGCCCTTGGACCGCATCCTGCGACGGCTCGGCATCGACCCCAGGGCAGCCGCGTCGCTGGCGCCGGTACCTCGCGCGGAGAAATCCCCACTGGCCAGCCTGTTCGCCAACGGCCGCGCCCTCGGGACCGTCCTGCTGTGGGTGACATTGCTGTTGAGTCTGCTCATGACGTACTTCCTGACCAACTGGTTGCCGATCCTCGCGAGCCAGAACGGACTCCCGGTCCAGATGGGCATTCTCGGAGCCGTCATGCTCAACCTCGGCTCCATCATCGGCAGTATCGTCCTAGGGCGGATAGCCGATCGGCGCAGCAAATGGGTAACGATCACCATCGGCTACATGATCGGCGCGGTGGCTGTGGCCGCAATCGGCCAAGCCGGTCAGTCAGCCGCATTCTTTCTCGTGGTCACGTTCCTCGCGGGATTCTTCGCCATCGGGGCCCAGCTATGCACCGTGGCGCTGTGTGCCTCGTTCTACACAACCGCCGTCCGGGCCACAGGTGTGGGGGCGGCGATGGGTGTGAGCCGCATCGGAGGGATCATCGGGCCAGTCCTCGGCGGCCTCCTGATAGCCGCAGGATTCTCCGTCCCCTGGACCTTCGTGGTGATCGGTGTCATCACCTTCGCCGCGGCAGTTGCACTGTCCGCAATGGGAATCTTCGTTCTCCGGAACGCTGGACCAAGCTCCGAGGAGGCTCCCTCGGGCCTCGCGAGCCAGGCCGACCTGCCAGCATAGTCCGGCGCGCGTCGACAATAAACCGTGGAATCCGTAGGTTCTCCCGTGAAAGGAACATCACCATGGCACAGGTTCGGATCCACCAAGGTCTTCTTGAGGGAAACCGGGCGGGCGATGTCGAAGAATTCCTTGGCATCCCTTACGCAGCCGCCCCGATCGGAGCCCTTCGCTGGCGAGCTCCCGAGCCGCCCCCGTCCTGGGAAGGCGTCCGAGAGGCCGCCTCGTTCGGCGCCGCCGCGATGCAGACGGGCGGAGCGAGCTTCGATCTTCGTGTGCAGGAGCAAAGCGAAGACAGTCTCTTCGTGAACGTCTGGACGACGACGCTTGACCCGCAGGCGAAGCAACCAGTGATGGTGTGGCTCCATGGCGGCGGCAACCTCGGGGGTGCCGGTTCCGAAGATGCCTTCGACGGTCGCGTTCTTGCCCTTCGGGGGGTCACCGTGGTGACGATGAACTATCGCCTCGGGGCATTCGGCTTCCTGGCGCATCCCACAGTGGGCGCGAATTTCGCCGTCCTTGACCAGATCGCGGTCCTGCGCTGGGTGAAGGCCAACATTGACGCCTTCGGCGGCGACGCGAACACCGTGACGATCTTCGGGGAGTCAGCCGGAGCATGGGCCGTTCGGACCCTGCTCTCGACCCCAAGCGCCCGGGGACTGTTTCACCGTGCGATCATCCAGAGCGCCGGCTACGAAGACTACGCCTTCCAACCAGCACCCACCATCGAGCGCGCTTACGGGGCCGCCGAGGCGTTCTTCGATCGCCTCGGCACACGGGACCTCGACACTCTCCGGGCGCTCCCGGCCGCCGACATTCTCCAGGCCTCCCACGAACTCAACGGCACCACGCCCGTGCCGGGCCGCGTGCACACGCCGGCGAATTTGACGTGGAGTCCCATTCCTGATGGGACCGTCGTGGCACGCGACGGCTTCCCGGGATGGGAAGATGATGTCCCTGTGCTCCTCGGACGGGTCGCGAACGAGGCACGATACTTCGTGCGCCCCGGTGGGCATTACGACTGGGCGGTCGTTGAAAACATGGCAAAGGCCTTCACCGGTGAACGTTCCGGCGAAGCCATTGCACTGCTGCGCCAATCGACGGAGGACCCCTACACCGCGCTCGATGTCCTCTTCACCGCGGCGGTATGGACGGAACCGGCGCTGGCGACCCTGAATAGATTCGCCAGCCTGGGCCGCACCGTGTACCCGTACCGGTTCACCCGTGTCTCGCCTGGAGCGAAAGCCAGTGGCGATCTGGCCAAACACACGTCGGAGATCCGTTACGTTTTCGGCAATCTCGCCCCTGCGGAGGACTACGACGCCGTCGACGCCCGACTCTCGCGCGACATGCAAGAAGCATGGACAACGTTCGCCCGAAACGGTATCCCCGCGCTCGGTGGACAGCCGTGGCCAAGCTACAGGCCCAATAGTTCAACTCTGGCTGTTCTAGGTGACGAGGTCACCTACGAACCCCTCGTCGTCACTCCGTTGACCTCGCTG
>DAIMKN010000104.1:0-3515 GCA_036721725.1 Actinomycetota bacterium
GCAGCCGTTCGGTGGTCGTGGCGACGATCGACACGGGCATCGACTACGCGCATCCGGACCTCGTGGCGAACGTCTGGTCGAACCCGGCGGAGTGCAACGGGACCCCCGGAGTGGACGACGATGGCAACGGCTACGTCGACGACTGCCACGGCATCGACACCATCAACGGCGACTCGGACCCCATGGATGACTACGGACACGGCACCCATGTGGCGGGGATCATCGGCGCGGTCGGCAACAACGCGGTTGGCGTGAGCGGGGTGAACTGGCGGGTCAGCATCCTGGCCTGCAAGTCGCACGACGCGAGCGGCAACGGCACCTCGGCCAGCGTTCTGGGCTGCCTGCAGTACGTCCAGGTGATGAGGGGCCGCGGCGTGAACATCGTCGCCACGAACAACTCCTACGGCGACTGTCCCGAGGCCTGCGGTTACTCCCAGGCCCTCCACGACGCGATCGTCGCGCAGATGGCCGACGGGATCCTGTTCGTCGCGGCCGCCGGGAACAACGGCTCGAACGACGACACGCAGCCCTTCTACCCGGCCTCCTACGCGGTGCCGAACGTCGTGGCGGTGGCGGCGACCGACAACCAGGACCGGATGGCGGGGTTCTCCAGCTACGGACGCCGGACGGTGTCGCTGGGGGCGCCGGGTTTGAACGTCCTCAGCACGCTGCGGGGCGGCGGGTACGGCTACCTGTCGGGAACGTCCATGTCCTCGCCCCACGTGGCGGGCGTGGCCGCGCTGATCGCCTCGGCCGATCCGGCGCTCGACTGGCGGGCCATCCGCAACCTGCTCTTGGCCGGCGGTGACCACGACCCGGCCCTGAAGAGTGTGACGGTGACGGGCCGCAGACTGGACGCGTACGGCTCCCTGACGTGTTCGAACCGGGTGGTGTTCGGGCTGCTGCAGCCGCGCGCCTCCGTGAAGGGAGGCAAGCGGACGACCGTGGCCGCACTCAACATCGACTGCGCGGCGCCGGCCGGACCGCTCACCGCCACGGTGCAGCCGGGCGGTCAGGTCCTCACGTTCTCCGACGACGGGACCGGTCCCGACCTCGCGGCGGACGACGGGATCTACTCGGTGCGGTGGACGCCCGACGCCTGCCCGACAGGTCCGGTCAACCTGAACTTCTCCAACGGACGTTCGGTCCCCATCGCCGTCACGCCGAACTGCGCGTCGAACGCCGCCCGGTAGAATCGCCCCCTGGAGGGATGCCCGAGCGGCCGAAGGGGCACGCCTGGAAAGCGTGTAGGCGGGTTAACTGTCTCCGGGGTTCAAATCCCCGTCCCTCCGCCAGGCACCGACCGGGTCCGCCAGCCGGGGCAGCGTTCGGGCCATCGCCGTTCGGGTTGCGCCGCAACGGTTCTCACGTCTGTCGTCGACAGGGTGCGTCGAACGTCGTCGAACGTTTCCCACACCACGAACGGGACGGCGTCCTCCTGACAGATGCCCACCAGATGATCCTTGGCGAAGACCAGGTCCGAGTACAGCGCGCCGTAGCGATCCGAGTGGCCCTCGCCGACGAACGCCACCGGCCGGCCACCGGCCCGAGCCCGCAGGACGGCGTTCATCTTGCACGTCCCGCAGCCGATGCAGTCCGGGTTGCCGAACGGGAACGCGAACGACGGTCCGTCGGCCGTGATGCGGACGTCGTTCGCGAGGATCGGCACCTCGGGGACGCCGCCGGCTGCGAGCATCGGTTCGATGTAGAACCCCATGCCGTCGCTGGCCACCGTGACCTCGATCCCGCGGTCATGGGCCCACCTGACGAACGGCGCGAACGACGGTTGGATGGCGAACGAGTCCAGGACGAACGCCAGCATCTCGCGTTGCGAACCCTTGAGGAGCGCGCACTGGCGCGTCAGACATTCGCGCGAGCCGATCTCCTTGCGCCGGAACTCGAGGTCGATCTTCCACCACTCGGGCCCGGCGAACGCCTGGAGGATCTCCTCCGCCACGTCGTTCGGACAGATGGTGCCGTCGAAGTCGACCACCACCGCCCAGTTCGCGCGCGCTCCCATGGCGAGCAAGAGTGACGAACGGAACGGCTCGATGGCAAACGGAGGTGTTCGGGCTACTTGCGGCGCATCAGCCGCCGGCCGTGGTACGACCACGTCGAGGCATCCTTCAGCCGCTGCGCGTAGTCGACCGGCTTCATCGGCGGGATCGGCGCGTGGTCGACCGGCGCCGCGGACTCGTCCACGGAGAATCTGTCGGTGGGGCCGTTGTATTCGTCGGAGAAGAACGGTGAGAGATGTTCGGTGTCGGCAGCGGCGTGGTCCGCGCTGCCCTCGCTCGCCGTCGTGACCGGCACGGCCTCCGTGGGCATCTCGTAGCGCGAGGCTTGGCTGTTCGAGGCGAACGCCGACTCGAGCATCGCGGTCGACGACGGGTGCGGTTCCAGCGGCCGGAACGAGTCGAACGGCCGGCCGTACTCGGCCGGCGCTTCGAACGGCACCGAACCGAGCTCGGCGGAGGCCTTCGCCACCGCGGCGTCGAACGGTTCCGCGTGGCGAGACTCCTGCCCGTCGTCGGCAACGAACGATTCGTAGGAGGACAACTCGTGCGAGGAAGGCTCATCGGCCATGGGCGTGTCCTTGTCCGTGTCGGGGTCCGCGTCGAAGGCGGTCGCGTCCACCGGCGTCTCGTTCGTTCGGTAGCTCTCGTCCGCCGCCTGGTAGGCCTCGTCGTCGACGGCGATCTCGTAGGAGCGATGCCCCTCGTCCGGCTGCGCGGTCGGGTTCGCCGCCGACAGGTCGTCCACCACCATCTCGTACCGGCGGTAGCCCTCCTGCTCGGTGCGGCCACCCGCCACGGCGTTGCGGAGCGCCACGTAGGGACCCACGGTCGTGTCGTCGGTCGCCGTCTCGGGCGATGCCTCAGCCAGGGGTTGCGGTTCGGCAGCGGCTACAGAGGCTTCAGGGGCTTCAGGGGCTTCAGAGGTTGCGTCCGCCACCTCGTCCTCACCCTGCGCAGGAACGGCCAGCGCGATCGGCGGGCCGAACAGTTCGTTCCCCGCCTCGTACGGCGTGAGCTCCTCGTCCGGTTCGAGCCGCTCGCCCTCCTGACGCAGCACGGCCGTCGTCATCGGCGGATCCGGGAACACGAACGGAGTGGGGGTGGCGGGAGGGGTTGGGTGCGTGGCGGTCGCCGCCAGATTCTGCCGGAACAGCTCGTAGCCCACGTCGCTCACGCTCGGGTTCGGGGCGGGGACGGCAGCCATCGCCAGCGGTGACTCCTCGGCCACCGGGACCTCCATGGTCTCGAACGGGCTCCGCGTCGCCTCGACCGGTTTGGCTTCCGCTTCGGCCGCAGCTGCGGCTTCGGGCTCCGCGTCCGCCTCGGACGGCGCCGTCTCGTTCGTCGTCATCTGGGGTTCGGTGACGGACGGCTCCGGTTCGCACTCGGGTTCGGACGCGACGTCATCGGCGGCGGGCCCTTCGGTCTCGGTCGCCTGCTCGGGGGTTTCCGTTTCCGTCTCCGATCCTGCCTCCGCGACGCCGGCGAACAACGGTG
>DAIMKN010000104.1:3615-8020 GCA_036721725.1 Actinomycetota bacterium
GGCCAGGAGGTCACCCAGCAGGTCCTTACGCCCGCCCCGGCGGGCACGGTGCTTGGGGGTGGCGTTCGAACGCACGGCATCGTCTCCTGTCTTGCGAGAGAACATGTGCTCCGTATCGGCATGGTTCGTCACCACCCTTAGCCCCCTCACCCCCGATCGGGGGATGGCCGAACGCAGGGGCGGCCGTGCCCCATCTCGCCCCCGTTCGCCGGTCAGAGGCGTGTCGGCGGGGGCCGGTATACTCGGCCTCGGTGACCGTGCTAGGTGGGGAGCTAGCGGTGCCCTGCACCTGCAATCCGCTCTAGCAGGACCGATGCTCGCCTTCGGCCCGCATGGTCCGGGATGTCCCGAACACGGAGCGCCTGAGGATCGGGTCCCGCGCGACGTCAACCTGTGAACCCCGTCAGGTCCGGAAGGAAGCAGCGGTAAACGGGTCTTGGCGGGTGCCGCGGGAATCACCTGGTCTGAGCCACCGGTTCGGGCAACGCCCGAGTCGTGCGTTCGTCAACGGCGGGTGCACGGTCACCACTTTTCTCTAGCGTGCGGGACGTCTGGGGGTGGGAAAGAAGTGGTCGAGGAGCCGGCCTATCAGGCCCTGTACCGCAAGTACCGCCCGCAGTCCCCGGCCGAGGTCATCGGCCAGGACCACGTCGTTCGGGCCCTGACCGGGGCGCTGACCGAGAACCGGCTCGCCCATGCGTTCCTGTTCTGCGGTCCTCGGGGGACGGGCAAGACCTCCACCGCGCGGATCCTGGCCAAGATGGTGAACTGCGTGAACGGTCCCACGGCCGAGCCGTGCGGGGTGTGCGAGCAGTGCGTCCGGATCCGGGACGGCTCGCACCTGGACGTCGTGGAGATCGACGCCGCGTCGCACGGCGGAGTGGACGACGCCAGGGAGCTCCGCGAACGGGCACCCACCGCGCCCGCCATGGGCCGGGAGAAGGTCTACATCATCGACGAGGCCCAGCGGCTGTCCCGCGAGGCGTTCGACGCGCTGCTCAAGGTGTTCGAGGAGCCCCCACCGGGCGTCCGGTTCGTCCTGGCCACCACCGAGCCGCACAAGATGCCCGCCACCATCGTGGGCCGGTGCCAGCGGTTCGACTTCCGCCGCATCACCGCCGACGCCATGGTCGAACATCTCGAACACGTGGCCAAGGACGAGGGCGTCTCCCTCACCCGCGAGGCCGCCGAGCACATGGCTCGGTTGTCGGAGGGGTCCATGCGGGACGCGCTGTCGCTCCTCGACCAGAGCACGGTCCTGAGCGGCGGGGAGATCACCGAGGAGACCGTCGCCGAGCTCAAGGGCGGCGCGCCGTCCGACGTGCAGTTCGAGCTGGCCGACGCGGTGGCGGTGGGGGACAGCCGAACGGTGTTCGAGCTGCTGCATGTGCTTGTGCAGGAGGGCCAGGACCTCCGCCACCTCACCGGGAACACGCTGTCGCACTTCCGGGACCTGCTCCTGGTGCGGTCGGCGCCGGGGGAGTCCGCGGTGCTGGACGTTCCGCCCGAGCGCTACCAGCGGCTCGCGCAGCAGGCGGCCAAGTTCACCACCGCCGAGCTGGCCCGCGTGCTGTCGCTGCTGGTGGCGGCGCAGACCGACATGCGGTGGACGACCTCGCCGCGGCTGACGCTGGAGCTCGCGCTGGTCCGTTCGACCATCCCCGAGGCGGATCCGTCACCGGCCGCGGTGATCGCCAGGATCGAACGTCTCGAACGCCTGGCCGGGGTGGTCGGGGCCCCGGCGGCGGCGCCGGCCCCCCCCGCCTCGGCCCCATCCGCGCCGCCCCCCACCTCCGAGCCTGCCCCGAAGCGCGCGGCGAAGACCGAGCCTGCGAAGACCGAGCCTGCGAAGACCGCGCCGCCCCCCGAGTCGGCGAAGACGAAGCCGGCCGAGCCCGCCGGCCCGAGTGCGACGCCCCGCCTGGCCCCGCTCCACGCCCCCGACGCGGGCTCGCTGGACGTCGCGGCGATCCGGCGTTCGTGGCAGCAGCTCCTCGACCGCCTGGGCGACGAACGCCAGCCGGTGCTCCGGGCGAGCCTCGAATCGGTCACGCCCGCGTCCTACGACGGGACGACGCTGGAGCTGGCGTTCCCTCCGGGCAAGCGATTCGCGGTGGAGAAGGTGCGGTCCAAGGAGGCGGACCTGCGGCGGGTGTTCGCCGACATCTACGGGATCTCGCCGCGGTTCCAGTGCGAGGTTCGCGAGTCCGCTGCGGGCCCCTCCGAGGTGGTCGAAGAGGAAGAGCCTCCTGCCACGTCCGAGGACGTCGTGGCCAGGCTGAAGGCGGAGTTCGGCGCGGTGGAGGAATCCTCATGAGCGGCATCGACGCGGTGGCGGCCTAGCCCGTGTTCGAAGGACCGATCCAGGATCTCATCGACGAACTGGCCCGCCTGCCCGGGATCGGTCCCAAATCCGCCCAACGGCTGGCGTTCTACCTGGTCAAGGCGCCGAAGCCGGACGGCCGGCGGCTGGCGGAGGCTATCGTCGCGGCGCAGGAGCGCGTTCGGTTCTGCCAGGAGTGCTTCGGCGTGTCGGAGGGCGATCTCTGTCGCATCTGCCGCGACGGATCGCGCGACGCGACCATCGTCTGCGTGGTCGAGGAGGCCAAGGACCAGGCCGCCGTGGAGAAGGCCGGGGTGATCCGGGGCCGCTACCACGTGCTGGGAGGCGCCATCTCGCCGCTCGACGGCATCGGCCCCGACGACCTCCGCGTGCAGGAGCTGCTCGACCGCGTGGCCCGCGGCGAGATCAAGGAGGTCATCCTGGCCACGAACCCGAACCTGGAGGGGAACGCCACCGCGATGTACGTCGCCGCGCTGTTGAAGCCGCTCGGCATCCACGTCACGCGCCTGGCGAGCGGCCTTCCCGTGGGCGGCGACCTCGAATACGCGGACGAGGTGACGTTGGGACAGGCCCTGGAGGGCCGCCGTGACATGTAGCTCCCGCCGCCCGCGGCCGGGCGGCCCTGCAGGGCCTGTCTTCGTGTTCGTTCTTTCAGTCCTCGGTCAGCAGGAAGACGTCGGGATCGCGTTCGAGCAGGGCGTCGAAGTCGACGTTCGCCGCGGCCTCTCGCATCCCGCCGATCGCGGCCGCCCACGCCTCTCGCGAGTCCCAGATGGTCATGCGCACCAGCCGGGTCGTGCGTTCGTCCGGGAGTGCCGCGTGGAATCGGAACCCCGGCGCCCCGGTGGCGGAGGAGCCGAATCGCTGCATGGATTCGAGTATCTCGTCCTCCTTGCCAGGCCGCGGCTCATGCACCGCAAGGTGAACGAACACCCCGTCGCTCACGCCGCGTTCGCTTTCTCCACGTACTGGCTCAGGACGAACTCCCAGCCCTCCACGTACTCGCCTCGCATCTCCGCGGCCTCCTCACCGTAGACCTCCCAGCCTCGGTGTTCGAGGTCGACGCGGGTTCCCGATCTCTCGGGCGCGAACGTCACCTCGACCTCCGTCGAACGGTCCGCGGCGTGGCCCGGGTGCCACGAGAACATCACGCGGGTGGGCGGGTCCCACGCCCGGATCTCGCCCCAGTCGGACTCCGAGCCGTCCTCCCCGACCTCGTAGAGCCTGCCGCCCACCCGAGGCTCCAACCGGACGTCGACCGGCTTCTCACCCTCCGAGAATCCCTCCAGCGGCCACCACGAGCCCATCGCGTCCGTGAAGACGCGGAACGCCTCCTCCGGCGAACGCTCCACCATCACGCTCTGTCGGACAGGTTCGACCCCGCGTGCCTGCTCGTTCATCCCGTCCCTCCTTCCGTGGGAACTATCCCCTCTTACTGATAGGAGGTGTCAAGTCACTCTTGATGCCGGTGCCCCGAGGATCAGGCGACAGAAGCTCGCCGCGTGACCCGAGCTGCGACCCACGCGAGCGCCAGAAGCGCGTCTGCGATGAACCACCAGGCGAAATGGAAGAGGACTCCAAGTGGGCTACCGGCCCCGATCAGCAGGTAGTCACCCAGTCTCCAATGAGGGAGGAGCCCCCCGTATCGCATCCACGACGCCGCCGACCACAGAAGGAAGATCAGGTTCACCACGACGACGACTTGACGGAACTTCGGGATTCGTACCAGGGGCGAGGCGTCCTGCGAGTGCACCCCAAAGGAAGAAGATAGCGAGGAGCGGAACGACGAAGCAAGCCCAGAAGACGTACCAAGCGACGCCCATCAGCGGCTCCCCTTCCTCTCCTGTTCCTTGATCCCTTCTCCGCACCTGGAGCAGGCAAGGATACGTCGCTCGCCTGGCTAAGGGCGCCGCAGCTGCGTTCGGTGCCCCAAGTACGAGGTCGGTTGGCGCCGACCACGCGACGCCGGCCGCTCGCCTCCACGGCCGGGCGGATGGGCCGCGGTAGGCTCGACGGTGAGATGACCGTGATCGTGCAGAAGTACGGCGGCACCTCCGTCGG
>DAIMKN010000105.1:0-3546 GCA_036721725.1 Actinomycetota bacterium
CTCGCCGCGAACACCTGCTCCGCCGCCGCCACGCCGGACCCCGGCTTGACCGGATAGCCCATGCTGTGGAGCGTCAGCTCGAGCGCGGCCAGGCACCGGATGATGTCGAACCGGTCGTAGTAGCCGAGGTGGCCGATGCGGAAGACCTTGCCCTTCAGCGGCCCCTGTCCGGGCGCCAGGATGATCGAGTGGTCGGCCCGGACCTTGGCCACCAGTTCGTTGCCGTCGATCCCTTCGGGAGCTCGAACGGCCGTGACCGCCCACGCCTTCTCCCGCCCCTCGCCGAACAGGTCGAGCCCCAATGCGCGCACACCCTCCTTGGTCGCGGCGGACAGGATGCGGTGGCGGGCCAGGACGTTGTCCACGCCCTCGTCCAGGTAGCGCCGCAGCGCCACCCGCATCCCGAGCATCAACGAGATGGCCGGGGTGAACGGGTTCTCCGGGTTCTTCAGGTCGTACGACGCCTTGTACGCCGCCCAGTCGAAGTAGAACCGGGGGTTCGTGGCAGTTTTCGTGGCCTCCCAAGCGGCTGGCGAGACGGAGACGAACGCCAGCCCGGGCGTGGCCGAGAAGGCCTTCTGGGACCCGCCCACCGTCACGTCCACTCCCCAGCCGTCACCGTCGTAGGGCACCGCGCCCAGGCTCGACACCGCGTCCACCGCCAGCAGGACACCGGCCTCCTTGACCACGGCGGCGACTGCTTCCACGTCGTGGATGACGCCCGTCGAGGTCTCGCTCTGCTGCATGAAGACGGCCTTGGCGGGCGCCTCGTCCAGGGCGGCCTTGACGTCGTCCGTTCGAACGGCCTGCCCCCACGCGTAGTCGATGGTCCGCACATCCGCCCCGTACGCCACGGCGATCTTGGCGAACCGTTCGCCGAAATAGCCCGCCACCGGCACGACCACCCGGTCGCTCGGCGAGAGCAGGTTCGCCACCACCGATTCGAGCCCGCCGGTTCCCGAGGAGGCGAACACCAGCACGTCGTTCGACGTCTTCATGATCTGCTGGAGGCCCTCGGTGACCTCGCGGAGCAGGGCGCCGTAGCCCGGTCCGCGGTGGTAGACGAGCGGTTGGGCCTGGGCCAGCAGGACCTCGGGCGGGACCGGGGTCGGCCCCGGCGACATCAAGATCTCGGGCTTGTCCATGGTCGGGCCAGCCTACCATCCGCCCCCTGCGTCAAGGTTCCCTGTCGCTGGGGGCGGCGTCAGCCTCGGAAGGCCGCCAGCGGCGTCGGCGTCCTGTTCATGGCCGAACGCGTCGTCGCCAGCCGGCGAGACAACGTCTCGACACGGGCCCGGCGGAACAGGTGCGTGCCCTCGAAGCCCGGGAGCTCCCCCAGCGTCGCGTCCATCTCCGCGGCGGTGACCTCGCCCTCGGCGTCGCCGAACAGCCAGTTCACGAGGAAGTCGGTCTCCTCCTGTGGCCGAACGCCCGTGCCGACCGGCGCCCACAGGCGCTCCATCGCCCACCGGGTGACCTTGCGGGCCTGGGAGCTGGCCGCCAGGCGTCGCCGGGCCTGGGCCCGGTAGAACGCGAAGTGGCGGCGTTCGTCCTTGATGATCCGCTGCAGGAGCTCGACGAGGACCGGGTGCTCGGTCTTGGCGATGAGCCGGTGGTAGCCCTGCAGCGTCGAGAGTTCGTTCACCGCACCCCACGTCATGTGGAGCGCCACGAAGTCCTTGAACACCGCCGTGGCCAGCATGGTGGCGACATGCGACACGTACCCCTTGGCCCCGATCTTCCGCCGGATCCATGTGTTGCGCGCCGAACGCGTCGGGTACGGCGCGTCGCCCCACACCCGTTCGCCGTCCGGGCCGAGCTCATAGCCCGCCTCTCCCAGGAAGCGGCTGAACGCCTCGCCGTGCCACAGCTCCTCGTACACCCAGCAGGAGAGGAACGCCGTCACCTCCGGATCGAACGCGGCGCGGGTGGCCAGGAGATCGCGCAAGAAGATCACCGTGTGGGACTCGATGTCCATCATGTAGGCGAGGACGCGCGCCTCGCCGACGGACAGCGGGAAGTCCTTCACCCGGTCCCAGGGCACGCCTTCCAGGTCGACCTTCTTCGAGGCCCGGAGGTACTTGTCCAGGTCGAACTCGGTGGGCAGTTCTGTCGTCATCGTTCGCGTCCTCCCAAACGTACTGGTGCCGGGAAGGATTCGCCGTACCGTCCGGTCTGGATCATCACACGATCCGAGGAGCCGGGAAAGTCGGAGGTGCGAACGCACGAAAGGCCCGGAACCTCTCATGCCTCATCCTGGCGCAGGCGGCGAGCCGTGACCACGTCGCCCTTGCGTTCGAACAGTTCGAGGGCCGAACGCAGCGCGTTCCCGGCCTCGACCTTCCGGCCGGCCAAGCGGTGGACGTCGGCCAGCGCCTCGAACGCCTCGCCCCGGAACGTCAGATAGTCGCTGTCCCGTCCTAGCTCCACGGCCCGCTCGGCCATCGCCAGGGCTTCGGCGTGTTCCCCCGCCCGGGCGAGCAGCCGGGCCCGGACGCCCCGCCAGCCGATCTGCGAGGCCAGGTCGTTGGGAGCGGTCAGCGAACGGCTGAGCTCCGCCATCCTGTCGGCTTCGTCGAGCTCGTCCAGGAGGTAGAGCACGCGCCCCAGCTCCGCCGAGAACGTGGAGAGGAACCCCGATTCCCCGGCATCTTGGAGGATGCGGATGCCGGCCGCCGAGTGCTCGCGAGCACCCGCGAGGTCACCGGCGAGTTCGTGGATCTTGCCCACCCAGGTCATCATGGCGCCCTGGAGGATCCGCAGTCCCACCTCCGAACAGAGGTCGACCGCCCGCTGCGCATGAACGAAGGCGTCCTCGAAGCGGCCCTGCAATCCGAGCATGATCGATGCGGCGCCGTGGCTGAGGACCTCCGCCTCGCGAACGCCGACCCTCCGCGCCCGTTCGACGTTCGCCAGACACTCCTGCCCCGCGGCGACCGCCGGCATTGGTCCCAGGGCGAGGCCCAGGGAGATCATCCCCAACGCCTCCGCCTCCAGCCGCGGATCGCCCGCCCGGGCGGCGTACTGGGCCGACCGGCGGCCGGCCGTGACGACCTCCTCGCCCCGGCACTCCATGTTGTACAGGTTGGCCAGGACGGACCACGCCAGGGCGAGGCCCTCGTCGTCACGGTTGCGTTCGAACACTTCGATGATGGCCTCGACCTCGACCCTCGCCACGTCCACCCGGAAGCCCCGGTCGCTGCTCATCCCCAAGGAGATCCGCCAGAGCCGGGCTTGGAAGCTCGAACGGTCGTTCCCTCCGGCTTCGCGGAGGACGGCATCGAAGGAGGCCGCGGCTTCGCCCAGTTCGCCCGCCATGAGGGACGCCTGACCAAGGGAGACCAGGACGTCGAGGCGGCGAGGGTCTCCCTGCGAAAGGAGGACCTGGGCTCGCCGCAGCAGGTTCGTCGCGGCCGGCATATCGCTTCGGGCCAGCGCCCGTTTCCCTCCGGCAGCCAGCGCGACGGCCGCCCGCGAGCGCAGGGCCCGTCCGCGGTCGTCGAGAGGCCCCAGCTCCGCGCGATACCGGTGGGCCTGCTCGAGGTG
>DAIMKN010000105.1:3556-7889 GCA_036721725.1 Actinomycetota bacterium
CTGGCGAGCGTTCGCGCATCCTCATCCACCGTCCCAAGCTCGGCTCGGTACTGGTATGCCTGCTCGAGGTGATAGGCCAGGATCTCCTCGTACTCCGCCAGCCGGTCTGCGGCGGCGCGTTCGAGCCATAGGGCGAACCGTTCGTGCAGCTCGGCCCGGGTCTCCTTGGGCATGGCCTGGTAGGCGGCGTCGCGGATCAGCAGGTGCCGGAACCGGAACGCGTCCTGGCCCCGAAAGCTCGAACGGTCCTGGCGGATCAGCTCCTTGCGGATGAGCGCCATGAGATTGGCGGTGACCCCCGCCCGGACCGCTTCCGGCGACAGGTCCGCCACGGCGCCGCTCCAGAAGACCTTGCCCACCACGGAGGCTCGCTGCAGCACCGAACGCTCCTCAGTCCCCAGTCGGTCTAAGCGTGCGGACAGCAGGGCCTGGATGGTCGGCGGGACCGCGAGGGCCGACAGATCGCCCGTGGCGGCCCACCGGCCGTTGCGGTGGACGAGCAGGCCGTCGTCGATGAGCATGGAGAGCATCTCCTCGACGAACAGCGGATTGCCCTCGGCGGCCTGGGTGATGCGAAGGCCCGCCGCGGCGTCGAGTTCGGCCTGCCCCAAGAGGTTCTCCACCAGCCGTCCCGATTCTTCCGCGGTGAGCGGCTCGAGCAGCACCGAGGTGGCGTTCAGCTTGCCCCCGCCCCAGTTCGGCCTGACGTCGAGCAGCTCCGGCCGGGCCGGGCACAGCAGCAGCATGGGCGCGTCGCGGGTCCAGTCCGCCAGGTGTTCGACCAGGTCCAGGAACGTCGGCTCGGCCCAGTGGATGTCGTCGAACACCACCACCAGGGTCCGCCGCCGCGCCAGCGCCTCGAACACCTTCCGGACGGCCCAGAACACCTCTTCGGGCGGCGCGCCCGTCCCGCCCATCCCGGCCATCTCCGCGATGCGGTGGGCCACCAGGCCGGCCTCATCCTCATCCTCGTCCTCCGACACGAGCGAGGCGACCTTGGCCCGAGCCTCCTCGGGCGTGGTGGCCAGGAGGAGGCCGGCGGCGTCCGCCATCACCTCGTTGACCGGGTAGTAGGTGATCCCTTCGCCGTAGTCGAGGCACCGGCCGCGCAGAACGGTAGCCCTGTCGGCCACGCGCCGAACGAACTCCTCCACCAGCCGGGATTTCCCCACGCCGGCCGAGCCCAGGAGCGTGAACAGGTGGCACGACCGTTCGCGTTCGGCGCGCTCCAGGGCCTGCAGCAGCGTGGCCAACTCCGCGTCCCGGCCCACCATCGGCGAGTCCAGGTGGCGAGCTACGCCGGCCGCGCCCGGCTCCACCGCGACCAGGCGGTAGGCCGGCACTGGATCGACCTTCCCCTTCAGGGCCAGTGCTTGGACCGGTTCGACCTCCACCGCGTCCCGGACCAGGCGGAAGGTGTGCTCCCCCAGCAGGACATGGCCAGGCGGCGCGGCCTGTTCGAGGCGGGCCGCCACGTTCACGGCATCACCGGTCACCAGCCGCTGGCCGGCGGAGGCATCGCCGGCCACCACCTCGCCCGTGTTGACCCCGGTCCGCATGACGATCTCGACGTCCCACTCGGCCCGGAGGTGCTCGTTCAGGGTGGCGAGGGCTCCGCCCATGTCCCACGCGGCCCGCACCGCCCGCATCGCATCATCCTCGTGGAGGGTGGGGACGCCGAACACGGCCATCACCGCGTCGCCGATGAACTTCTCCACCGTGCCGCCATGGCGTTCGACCACCGTCTGCATCTCATCGAAATATCGGGTCATCACCCGGCGGAGCGATTCGGGGTCGAGGCGCTCGCCCATCGCGGTGGAGCCCGTCACGTCGGTGAACACGACGGTCACGGTCTTGCGGACCTCTTGGACAGGGGCCGCCTCCGGCAGGGGGGCTCCGCAGGACCAGCAGAACCGGGCCTTGCCGGGATTCTCCTCGCCGCAGTTCGGACACGCCGCCATCGGCCAGAGTCTACGTCCGTGCTAGAAGCGGATGGCCTTCCAGACATCCTCTTCGGGAGGCCTGAACTCGTGCGCGCCGACCATCCGCAAGCGGCCACGCCTGGGGAAGATGCCGAGGATCTTCCCCTGCTTCTTGCCATTGGCCCGGGCGACCGCCCGGAGGGCTGAGGCGCGCCGGGCTTCGGCGAACCTCACCTGCATGTTCAGTTCTCAACCGGCGTGGTTCACGGTGGGGTGCATCCCCGAACCTCCTGTCGTCACTGCTCTTCGTACGAACGAGATAGCCGAACGTTTCGTTCCCGGGCCCTCAACCCTCGGACAAGCGCTGTCGGAGAAGGTCGCCGGCGACCTTCGGATTGGCCGAACCGTTCGTCTTGCGCATCACCTGACCCACCAGGAAGCCCAGCACTCCCTCCTTGCCCTTGCGAAACTGTTCGACGGGATCGGGGTTCTCCGCGATGACCTCGTCGATGACGGCGTCGAGGGTGGAGGAGTCGGAGACCTGCCGAAGGCTCTTGGCCTCGACGATGGCCTCGATGTCCTCGCCGGTCGAAAAGGCTTGGGCCAGAGCAGCTTTGGCCCCCGTGGAGGAGATCTTGCCGTTCGTGGTGAGCTGCACGAGATCGGCGAGGTGACGGGGGGTGAAGGGGCTCGCGGAGAGTTCGGTCCGGGATGCATTGAGGAGCGCGGAGAGATCGCCGGTCATCCAGTTCGCGGCGAGCTTGGGATCGGCGCCGGCCGCCACCGCCTCCTCGAAGTAGCGGGCCCATGCGGCGTCGGTCCCGACCAGCGCGGCCAGGCGCGGATCAAGACCGTGGTCGCGTTCGAACCGGGCCCGGCGGGCCGCGGGAAGCTCGGGGAGCTCCGAACGGAGGCGTTCGATCCACGCCGGATCGGGCTCGAGCGGCGAGAGGTCCGGCTCCGGGAAGTACCGGTAGTCGAACGCGAACTCCTTGGACCGCATGCTCGAGGTGACGCCGCGGTTCTCGTCCCAGTGACGGGTCTCCTGGACCAGGCGCTCCCCCGCGGTGAGCGCCTCGGCCTGACGGCCCTGTTCGAACCGGAGGGCCCGTTCCAGCGAACGGATCGAGTTGAGGTTCTTGATCTCGACCTTGGTGCCGAACTCCTGAGCCCCATGAGGGCGCAGCGAAACGTTCGCGTCGCACCGCAGCGACCCCTCCTCCATCCGAACGTCGCTGACGCCGAGGGATTCCAGCGTCGAACGCAGCTCCGTCAGGTACGCGCGAGCCTGCTCTGGGCTGCGGATGTCCGGCTCGGAGACGACCTCGACAAGGGGAACGCCGGCCCGGTTGTAGTCCTCCAGGGCGTACTCGGCCCCGTGGATGCGCCCCGTTACACCGCCGTGGGTGGTCTTGCCCGTGTCCTCCTCCATGTGGACGCGGGTGATGCCGATGCGGTGGCGTTCGTCGTCGAGTTCGATGTCAAGGTGCCCCTCGACGCAGATGGGGAGGTCGTACTGGGAGATCTGGAAGTTCTTGGGCATGTCGGGATAGAAGTAGTTCTTCCGGTGGAACAGGGAGTGCGCCGCGATCCGGCACCCCAATGCCAGACCGATCCTGATGATGGATTCGATGGCCTTCTCGTTCGGCACGGGAAGGGTGCCCGGGTGGCCCAGACAAACTTCGCAGACGTTGGTATTGGGCGGGGCCCCGAACGTGTTCGCGCAACCGCAGAACATCTTGGTGGCGGTGGACAGCTCGACATGGCACTCCAGGCCGATGACGGTCTCGAACGGGGTGGTGATCGTGTCGGTCACGGCGCTCACCTTGAGAGCGTACCGGCTGCCGCGTTCTCTTGCGCATGGCGCCGGTGACTGGCCTCGAGCCACTCGTCGATCTCCCGGTAGCCGGAGGCGGCTTCCTCCTCGGTGATGCGCAGCTCGCGGGCCGCGTCGGCCGGTTCGACGCCGATGTTCTTCAGCACCAGCAGCCGGCCCTGCCGCCGGGTGAGCCACCAGCTGGGCATGTCGGGAGGCGGGCGATCCTCAGCTGACGGCTGGCCGCCGACCTCGCGCGTGATGATCCGAACGCCCTCCCGAACGAGGTCCGACTGCGTCCTCCCGGTGGCGCGCGCGGCATGCCGCAACGCCTCAACATCCTGATCGGTCAGCCAGATCGTCGTTCGCTTCGACACCACTCCACCCTCCGCTACCTCGGGGTGGGCCGCACCTCAACGTATGTCACGACATACGTTCGCGTGCGACAGCCCACGCCTTCCGGAAGGATGCGCGGCCCGCCGACACCCAGCACGACACGCTCGCCGCGCCCCGCAGCGCGACGTCAACCGTGCGCGCTGCCCACCACCGGAGGCCGCGCGGAGAACCCCAGGTCCTGTTCGAGGGCGAACGCCGC
>DAIMKN010000106.1:0-7766 GCA_036721725.1 Actinomycetota bacterium
CTCCGGCGGTGGACGGCGGGGAACGCGGGGTCTTCGACTTCAACGGTGCTCGCGACCGAACCGGACCTCTCGGCCGAGGACCGGGCGCTCCTGCAGCGTGCCCTGAGCGACCCGGCCGAGGTTCCCGACCCATGACCTGGCTGGTGTGGCCGCTCTCGTTCGGGCTGCTGTTCGTGGCGCTCGCCGGCGTGCTGCGACCGTTCGGCCGGGGACGGGCGGAGCGTCTGGAGAAGCTGACGGATCCGCTGGAGGACGAACGCCAGAGCCTGCTCCGAGGGCTGCGCGACCTCGATGACGAACACACCACGGGCCTGCTGGGCGACGCTGACTACCGAACGCTCCGGGGAGAGACCGAACGCCGCGCGGTCACCGTGCTCCGGGCCCTGGAGGCCCGGGACGGGACAGGGGCGTTCGCCGCCGACCTTCGCGACCTCCGTCCCGAGCCCTCCCCCAACGGTCAGCACACGGTGACGACGCGGGGACGGAGGCCTCTGGTCGCGGTCGTGGCGGGCGGAATGGTGGTGGCGGTGGTCGTCGCGCTGCTGACGGGAGCGCTCCGCAACCGCGGGCCGGGGGAGTCCATCAGTGGAACGCAGGTGAACGCCACCCCCCAGGACGCGCTGAGCTTCCTGGAACAGCGGGTCAAGGACCATCCGACCGACCCCGCAGCGCACCTCGACCTGGGCCAGTATCTGCTGACGAACGGCGACCTGAACGGGGCGATCCGGGAGTACGAGGCGGTCCTTCGGATCGATCCCCGCGACGCCGAGGCGAACGCCAAGCTCGGGTTCCTGCTGTTCCTGGGGGGACGTTCGGGGATCGCGCTCCAGCGCGAAGAGATCGCGCTCCGAACGGACCCGCAGAACTCCGAGGCGCTCTATTTCGAGGGGCTCATCGACCTCCGCGGCCTCCACCGCACCTCCGACGCCGCGACGGAATTCCGGAGCTACCTGAACGTGGCGCCGTTCGGCGCGCACCGGGCCGAGGTCGAACGCTACCTGGCCCAGATCGCCTCGCCGACGCCGACGCTGACGCCGACGCCGTGAGGGCGCATCAAGCAGGAGACGGGCGGAGTTCGGCCTCGAACGCCGCTCCCGGCCCGAACCTCTCCCACGTCCCCGCGTCGTAGAGCGAGGCGGTCCCCGAACCCTGCACGCGCCACCGCTGCCCGTCGCCCAGCACCGCGGTGCATTCGTCCACGGCCAGCAGCCTGGACCCCTCGGGAACGCCCTGCACGATGACGTCTCGCAGGCCGGGGATGTAGGTGTCCAGCATGTCCCAGTGCGGCCCGAACACGACCCCCGGAAACAGCTCGAGGCCGGGCTTCCACATGTCGTCGCCGAACCGCGTGGCCGCGCTGTCGGGGGCCACCTGACCGAGGCAGGCGATCCCCGCGCTGCATCCGCCGAACGACAACCCGCGGTCCAGTTCGGCCACCACCCTGGTCCAGAACGCCGTCCCCGCGAGCGTGGTGGCCAGGTAGGCGGGGTTGCCGCCGGAGAAGAACACCACCGACGCCGTGGCCAGGCCCGCCGCCAGCTCCTCCGACGCGGCGTCCTCCCGGGTCTTGAGTGGGACCACCTCGGCAGGGGCCTGCAGCGCGGCGTAGTGCTCGAGCCCCATGGTCCCCCACTTGTCGAACACCGCGTCGCCCTCCGGCGCGCTGGCGGTGGGCAGGATCAGCACGGAGCCGTCCCGCCCGGCCTCGGCCGCCCGGTCCAGGAGCCACCGGTCCACAGGCTCCGCCCAGGGTTCGAACTCCCCCGACCCCAGGAGCGCGAACGCCGTCACGCCGCGCTGCGCATCTTGGCGTGGAGCTTCGCCCCGAGCTCTGCCGCCAGGTCCAGCAGCGCGTCCACGTCGCCGGCTTCCGTCCGGAAGTTCACGATGCACGCGCGAAGCACGAAGCGTTCGCGGAGCACCGCGTTCGAACAGTACGCCCGGCCGTCGAGCTGGATCTCCGTCATGACCCGGGCGTTCAACGCATCCAGATAGCGTTCGCGTTCGTCGCCCTGCAACGCGAGGACCGGCGGGACGTAGCGGAAGCAGCAGATGGACAGGGTCACCGGCGCGGAGAGTTCGAACTCCTCGCGCTCGCCCACGCGCGCGGCCATGTAGCGGGCCAGCTCGGCGTCGTGCGAGATGCGGGCGGCGTACGCACGTCGTCCGTGGGCCAGCAGCGACACCCACACCTTGAGCGCCTGGAACCCCCGGCTGAACTGCGGCCCCATCATCCCGAGGTCCACGCCGTGCTGCGAGCGCTCCTTGTCCTCGTGGACGTAGGAGGCGTGCGCCCCGAACGCCGCGGGCAGGGCCGACGGGTCGCGCACCAGCACCACCCCGCCCGAGTGCGGCGTGTACAGCCACTTGTGCGGGTCGAACGCGATGGAGTCGGCGTGTTCGATGCCGGCGAACAGAGGCCGGAGGTCCTCGGCCAGAACCGCCGGTCCGCCGTATGCGGCGTCGACGTGGAGCCACAGGCCCTCCTCGTGACAAACCGCGGCGATCTCCTCCAGCGGGTCGATGGCCCCGGTGGCCACGGTGCCCGCCGTCGCCACCACCACGATGGGCCGTAGTCCGCTCGCGCGATCGGCGGCGATGGCCGTTCGGAGTTCGCTCACCCGCATCCGGTAGACGTCGTCCGTGGGGATCTTGCGAACGGCGTCCATGCCCATGCCGAGCATGTCCGCCGCGCGGTCCGACACCACGTGGACCTCCTCCGAGGCGTAGATGCGCATGGCCGGTCCTGCCGCCACGCCGTCCGTCCGGATGCCCCACCCGGCCTGGTGGTCGCGGGCAGCCTTGAGCGCGATGAAGTTCGCCATGGCTCCGCCGCTCGTGAACAGCCCGTTCGCCTCCGCCGGCAACCCGAACTGTTCGGCGAACCACCGGACGAGGGCCAGTTCAACCTCCGTGGCCGACGGCGACAGGCGCCACCCGCCGAGGTTCATGTTGAGCCCCGACGCCAGCAGGTCGGCCGCCGCGCCCGGGATGGTGCCGGAGCCCGAGATGTAGGCCATGAACCGCGGATGGCCCGGATACATGGACCAGTCGAACGTCAGTTGCCGGAGATGGTCGAAGAGTTCGTCGTCGGGGAGCGGCTCCTCGGGGATGGGCCGGGCGATGGCGGCCTCCACCCGGGACTGCGACGCGTCGGTTGCCACGGAAAGGCTGGGGAGGCGCTCGAGGAACTCGGTCCACAGGTCCACCGTTCTTTCGGCGAACTCCCGGGCCCGCTCGGCGTCCCAGTCCAGATCGCGAACGGGTGTGGGCGGATCCGTGGCGTGGGAGCCTCTCGCGTCGGCCATCGGTGAAGCATAGCGAGGACCGGACGAACGATGTCCTCTACTTGAGCGGCGCGGCCTGACGCTTCGCCGGCAGCACGGGGAGTGGGTCACCGTTCAGCCGGGCCCGGGCCACGCGGGCCGGAAAGATCTCGCGGTAGCGCTCCGGCAGCGCCGGCCGCATCATCTTCACGGTGGCCAGCTGGCCGTGGAGCTGGAACGACTTCACCGGACTCCATCCGACGCCGTAGAGGCGCCGGAGCGGCTCGGGCAGGGTGCCGAACGCCCACCTCGCGATCTGCCGCAGCACGGGCCGCCACGGCACCCCAGGCGGCGGCGTGCGGATGAGTTCGGCAACCCGTTGCGTGTCGTCGGTAACCAGGAGGATGCCGCCGGCCACCACGTCGTCGATGTAGGCCCGCAGCGCCGGAACCGTCGGCGGGATGAGGTCGCGGGGGATGCCGAGCAGTTCGGCCCCCACCATCTGTTCGCGGTGGAACCGTTCGCGGCCCTCGTCGTCCAGGCGCCCGACGGTGAGACGTTCGAACAGCAGCGTGCTGTCGACCAGACACGCGTGGACCCACAGCAGGAGCGACGGGTCGAGCGCGTCGAAGGGAAGGCCGGTAACCTCGTCGATGCCGTGGACGTCGACGTGGACGCGGTTGATGCGTTCGATCGACGCCATGGCTTCGGCTCGCGTGCCGAACGTGATGGTGTAGGTGAGCTGCAAGGTGCGTTCGAGGCGCTTCCACGGGTTGCGCTCGTAGAAGCCCGTCTGCCGCGCGCCGGCCAGGACCAGCGGGTGCGCCGCCTGCATCAGCAGCGCCCGGGCCCCGCCGAACAGCACCGTGACCTCCCGGTTGACCTGCCACGACACCGAGTCCGGCCCGAACAGCCCCACCGTCTCCTGGTCCACGTCTCCACTCTACGCACCGCCCGCGGGTACGCTACGCACCGTCATGCAACCCACCCGCTTCACCTCCATCGGTCTGTTCGGCACGGGCGTCATGGCCAAGGGCGTCGCCGCGCTGTGTCTGTCGAACGGCCTGGACGTAGTGCTCCAGTCGAACGCACCCGAACGGGCCGGCGCGCTCCGTCAGGAGCTGCTGCACGCCTCGCCCGGAGCAAGCATCTCCACCGGTCCCGCGGCCCTCGAGCGGTGCCAGCTCTTGCTGGAGGCAACGGTGGAGGATCTGGCCGTCAAGCGCGAGGCCTTGTCCCGGCTGGAGCCGTACCTTCCTGCTGACGCGTTCCTGGCCACCACCACGTCATCGCTGTCGATCACCGAACTCGCCGCCGCCCTGAGGAAGCCCGAGCGCATGGTCGGCGTGCACTTCTTCAACCCCGTCCACCGCATGCCGCTGGTGGAGATCGTGGCGGGCGTTCGAACCTCACCGGAGGCGGTGGAGGCAGGCCGAACGCTCGCCCACGCCCTGGGCAAGCGGCCGCTGCGCGTGCCCGACCGGGCAGGGTTCCTGGTCAACCGGCTGCTGATCCCGTACCTCAACCAGGCCGTTCGGCTCACGGAGAGCGGCTACGCCAGCCCCGCGGACATCGATCTCGCCATCACGCTCGGCGCGCAGCACCCCCTGGGGCCGTTCGCGCTGATCGACCTCATCGGGGCGGACGTGTGCGAGGCGATCTCGGCGTCGTTGTTCGACGAGTTCCACCGGCCCTACGACGCCGCGCCACCCGAACTCAAACAGCGGGTGCGGTCGGGGATGCTGGGTCGAAAGACCGGCCACGGCTACTACGACTACCCCGCGAAGCCGAAGAAACCCTCGGGCTAGTCGGAGCCCAAGCCGGCGATCAGCGAGGCCAGCAGGGCCGTTCGAGGCACCACGCTCTCCAGGTCGATCCACTCGCCGGGCGCATGGTCGGCTCCTCCCACCGGTCCCAGCCCGTCCAGCGTGGGCACCCCCATCCCGGCCACGGGGTTCGCGTCCGACGCGCCACCGGTGGCGGCGTCCCTGACCTCGAACCCGAGCTCCGCGGCGATGGCCTTGGCCTGTTCGACCAGCCTCGCGGTGGCCGGCGTCTTCTCCATGGGCGGGAAGCCCTCCTCGGCATGGACCTCCACCGTGACGTCCGGGACCTCCACCGTCCGAGCCAAGCGTTCGACCTCCGCCAGCGCCTCCGCGGTCTCCGCGGCCGTGGTGCTTCGAACGTCCACCCGAAGCTCGCACCGCTCTGGCACCACGTTCGGCCTGGTCCCGCCGCTGATGACCCCGGCGTTCACGGTCACGCCCGGCCACCGTCCGTTGAGGGCGTGAAGCGCCAGCACGGTATGCGCGATCTGGATGATGGCCGAACGCCCCCGTTCGGGCTCCACGCCCGCGTGCGCGGCCCGGCCCGTCGCGGTGATGCGGAAGTCGGCGACGCCCTTGCGGGCGGAGACGATGTCGCCGTTCTCGCGCGCGCCCTCCAGCACGAAGCACACGTCCGCGTCGCGGGCCAGCGCGGCGATGAGCGGCTTCGAACCGGGCGAACCGATCTCCTCGTCCGGGTTGCACACGTAGGTGATCGACGCCCAGTCTCCCTGGCCGGCCTCCTGCAGACAGGTCGCGGCGTACAGGCCGGCCAGCAGGCCGCCCTTCATGTCCGACACGCCGGGGCCGAACGCGGTGGAGTCCTCGATGCGGAACGGCCTGGCGGCGGCCGTGCCTTCGGGGAACACCGTGTCCATGTGGCCGATCATCAGGATCCGCCGCGTCCCCGGACCGGTGAGCCGCCCCACCACGATGTCGGCCAGGTCCAGCGACGGGTCACGCGGCGTGGGCCGGAGGCGTTCAGCCTGCCAGCCACCCGCGGTGAACCGCGCCTGCATGAAGTCCGCGACCTGGTTGACACCCGCCTTGATGAACGTGCCGCAGTCGATGTTGACCAGCGTTCGGAGGTCGTCGAGGTAGGCCGGGTACCGCTCCTCCAGGAGTATGGCGAGCCGGTTGGGCTCGAACGAACGACTCACCCGCCGGAGGAGTCCTGGGTGGGTTCGGGGCTCAGCGCGAAGAGGGCTCGGCCGTCGGACGAGGCTTCGGAGGTGTCCTCCCCGGTCCCGGCGGAGGCCTCCGAGCCATCTCCTTCTCCATCTCCTTCTCCGTCTCCTTCTCCGTCGCTCGAATCCGAGGGGCTCTTCAGGATCTTGAGCAGCGCTTCCATCTCGTTGTCCGTCGGCGCGGCGGTGGCGCCTCGTCCTCGCGCGGCGGCCAGCACCGTGCGGAGGTTCGCCTCGGCCATCTCCAACTTGGCCTCGAGCTCCCGGACCCGTTCGTGCAGCCGGTTGGCGCGCTGGTCGGCCTCGATGCGGGCGGCCTTGTTGTCCTTGGCCTCCCGCCGGAGGTGGTCGGTGGAGGCCACGGCCTCACCGGCCTCCCGGCCCAGTTCGATGATGCGTTCGACCACGGCCCGGCCCAGGTCGCTGTAGGAGGCGCGGCGTTCTCCGTCCACCTGCGAGCCGCTGTCGGCGTTGCGGCTTCCCGGCGGCCGTCCTCGCTTGGCCTTGCGCTTGCGAGGGGCACGGGGAACGGACTCGGGCTCGCCGGGCGCCAGCGCCGTCGGTTCGAGCAGGCGGTAGCGGCCGTCCACCGATTCCAGGCGGCGGCGGGCGGCCAGCGCCCGGATGGCCCGGGCCACTGCCAACGGGTTCGACAGGCCGGCCTCGCGCCCGACCTCGGCAGGCGAACGGTCAAGGAACTCGCCCGGCGCGGTAGTGGATGCGGCGGCGCTCAGAAACGCGTTAGCTGCTTGAAGGCTCTGCTCGTTCATTGCCGGGATATTGACAGTTCGCTGTCCCGGATGCAATCCCCTGGCGCGTGCGTCCGCCAAGTTCCGAGTCAGTTGTGACGAAAAATCGCCAACTGTCGGTCGGACGGGCCGTCCGGTGAGTCGTAGGCTCCTTCCACCCATGACCACCGGTGACGGATCCCCCCCGCCCCGATCGCTCGCGGAGCTCCGCGAGCTGGACGGTCCGAACCTCTATTTCACCCGCCCCGCCATCAAGGTCACGCTCGCGGTGCCCGCGTGGCTCGAGGCTTCGGCCGAACGCCTTTCGCTGCTGGCGCAGGCCGCCGGGCTGGCCGGGGTGGGCACCGAACGGGGGCCGCGGGTGGGACCGCCGGGCACCGAGCAGCGGCGCCGGTTCGTGGTCCGCCTCGCCGCGCACCTCACCCGTACGCTGGCCTACGAGGCCGGCATCGAGCTGGCCGTTCGGTCCCGTCCCGGCATCGAGCGGGACCAGGTGGTGGTGGCGTTCCCGTGGCGCCGCCTGAACGCCGCGCGAGCCCTGGGCACCGAGCTGGCGGGACTGTTCGACCTGCTGCCCGGGCGGCGCTCGCTGCGCAAGGCTCTCAAGGATGCCTCGACACGCCTGCGCCGGACCGAACCCGGCCCCGCCCCCCAGCTTCCGGAGCCGGCCGTCCCGGTGATCATGGTGACCGGGACGAACGGCAAGACGACGACCGTTCGGCTGCTGGCCCATCTGGT
>DAIMKN010000107.1:0-7530 GCA_036721725.1 Actinomycetota bacterium
TGGGGACCGTCAGGATCATCCCCAGGATCCCCAGCAGCGAGCCGCCGATGACCAGCCCGAGCATCACGGTGACGGGGTGCATCTTCACCGTCTTGGCAACCACGTTCGGACTCAGCACGTAGATGTCGACCTGCACCACGATGAAGATGACGGCGCCCGCGCCCAGGAACAGTGCCAGGCCGGGATGCAGGTGCAGGAGGCCGCCGGTCTTCCCCGCCGTGAGGGCGATGAGCGAGACGGGGATGGCGCCGATGAACGGCCCGATCAGCGGGATGAGCTTGGTCACCCCCACCACCACGCCCGCCAGTGCCCAATAGGGGAGACCGACCACGTAGAACCCGATCATGCAGGCGATGCCGACGAACAGCGCCAGCAGCAGCTGCCCACGGAAGAAGCCGCCGACGGCCCGGCTCATGCTGTCGAGGACCGTTCGGACCTCGGGCTGCCGGCGGGCCGGGATCAGCGCCATCGCCCCCGCCTGGATCTTGGGCAGGTCGATCAGCAGGTAGATGGCGAGCACCGCGCCCAGGACGAACACCACCACACCGTGCAGGACGCTCCCCGCCGCGCTGAAGATCTTCGAGATGAACTTGCCGCCCTTGCCGCCCGGGGTGAAGTTCTGCAGCGCCCCGTTCACGTCGAAGTGCGTGTGGAACCGCAGATTGATGTGGGCCACCCACGTCTTGACCTGGTCGAGGAGGTTCGGCACGGCCCGGGCGAACCCCGACACCTGGTTCGCCACCGACGGCGCCAGCGCTCGAACGGCCAGGCCGATGATGGTGAAGAACAGGAAGTACGTCAGCAGCGCGCCGTACGCCCGCCGGATGCCGCGACGCTGCAGCATGCTCACCAGCGGATTGAGCAGATACACGATGCCCACGGCCAGCAGCAGCGGAGCGAACACGAACCGGATGGGATAGAGGACGAACCGCCAGACGATGGCGGCGAGGATCAACACGCCGATCATCGACCACGCCACCAGACCCCACCGCGTCACCCTCGCTGCCAGAGGGGTGGAGATGATGTGCGGGGAATGATCCTTCACGCTTTGCTCCTAAGGCGCCCGCGCCCTCGCGAGGCCGTTCGATGAAATGTACCCCGTGCGAGGGATGTTTCTCGTCACCTCGCTCGGGGAGTGCGGGAGTTCGGCGTCAGTCCAGGCCGCTCGGGCCGGGGTCGGCGGCCACGCGCATCGTGACCACGGTGCCGCCGCCGTCGCGCGGTGTGAGCGACAGCTCCTCCACCAGGCCGCGGATCAGGGGCAGCGACAGGCCCTTCTCGAACGAGAACTCCTGCGAGTCGAGTTCGGCGTCCCGGTCGATGAGGCTGGGGTCCAGACCGGGGCCGCGGTCCAGGACCTCCAGGACCAGCGACGAACCGTCGCGGTGGATGCGCAGGAGGACCGGTTCGGCGCTCTGCTGCTTGGCGTTCTCCGTGACGGCGTTCGTGCAGGCCTCGGACACCGCGAGCTTGAGGTCCTCGACCGTCTGGTCCGAGAGCTCGTGGAGGCGGGCCAGCGCGGAGGCCGTGTGGCGAGCGGTTCGAACGAACTCGGGACGCGGCGGGAACTCCAGTTCGAGCTCAGGGACCGCGACCGGGCCTGCCACGGGGTCACTCCCCTTCCGAGCCGACGGCCTCCGCCAGCGAGCCGTGGATCGAGAAGACCTTGTTGAGCCCGGTGATGTCGAAGATCTTGAGGATCTTGTCCTGCGTGGCCACGATGGCGAGCGTTCCGTCGGTCGTCTTGACCCGCTTCAGGCCGCCCACAAGAACGCCGAGTCCCGTCGAATCCAGGAAGTCGACCTTCTCCATGTCGATGACGAGGTACGTCTTGCCGGCCTCGACCAGGTCGATGATCGCCTGACGGAGGCGAGGCGCGGTGTACACGTCGATCTCGCCTGCCAGCGTCAGGACATTGGCCTCCCCCATCTCGCTCGTCGCCACGTCCAAGTCCATGGCGGGGAGTCTAGCAACCCTTGATGCGCGGGGATGCGGCCGATAGGGTTGGCGCAGGTGGGTTCCGATCTGAGGTCCGATCCGCACGTCCCGAGCTCCACCGCGGACGATGACGGTTCCGCGCAGCCCGACGCGGCTGCGTCCATTGAAGCGACAGCGAACGCGACTCAACCGTCCCATCGGCCCGAATGGCGGGTGGCGCAGCGGGTGGCCCTGACGGTGGTCGTGGTCGGGCTCCTTTCGCTCGGAGTCGGACTGGCGGTGAAGGGCTCGGGGACGTCGCCCCGTGTTGTGGGAACCCCCTCGTTCTCCCCCCCGCCACCGTTCGGCTCCCCCACGCCCTCGCCGACACCTCCCGCTCCTGCTCCGCCCTTCGCGTTTCGGCTCCACACGATGCGGTTCTCCACGCTGGCCCGCAAGGGTGGGGAGCGACAGGCCAGGGCGGCGGCAACGCGGGTTCGAACCGCACTCAACGCGTTCTACGGCGCCGCCTTCCTGGACGCGGCCTCCTGGGACGGTCACCCTTCCCCACAGGTGTGGGGGGCGTTCGGCTCGGGCGCGGTGACCAGGGCTCACCGCGACGCGTCGTCCCTCCTGCCGGCGCGGCGCGGGACGAACGTGGCGACGGTGAAGCTGGTGCGTTCGACGCTGGACCTCCGGATCCTGTTGGATGCGTCGCTCCGGCCGGTGGGCGCGGATGCGATCGTCAGCCTGCGCGCGGACGGCGTGTCGAACGACGGGACGGGGACGCTGCACGCCTCCACCTTCGCGCGGCTGCTGCTCCGCCCGGCCGGCAACCGGTGGGTCATCGTGGGCTACCCGACCGCGCGGACCACGGTGAGCTCGTCATGAGCCAGCGGCGCCGGCATCACGGGTCGCTGCTCCGGATGACGGCGGCGGTGCTGGCCATCGCCGTCATCGCGCTGGCCACGGTCGTGGGGCTGGGGGTTCGAGGCGCTCCGGCGGCGTCGAACGCCGGCGCGGCGATCGAGATCCACTCGGCGCACGGGGCGTCGTTCGTGCCGGCCCTGAGGGGACAGCGGCCGCTGTTCATCCTGGCGCTCGGCAGCGACGCGCGGCCCGGCCAGCCCGTGGCCCGGGAGCGTTCGGACTCCATCCACATCATCGGGATCGACACGGTCCACCACCGCGCCACCATCCTGGGGTTCCCCCGAGACTCGTTCGTGAACATCCCCGGCTTCGGCCGCTCCAAGATCAACAACACGCTGCTCTACGGCGGCCCGCCGCTCGCTGTCAGGACGCTCGAACGGCTGACCGGCATCCCGATCGACCTGTGGATGCTGACCTCGTTCAACGGTCTGTCGAACATGGTCCAGGGCATCGGCGGCATCCAGATCGACGTGCCGCGGCCGATGCACGACATCTACTCGCACGCGAACTTCTCGGCCGGGCCGCACCACCTCAAGGGGTGGCAGGCGCTGGCGTTCGCCCGCGACCGCCACAGCCTGCCGAACGGCGACTTCGACCGTTCGGCCGACCAGGGACTGCTGTTCAGGGCGGCGCTGACCCAGCTTCGGAAGGCGTTCACCAGGGACCCCTCGGTGGTGTTCCACTGGATGTCCGTGGGGTGGCACAACATCTCGAGCGACCTGACCGCCCCGCAGCTTCTGGACCTGGCGCTCACCGCGACGCACATCCCGACGTCGAACGTGAACAACCTGGTGGTGCCAGGGAGCGGGGGGAACTACGGCCTGGCCAGCGTGGTGTTCATCTCACCCGCGGCGCAGGCGATCTACGCGGCCATGCGCAAGGACGGGACCTTCCCCTAGCCGGCTACAGCCTGGTCAGGACGTAGACGACGAAACCCAGGTAGAAGACGCCCTGGAACAGCAGCGGGCCCGCCGACAGCCTCCCTCGCAACCGAACCATGGCCAGCAACACCGCGCCCGCCGCCAGCGCCACCACGGCGGCGACCAGCGCGTCGCCCGTCAGGCGCCACGGCGTGAACACCAGGCCGATGGCCACCGGGAAGGCCGACTGGAACACCATGGCGCCCGTCACGTTCCCCACCGCCAGCGTGTCGCGTTGACGGCGCAGCCACAGCACGCTGTTGAACGTCTCGGGAAGCTCGGTCGCCACCGGAGCGAGCAGCAGCGCGAACGGCAGCGCGGGGATGCCGAGCTTCGGCGCCAGGTATTCGATGCCGGAGACGAACAGCTTCGCGCCCCCGATGATGACCCCGAGCCCCGCGGCGGTCTGGACGATGGTCAGCCACAGCGGCGGCTTGCCCGCCGGCGGGTGACCGGTCATCCTCCCCGTCCACCTCCGGAAGTACAGCGGCTGGATCTGGCCGGCGGCTTCTCGTTCGATCTCCTCCTCCTGCGGTGCCCGCAGATGGCGCCTGACGTAGAAGCCGTACGCCAGCAGGAGCGCCACCGCCAGGATGTAGTGCAGGACGCGAACGTGCACGAGACCCGCCACCAGGGCGAGGGAGTACATCCCCAGGAAGAAGGTCAGATCCTGGGACATCACCCGGCGGTCGGCGAGGATCGCTCGTTCGCGATGACCTCGCGCGGCGAACAGCCACGCCGAACCGGCCACCACGACCATGGCCAGCGTGGCGAGCATGAACGGCGCGCCGAGGATCGCCCCGATGCCCACGTCGTCGCCGCCGGTGTGGCCGGCCAGGATGGCGACGAGGGGCAGGATGGTCTCGGGCAGGGCCGTCCCGATCGCCGCCAGCACGCTCCCGACCATCCCCTCGGACAGCCCGAGGTCCTCCCCGATCCACTCCACGCCGTTCGTGAACAGGTTCGACCCCGCCAGGATGACGAACAACGCCACGACCAGTTCGAACCACTGCAGCACGCCGCCACCCTCCTCTGCTCGAGCATCGTCGCCGGGAACGGCGCCATTGTGCCAGCCGGTCCTGTCGCTAGAGAGGCACTACCATCGAACGCGGTGGATGCGCGCGCGTTCCTGGCCGAGCTTGCAGGGCAGGAGGGGGGCGAGGGCTCGCTGGCCCACGTGGAGGTCCTCACCGCTCGGGCCCCCGTGGTCGAACCCTTCCCTGACGAGCTGCCCGAACTGCTGCGGAGCCGCCTGGGACTGCTGGGAGTCCACGGGCTGTACCCGCACCAGCGCCGCGCCGTGGACCTGCTGGACGCGGGCCACAACGTGGTGATCGCCACGGGGACCGCGTCGGGCAAGACGCTCGTCTACAACCTGACGTTCGCCCGGATGGCAATGGCTGACGAGAAGCGGACCGCCCTCTACCTGTTCCCCACCAAGGCGCTCGCCCGCGACCAGCTCCGGCAGGTCCGCGACCTCAAGCTGCCCCAAGTCCGCGCGGCGGTGTTCGACGGTGACACACCACAGGCCGAACGCGCCCTGATCCGACGCAACGCCAACCTGATCATGACGAACCCGGACATGCTCCACGCCTCGATCCTGCCCGGGCACGTCCGGTGGGCGGACCTCTTCCTCCGCCTCGGCCTGGTGGTGGTGGACGAGGCTCACGTGGCGCGGGGGGTGTTCGGCTCGCATGTGGCGATGATCCTGCGGCGGTTCCGGCGGCTGGTGGCGCACTACGGCGGCTCTCCGCAGTTCGTGCTGGCCTCGGCCACCATCGGCAATCCTGCGGAGCTGGCCGAACGCCTGACCGGGCTGGCGTTCGAGGCGGTGGACCAGGATCTGTCGCCGCGCGGGGAGAAGCTGTTCGCGTTGTGGAACCCGCCGCTGGTGGACGAGGAGCTCGGGCTGCGTCGGAGCGCCATGACCGAGACGTCCTACCTCCTGCGGCGGCTGGTGGAGAAGGAGATCCGAACGCTGGCGTTCTGCCGAACGCGCAAGAGCGCCGAGCTGGTCGCGGAGTTCGCCCGTCGGGAGCTGCCCGGGATCTTGAAGCGGCGGGTCAAGGCGTACCGCGCGGGCTACCTGCCTGCGGAGCGGCGGGAGCTCGAACGCCAGCTCGGGACGGGTGAGCTGCTCGGGGTGGCGGCGACGAACGCCCTCGAGCTCGGCATCGACGTCGGTTCGCTGGACGCGGCACTGCTGGCGGGCTACCCGGGAACCCGCGCGTCGATGTGGCAGCAGGCCGGTAGGGCGGGCCGTCGCGGCGAGGGCTCGCTGGCCATGCTGGTGGCCCAGGACGACCCACTGGACCAGTACCTGATGCAGCACCCCGAGGACCTGTTCGACAAGCCTCCGGAAGCTGCCGTCATCGATCCGACCAATCCGTACGTGGTCGGTCCGCACCTGGCCTGCGCCGCCGCCGAACAGCCTTTGACGCCAGAGGAGCTGGACGTGTTCGGTCCCGGCGCCCGGGCCGCCGCGGACGCGCTGATCGAGGAAGGCCGGCTGGTCGAACGCCGCGGCCTCCTCCACCACCGGGGCCGGGAGTCGCCGCACCGGCTGATCGACATCCGTTCGGCCTCCGGGCACCTGTTCGCCATCGTGGACCGCGACACGGGCGCGGTGATGGGCACGGTGGACGAGGCGCGGGCCTTCTACCACGTCCACCCCGGCGCCGTGTACCTGCACCAGGGCGAGCAGTTCGAGGTCCACGCTCTGGACCTGGAACGCAAGGTGGCGGTCGTGGCCAAGAGCGAGACCGACTACTACACGCAGTCGAAGGACACCACCGAGATCGAGCTCCTGGAGACCCTGCGGGAAGGCACGGTCGGTCGAACGCCAGCCTTCTACGGCTCGGTCAAGGTGACGCGGCAGGTGGTCGGATACCAGCGCAAGTCCCACTTCACCAACGAGGTCATCGACACGGTCGCCCTCGACCTGCCGCCCCAGACCCTCACCACCAAGACGCTGTGGTGGCTGCTGCCACCCGGGCTGTTCCTGAAGGCGGGCGTCCGGCCCTCCGCGCTCCCCGGCGCCATCCACGCCGCCGAACACGCCGCCATCGGCCTGCTGCCACTGGTCGCCACGTGCGACCGGTGGGACGTGGGCGGCCTGTCCACACCGTTCCACCCCGACACCGGCGGCGCGACCATCTTCATCTACGACGGCTATCCCGGCGGGGCAGGCATCGCCGAACGCGGCTACCTGTCGGGCGAACGTCTGGTCATGGCGACGCTGGAGACCGTTCGAACCTGTCCCTGCGCCAAGGGCTGCCCGTCGTGCGTGGTCTCGCCGAAGTGCGGCAACGGCAACGAACCGCTCGACAAGCAGGGCGCGATCTCGGTCCTGTCGGCCATGCTGGGCAAGGCCTACGGATGACCGTTTACATCGCGGTGTGCGGCCCCGATCCGGCCTCGCCCGAGGTCGAACGCCACGCCGAGGAGATCGGCCGGCTGCTGGCCCGGACCGGAGCGGTGGTCGTGTGCGGTGGACTGGGCGGCACGATGGCCGCGGTCGCCCGGGGGGCGGCCTCCGAACGCGGGACCGTTCTCGGCATCCTGCCCGATGCCCACCGAGGCAGAGCCGACTCGAACCTTACCTTCTCCATCCCCACCGGCATGGGCGAGATGCGCAACGCGCTCATCGTTCGGTCCGCCGACGCCCTCATCGCCGTGGCGGGAGAGTTCGGCACCCTCAGCGAGGTGGCGTTCGCGCTGAAGATCGGGGTACCGGTGGTCGGTCTGGACACCTGGGAGCTGT
>DAIMKN010000108.1:0-7473 GCA_036721725.1 Actinomycetota bacterium
GACACCGATTCGTCCTCGAACACGGCCTTGAGCGCCGAGGCGATGATCGGCGCGATGGACACCACGGTCAGCCGATCTCCGAGGACGAGCGCCTTCTCCTCCGGGATGGGGAGGGTGTTCGTCACGACGAGTGCGCGGATCTGCGACTCGGCGATGGTCTGCACCGCCTTGCCCGAGAGCACGGCGTGCGTGGCCGCCGCGTAGATGTCGCCGGCCCCAACCGCCGCCAGCGCCGCCGCGCCCTTCACCATGGTCCCCGCCGTATCGATCATGTCGTCGATCAGCACGCAGGCCCGCCCGTTGACCTCACCCACCACCGCGATGTCGGTGATGGTGTGGGCCTCGTGGCGCGAACGCCGCTTGTACAGGAAGGCCAGATCCGCGTGGAGGTATTCGCGGAGGCGTTCGGCCGTCTTCACCCGCCCCGCGTCGGGCGCCACCACCACCAGGTCCTCGGGGAGCTTCATCTCCTCCGTCAGGAAGTTCGAGAGCAGCGGCAGCGCGGTGAGGTGATCGAACGGGTAGTTGAAGAAACCCTGGATCTGGCCCGAGTGAAGGTCCACGGACACCACACGGTTCGCACCCGCCGCGGTCAGCATGTCCGCCACCAGCTTGGCCGAGATGGGTTCGCGCGACAGCGACTTCTTGTCCTGGCGCGAGTAGCCGTAGTACGGGACGACCGCGGTGATGCGTTTGGCCGAGGCCCGCTTCAGCGCGTCGATCATGACCAACTGCTCCATGATCGCCTCGTTGATGGGTTGGGAGTGGGTCTGGATGACGAACGCGTCCGCCCCGCGAACGCTCTCCTCCGCCCGGAAATAGATCTCTCCGGAGGAGAATCGGTTGAGCTTGGCCGGGGTCAGTTCGAGCCCGAGCGCCTCGGCAATCTCACCCGACAGCGCCGGATGGGCGGTCCCAGTGAAGACCATCATCCGCTTGCGCGGCACGATCTCGTGCACGTCACCCACGGTCTCCGCCTCCCTCCTCAGGCCCGGTCCGGCGCCGCGCCTTCTTCTTCACCGCGACGGGGCGCTTGCGTTCGTCGTAGCCGCGCACCACTCGCTGCTCGCTCCGCTCCACCGCCAGCGCCCCCGCCGGGACGTCCCTGGTGATGGTCGAACCCGCCCCCGTCCAGGCTCGCTTGCCCACCTTGACCGGTGCGACCAGCATCGTATCCGAACCGATGAACGCGCCCTCGCCGATGGTGGTGGCGTGCTTGTTGACCCCGTCGTAGTTGCACGTGATCGAGCCCGCGCCGACGTTCGCCCCCGCCCCGATCGTGGCGTCGCCCATGTAGGACAGGTGCGGGACCTTCGCCCCGCGGCCGAGGCGCGTGGACTTGAGCTCGACGAACGTCCCGGCCTTGGCGTCGTCGTCGATCACCGTGCCAGGCCTCAGGCTGGCGTACGGCCCGATCGACACGCGCCGCCCGATCTTCGAGCCCCGGACGACCGAGTAGCTGACCTCCGCTCCGTCGCCGACCGTCGAGTCGACCACGCGGCTCCCCGGCCCTATGACGCACTCCGAACCGATCCTCGTGGAACCCTCCAGCACCGTGAACGGCAGCACCGTGGTGTCGCGCCCGATCCGAACGTCGACGTCGACGTAGGCTGTGTCCGGGTCGACGAACGTCACCCCGCCGTCCATATGGCGTTCGACGATCCTCCGGCGCAGGATCGCCGTCGCCTGGGCCAAGCCTCGGCGCGAGTTGACGCCGAGGCCGCCGCCGAGATCCGCCGGGACCGCCGAGATGGTCTCGCCCTTGCCCCGAAGCACGTCGAGGACGTCGGGGAGGTAGTACTCGCGCTGGCGGTTCTCCCGTCCCACCAGCGGCAGCGCGCGGTACAGGTCGTCGCGGCGGAAGACGTAGACGAGCGTGGAGATCTCGTTGATGGCGCGCTCCTCCGGCGTGGCGTCGGACTCCTCGATGATGCCCCGGAGCTCGGTTCCGTCCCGAACGACCCGGCCGTACCCCCAAGGGTCGTCGACGAACGTGGTGAGGATGGTGGCCGCGGCGCGCGTTCGACGGTGGACCTTGAGGAGGTCCCGAACGTGCTCGGGCCCGATCAACGGATCGTCGCCCGCCATGACCAGGACGTCGGTCGCGCCCGCGGTGGCCTCCTCCGCCGCGGCGACGGCGTGCGCCGTTCCGAGCGGCGTGCCCTGGTCGACGAATCGGGTCTCGGGCCGCAGGTTCCACGCCTCGACCTCCGCCTCGACGTCCTCTGCGCGGTAGCTGGTGACGAACGCCACCCGCGTCGGCCGCGCGGCCAGGCCGGCCTGGGTCACGTACCACAGCGCGGGGCGGCCGGCCAGCCGGTGCAGCACCTTGGGCACCTCCGACTTCATCCGCTTGCCCTTGCCCGCGGCCAGCAGGACGAGCGCCACCGAACGCGGCGTGGTCTTCGCACTGGTCGTCGAGGCCAACGTTCGTCCTTTGTTCGAAGGCGGGGTGAACGGTGGGAAGTGTCCGCCCGGGCCGCCGCTCGAAGGGCGCCACCATCGTACCCGACGCCCCGCGGCTGTCGGGCCTGCGGCGAGGCGGTAGGCTTCCAGGGCTTGGCCCTTCGTCCAATCGGCAGGACGCCGGGTTTTGGTCCCGGAAATCCGCGTTCGAGTCGCGGGGGGCCAGCCGCGCTTCTTCGCGACGGCTACGACGGTGCCGAACGGACCTCCAGTGCCCCGTTCGGGACGTCGACTCCGCTAGGTAGCAACCCGGCCACCGTTCCGCCGCTCCCGCACAGGATGACGCCGGCGGCCCCGGCCCCGCGGAGGCGTTCGACCACGCCGGCAAGCTCCGGGTGGCGGCGGATGACCGCAGCTTGGAGGTCGTTGAAGAGCAACGGTCCGATGCGGGCGGTATCCCCGCTACGAGCCGCCTCTAGGAGCGCTTGAGGGTCGGGGCCAGTGGGCCAACGGTCGACGTCCCACCAGCCGAACGCCCCGCCGGTGGGGACGCCGTACGGCGCGGTGACCAGGGCCCACCGCAGTGCAGGGACACCGTGCAGCGCTTGGACGAGTTCGCCCCGGCCGGTCGCCAGGACGGGGCCGCCGTGGAGCATCGCCGGGACGTCGGACCCCACGCCCGCCGCCACCGCGCTCAGTTCGGCAGCGGTCAGGCCCGTTCCCCACAGCTCGCTCAGCGCGCGGACGGCCGCGGCCGCGTCCGCGCTCCCGCCGCCCAGGCCGGCGGCGTTCGGCACGCGCTTGTCCAACCTGATGTGGGCCCGGGGTTCGATGTGCGCCCGGCGGGCAAGAGCGGCGGCGGCCACTAGCGCGAGGTTCGAGTCGTCGGTGGGAACGCCGGCCGCCGCGTCGCCGGTGACCTCGAGCGACAACCCAGAAGGGTTCGGGGAGAACTCCAGCCGGTCGGCCAGGTCGAGCCGCAAGACCGCCGTCTCCAGGTCGTGGAAGCCGTCGGGCCGGCGGCCCAGCACGCGCAGAAACAGGTTGATCTTGGCCGGTGCCTCGACCACGACCGTCACGTCGCCAGCCGCCCTTCCGTCAGGCACGCGAACGCCTCCAGACCCAGCCGCTCGGGCCGCTCCAGGGGGTCGATCCGGCACCCCGCCAGCACCGCCGCGGCGCGTTCGGCGTCCAGGCCGAGACGCATCAGCGCCCCCCGCATCGACTTGCGGCGCTGGGAGAATGCGACCTCGATCGTTTCGAACAGCGCGGCGCGGTCCACCTGGACGGGCGGTAGGCGCCGGTCCATCATCACCAGCACCGAGTCGACGTTCGGCTGGGGCCAGAACACCGTTCGAGGCACCCGCCTGACGACCTTGGCCACCGTCCAGTAGGCCACGCGCAGGCTGACCGCGCCGAACGCCTCCTCGCCCGGTGAGGCCGCCAGGCGTTCGCCCACCTCGCGCTGCACCATCACCAGGAGGCGTTCGACGCGGGGCTCGTCCTGCAGGATCCGCATGACCACGGGCACGGCCACGTTGTACGGGAGGTTCGCCACGAGCTTCCAGGGGCCACCCTCCAGCGACACAGCCCAGTCGATGCGGAGAGCGTCGCCGGCCAGGATGCGGACGTGCGATCCGAACGCCCCCACGGCCTCCTCCAGGGCGGGGACCAGCGAACGGTCCAGCTCCACCGCGGCGACCTCCGCGCCCGCCCCGGCCAGCGCGACCGTCAGCGACCCGAGTCCCGCTCCGATCTCGACCACCTGGTCGCCCCGCTTCACGCCGGCCAGCTCCACGATGCGGCGGGCCAGGGTCGGTTCGACCAGGAAATGCTGGCCGAGCGCTTTGACCGGCCGAACGCCGTGACGGCGAGCCAGATCCCGCAACTGGGAGATGGTCAGGCCGGAAGCCTCAGTGGCGGAGGACGATGACCGAGACGACGCCGGAGCCGAGTGGCGCGAGCGCGGCGAACGTGGCGGGACAGACCTCGATGCTTCCTCTGGGCCCGAGCCGTCCACGATCGCCCATTCTGACAGTGACCCGCCGTCCGCCGGACCAAGCGACCAGATGGAGGAGGGTGGCGGGCGAGGACCCCGGCCGGGGACGGTGCCGGGAGCAGTCGAACCAGGTGAGCTCGGTGAGCCGACCAGCCGGAGCTTCGTGTCTCGACCGGGAGATGAGGGTTCGGCTTGACGGGCCTCGGTGAGCAGGGAGTTCGCGGGCCACCGAGGTCGACGGTGACAGGAGGATGAGCCCGGCGAGGGCAGCTCCCATCATCGCGCTGGACCGTCGAACCGTGAAGCGCATGTCCACACCCGTTCGAACCACTGGCCCCGCGGGGGAGGTGTCGCCGAGGGGCGACATTTCGCGGGTCGAGCCAGGGGACCCTAACAAAGTCTCAACCTCAAGTGCAACCTGGGTTGAGACGCCGAACGGTCGCTAGCCCTCCAGGGCGAAGATGCGAACGGCCGCGTTCGCCGTGCTTTCGATGACCTGGGCGCGGTCCACGCCGCGCAAAACGGCCAATTCGTCGACCACGGCCAGGACGTTCGCCGGATGGTTGTCCCGGCCTCGCAGCGATTGCGGTGAGAGGAACGGGCTGTCGGTCTCCGCCACGACGCGGGCCGGGTCCAGGGCGGCCGCGGCCTCCCGCATGTGGCCGTTGCGCGGGTACGTCAGGTTGCCGGCGAACGACACCACGTAGCCCCGTGCGTTCACCTCGGCGGCCACCGCCGCGTCGCCGGTGAAACAGTGCAGGACGACGCGTTCGGCGCCCTCCTCTTCCAGGATCCTCAGGCCGTCCTCCCACGCGTCGCGGATGTGGACGACGAGCGGCTTGCCGGTCTCGCGGGACAGGGCGATGTGGGTTCGGAACACGCGCTGCTGGTCCTCCACCGGGGACAGCTCCCGAAAGTAGTCCAGGCCGCACTCCCCGATCCCCACGACCCGCGGATCGCCCAGCAACTCCTCGATGGTCGCGCCGGCCGAACGGTCGAACTCGCTCGCCGTGTGGGGGTGCATGCCGGCCGTGGCGAACACCCCTCGCAGCGAATCGGCCAGCTCCAGCGAACGCCGGCTGGTGACCGGATCGATCCCCACGCAGACCATCCGGTCCACGCCCGCCTCCCGAGCCGCGGCCACCACGTCCGCCGGCTCCTGGTCCATCAGGAACAGGTGGCAGTGGGTGTCGACCGCGCCCAGGGCCCCCGGGGGGTCGTCGTTCGAGGCGGTCACGCCGGTCAGCCCTCGAGCCTGGGGAACAGCGACTCGCCCCGGCGGATCTTCGTCCCCGGCGCCGAACCGCCCCACGCCCCGTCCGCCGGCAGCACCGAGGAGGTCAGCGGCTCCGGCATGCCGATCTGCTCCCACAGGCGTTCGGCGGCGTTCGGCATGACCGGCCAGGAGTGCAGGGCGATCAGCCGGAGCGCCTCCGCCGAGTCGTACAGCGACCGGGCCAGCTCGCCGCGGCGCGACGGGTCCTTGGCCAGCGTCCAGGGCGCGACCTCCACGAGGTACCGGTTCGCCTCCCGGACGAACGTGTCCACCGTCGCCGCCGCGTCCGTCAGCTCGAACGCCGCCAACCGGCGTTCGAAGTCCTCGACCATCGTCGCGGCCGCCGAGACCAGTCGGCCCGCGGGGACGTCCCCCGGATCCGGGACCAGCCCGTCGAAGTATTGGTCGATCATCGCCAGCACCCGGCTGGCCAGGTTCCCCAGGCCGTTCGCCAGGTCGGCGTTCGTCCTGGCCACCATGGACTCCCAGCTGAAGCTCCCGTCCGAGCCGAACGACACCTCGCGCTGGAAGTAGTAGCGGTACGCGTCCACCCCGAAGTGGTCGATCAGCTCGAACGGATGGATCCCCGTGAGCTTGGTCTTGGACATCTTCTCCCCGCCCACCAGCAGCCAGCCGTGGGCGAACACCGTTCGCGGGACCTCCAGACCGCTCGCCATGAGCAGGGCCGGCCAGATCACCGCGTGGAACCGGATGATGTCCTTGCCCACCATGTGCACGTCGACGGGCCACGTCCGTTCGAACCTCGCCTCGTCGTTGCCGAACCCGGCCGCCGTGATGTAGTTCTGCAGCGCGTCGACCCACACGTAGATGACGTGCTTAGGATCCCACGGGATCGGGATGCCCCACTCCAGCGAGGCTCGTGAGATCGAAAGATCCTGCAGCCCACCACGAACGAACGACACCACCTCGTTGCGGCGGGCCTCCGGCTGGATGAACTCGGGCCTCGCGGCGTAGAGATCCAGGAGCGGCTGCTGGTACTTGGACAGCGGGAAGAAGTAGTTCTCCTCGGTCAGATGTTCGACGGGACGGCCGTGGATCGGGCAGTTGCCGTCGACGAGTTCGGACTCCACCTTGAACTCCTCGCACGACACGCAGTACGGACCTTCGTAGGTCCCCAGGTAGATCTCTCCGCGGTCGTACAGCCGCTGGAAGAACTCCTGGACGGGACGTTCGTGCCGCTCCTCCGTGGTCCGGATGAAGTCGTCGAACGAGATGTCCAGGCGCTTCCAGACCTCCTTCCACTGCGGGATCATCGAATCCGTCCACGCCTTGGGGTCCATGCCATTCGCCGCGGCGCTCCGTTCGACCTTGTCGCCATGCTCGTCGGTCCCGGTGAGGAAGAAGACCTTCTCGCCGCGCAGGCGGTGGTAGCGGGCGAGCACGTCACACGCCACCGTCGTGTACGCGTGGCCGATGTGCGGCACGTCGTTCACGTAGTAGATGGGGGTGGTGATGAAGTAGGTGTCCTTGGATGCCTCGCTCACGGTCCGGCCATTGTAGGTAGGGTTCGGGCCGTGCGAACACGATCTGCGAAACGCGCCGCCGGCATCGACCCGGGGCTGGTGCTGCTGCTGACACCGCTGCTGTGGGGCGCGACCTTCCCCGCGGCGAAGATCGCGCTGCGCCATCTCCCCGTCCTCACGTTCATGGCGTGGACCCGTGGCCTCGGCTTCCTGGCCATCCTGGCCGCTGTCCCGTTCATGCGCCGGCGTGGTGGCCAGGCCGAGGCGGCGACCTGGCGGCGTGTGGCCGGGCCCGGCGTGCTGCTCGG
>DAIMKN010000109.1:0-7347 GCA_036721725.1 Actinomycetota bacterium
AGGGTTCGGTCGCGGACATCGCCGGGGCGGGGCGGAGGGTCGTTCGGCTCCGGTGCGGCGCACCCGCCGCGGCCGCCATCGCCCTCAAGGATCACCCGTCGGTGCAGTCTGTCCATCAGGAGGAAGGGGTCCTGGAGGTGACGCTCTCGACCACTGCCGGCGCCGAGACCGACGAGGCCGTCGCCGATGTCGTTCGGCGTCTGGTCGCCGGAGGAGTCCAGGTGTACGGGGTCGAGGGGCAGCGGGTCTCGCTGGAGCAGCGGTTCCTCGAACTCACCTCCCGGTTCGAAACGAGCGCCTGAGGATGCGACTGGTCAAGGCGGCGTGGCTGAAGCTGTTCCGGCGGCGCCCGCTGTACTGGTGGTCGCTGGTCCTCACGGTCGGCATCGTCACCGTCATCTTCGGCATCATCGAGATCCTGCATCTGGTGAACCCTGTTCGCCATGGCGTGGCCGGCGGGCTCGACGGATTCCGGGGCGGCATGATCGGGCTCGTGTTGACCGGGTCGGTCGGGGCGATCCTGGTCGGCGCGGCCGCCGGGACGGCCGACGTCTCCTACGGGGTGTTCCGGGACCTGGTGGCGACGGGGCGTTCGCGGTGGCAGCTGTTCGCCGCTCGGGTGCCGGGGGCGCTGGCGTTCTACCTCCCGATGGTGACGCTCGGGTTCGTCGTCGTCGCGACCTGCTCCCTGGTGTTCGCCGGAGGGTTCGCCACGCCGAACGCATCGCTGATCGTTCGAGGCTACCTGTGGGTCGTGCTGTTCACGGGCTTCGACCTGGTGGTGGCGTTGGGGTTCGCCTCGCTCATCAACTCCCGGGCCACCACGATCGGCGTGCTGCTCGGCTTTCAGCACATCGCCTCGCCGCTGCTGGCCCAGGTCTCCATCCTGGGCGGCGCGCGGCACTTGCTCTACACGCAGGCGCTCGACCGGCTGAACCCCGCGCCCATCCTCGACGCCGGCCCTCCCTCGGTCACCAAGAGCGTCGTGGTGGCGGGCGCCGTCCTGTTCGGCTGGATGGCAGTGATGCTCGCTGCGGGCGGATGGCGAACCGCAACCCGCGACGCCTGAGTCACTGGAGGATCCGGAAGCCCGAGTCACCCGCCGAGAGGGACTCTTCGGTCACGGTGACGTCCTGGACGGTGGCCATCCGGGGGCCGTGTCGGCACCACGCGACCATATCGTCCACGTTCGAGCAATCGCCTTCGAACACCGCCTCGACACTGCCGTCGTGGAGGTTGCGAACGGACCCGGTCAGGTGGCGATGCATGGCTTGTTCGCGAGTGAACCACCGGAACCCAACGCCCTGGACGTCGCCCGACACCACGACGCGAACGCGTTTCCTGGCCATCGCCTGAGCGTTCGACGCGACCAACGGCCCGGACTACAGGTCCAAAACTTCCTTCGTGTAGGGCGTGTCCGCCTTGTAGATCTCGCGGAGGTACTTCAGCCCGCCCTCGTGGTCCTCCTCGGTGAACGCGTCCACCGCGTCCTGCGGCACCAGGATGTCGTAGCCCTGGTAGAAGGCGTCGGCGCTGGTGTGGCGGAGGCAGATGTGCGTGTGCTGGCCCGTCAGGACGACCTCCTTGACGCCATGCTGTCGCAGCAGCGCGTCGAGCCCCGTCTCGTGGAAGCACGAGTAGAACCGCTTGGGCAGCTGGATCTCGTTCGGCTGCGCGCCGAGCTCCGGGATGACCTCCGCGCCGGGCGTGCCGGCCATGGCGTGCTCGCCCCACACCTTCAGCTCGAAGTCCTCGGGCAGATGGGCGTCGTTGGCGAACACCACCAGCCAGTTCTCACGGTCCTCCCGAGCCTTGGCCAGCAGCTGCTGGATGTTCGGGATGATCCGTTCCGAACGCGGGTTGCCGATCGAACCGGTGACGAAGTCGTTCAGCATGTCGCAGACGACGAGTCCCCTCATGGCGCTGCCTCCTGGATGGTCGGTAGCTCCATCATCCGGGACCCCCCAGGAACCGACAACCGACACGCGGCGAGGGACTCAAGCTCTACACTTCGCCTCGTGGCGTCATGCCCCGAGTGCGGCGAGGAGAACCCGGACCGGTTCCGCCTCTGCGGCTTCTGCGGAACTCCGCTCCATGATGGGCAGAGCCGACAAAGTGAGGAACGCAAGGTCATCACGGTGCTGTTCTGCGATCTGGTCGGCTTCACCGCCCGTTCGGACCACGCCGACCCCGAAGACGTCCGGGCCACGTTGGGCCCCTACCACAGCCTGCTACGCAAGGGGATCGAACGCTACGGCGGCACCGTCGAGAAGTTCATCGGCGACGCCGTCATGGCCGTGTTCGGGGCTCCGGTTGCCCATGAGGACGACCCTGAGCGGGCCGTTCGGGCCGGTCTGCGGATCCTCGAGGCCATCCAGGACCTGAACGAGTCGCAGGGTGGCCTCGACCTCGCGGTCAGGGTCGGGATCAACACCGGCGAGGCGGTCGTGGTGCTCGGGGCGCGTCCCGAGCGAGGAGAGGGCATCGCCACCGGCGACGTGGTGAACACCGCCGCACGCCTCCAGACGGCCGCGCCGATCGGTTCGATCGCGGTAGGCGAGTCCACCTACCGTGCCACGCGGCATCTCGTGGACTACGAGGAGCTCGCACCGGCCGTGGCCAAGGGCAAGCTGGAGCCGCTCGCCCTGTGGCGCGCGGTGCGAGCCAAGAGCGGGTTCGGCGTCGACGTCGAACAGGGGACGCGGACGCGACTGATCGGTCGGGAGGCCGAGCTGGGACTCCTGCAAGAGACGTTCACCAGAACGCTTCGCGACGCCGCGCCGCAGCTCGTCACCCTCACGGGGGAGCCGGGCGTCGGGAAGACCAGGCTCGTCTGGGAGTTCCGCAACTTCGTCGACGAACGTCCGGAGATCGTGTCCTGGCGTCAGGGCCGGTGCCTGCCCTACGGGGAAGGCATCGCGTTCTGGGCGCTCGGGGAGATCGTCAAGGCCCAGGCCGGAATCATCGAGTCGGAGGAACCTGAACAGGTCTCGGCGAAGATCCTCGAGTCCATCCGGTCGCTAACGGACTCCCCCGAGGAGGTCGAATGGCTGCGGACGCGGCTGGCCCCACTGGTGGGCGGGGAGGGCACGGGTGTCGACACGGCGGCCAGGGGCGAGTCGTTCGCAGCGTGGGGACGGTTCTTCGAACTCGTCGCAGCGCGAACCCCTCTGGTAGCGGTGTTCGAGGACCTCCACTGGGCGGATCCCGTACTCATCGAATTCCTCGAGCACCTGATGGAATGGGTGAGCGGCGTCCCCATGCTCGTGCTGTGCACCGGCCGCCCCGAGTTGTACGAACGCCACCCGCGGTGGGGCGGCGGCAAGCGCAACTCGGTCACCGTGGCGCTCGCTCCCCTCGGATCGGACGACACCGCCCGGCTCGTCTCTGAGCTCCTGTCGCAGACCATCTTGCCCGCGGAGGTCCAGGCCACGTTGATCGAACGCTCCGGCGGCAATCCGCTGTACACGGAGGAATTCGTGAAGATGCTGGTGGACCGGGGGATGCTGACACGGGCGGAGGGCGGCGGGTGGCGCCTCGCCCCGAACACGGATGTGGCGCTGCCTGAGTCGCTTCAGGCGCTCATCGCCGCCCGTCTGGACACGCTGCCGCACGAACAGAAGGCCTTCCTGCAGGACGGCGCCGTGGTAGGAAAGGTCTTCTGGAGCGGCGCGGTCGCGTCGATGGGGGGCGCGGACCAGGGGGTCGTCCGCGAAGCACTCCACGAACTGGTCCGCAAGGAGTTCCTCCGCCCGGCCCGTACGTCCTCCATGAGCGGCGAGGCCGAGTACTCCTTCTGGCATGTGTTGATCCGCGATGTCGCCTATAGCCAGATCCCGAGGGCGGCGCGGGGACTCAAGCACCGGGCGGCCGCGGAGTGGATCGAACGCAAGGCTGGCGACAGGGCGATCGACCAGGCCGACTTCCTGGTGCACCACTACGCACACGCGTTCGAACTGGCCCAAGCGGCCGGTGCCGCCGAGGAGGCCGAACGGCTGAAGGATCCCCTTCGCCGCGCGCTTGTTCTGGCGGGAGATCGTGCGGCGCCCCTCGACGCCGCCAAGGCGGAATCGTTCTATCGGAGGGCCCTCGAACTGCTTCCTCCCGATGATCCGAGCCGCCCCCACGTCGCCGTGAAGGCCCTCGACGCCGCCTGGGAGACGGGCAGCATGCCGGTCGGCGAGCTGGTGATCGGGTTCGAACAGGCGGCGGAGCTCTTCCGGCGGCACGGCGATGCCGAGGCGGCCGCGGGCGTGATGCTCGACATGGTGAATCCGCTGTGGGTCCGCGGAGACACCAGGAGGGCTGAAGACCTGGCTCGCCGGGTGGTCGAACTGCTGGAAGGGAAGCCCACGCCGCTCCTGACTCGAGCCTACTCCATCTTGGCGGGGCGGCTGATGCTCGCCGGTAAGCTGGACGAAAGCAAGGACATCACGGATCGTGCGCTCGAGCTGGACGCGCGGTTGGGGCCGACCGCGGTCACCGTTCGAGCGCTCCAGTTCCGCGGGAGCATCCGATGCCTCCGGGGCGATCCGGAAGGGGGACTCCTCGATCTTCGCGAGGCCCTCGACATGGGGATCGCTCGAGGGCTCTCGCTGCACGCCGGGACGGCCTACGTCAACCTGGCTGACTTCACCTGGGACCACGAGGGCCCGGCGCAAGGGATGGCGCTGTTCCGGGAGGGGCTCGAGTTCTCCCGGGCCCGCGGCATGGACCGTTGGGCGATGTGGACGAAGGCCGAGATGACGTGGCTGCTCTACGGCACGGGGGACTGGGACGAGTGCCTCCAGGTTGCGGAGGAGGTCCTGGAGTGGGACGAACGGTTCGGTGGCAGCCAGATGAGCGTGATCGCACTCGGCTCGAAGGCCGACGTCCTGGTCGGTCGGGGCCGGGCTCAGGAAGCGGCGGCGCTCGTCGCGCAGGCGCTCCCACGGGCTCGGGCGATGGCGGACCCTCAGATCTTGATCCCGGCGCTGCTCACGGCCGGCACCGTGGAACTCGCACTTGGACGACCGGGCGAGGCGATCGAGGAGATCGAGCGGGTCGTCCACGAAGGGGTCGGGTTGATCGAGGCAGGATACTTCCTGCCCGGGGCCGTCCGCATCCTGGCCGGGGCCGGGAGACTCGATGCCGCCCAGCGGTGCCTCGACGTGAGCGACGTGCACATGACCCGGCTGCAACACGGAGCGGTTTCGGCTCAGGCCATCTTGGAGGAGTCGAGGGGCGATCTCGAGAAGGGGGCCCGGTTGCACGCCCAGGCCGCGAACCGATGGACCACGTACGGATACCCGTTCGAGCGTTCGCACTCGTTGTTGGGATGGGCTCGGTGTTCGATCCGGCTGGGCCGGGATCGAGAGGGCGCAGGTGCCCTGGCGACGGCCAGAGAGATCCTGTCCGGGCTGGGCGCCGTCCCGCTGCTCGGCGAAGCATCTCGGTTGCTCGCTGACGTCGAGGCGTCCGGGACGACGTAGGCGATGGCGTTGACCTTCACCGAACGGACCGCGTAGGCTGCCGCCCGAGCCCGTCCGGGCCCGAGCGAAGGGGGAAACGCATGCGACGGATGGTGCGTTCGGCGCGGCCGTGCTGATGGTGATGGCGCTGCTTCCGGCCTCCCTGTCCGCGGCCACTACCGCCACTCCCTACGACTGGAGCACCTACGGGTTCGGGCCGCAGCGCAGCAGTTACGACCCACTGGAGACGACACTGGGTGTGGACAACGCGGCTTCGCTCCACCAGTTGTGGTCGTTCGACCTGGGCGCGGTGACCATCACCCAGCCCGTGATCGCCTCGGGCGTCACCGTGAACGGAAGCCCGACCGACCTGGTGTACGCGGGGACCGAACACGGCGACCTCGTCGCGGTGGAAGCGGCCACCGGCACGGAGGTGTGGCGGCGGTTCGACCGGGCCTCCAACCGCATCTACGCGGCGGGGGCCCGGTCGGTATTCGCGCTGGACATGGCGACTGGCGCCGTGGTCGCGGGATGGCCCGTCAAGATCATCGGCGAACCCACCAAGAACCATGTCTGGGGCGCCCTTACCCTGATGCGGGGCCAGCTCTACGTGCCCACGGCGGGCCTGTGCGACGTTCGCCCTACCACGGACACCTCGACGCCATCGACGTCGCCACCCACAAGATCACCGCGAACTGGATCGTCACCGGCTCCTACTCCGCGCCCGACGGCGGCGGGATCTGGGGCTACGGCGGGGTCTCGGGCGACCCCACCAACGGCGCCCTGTACGCCGCCACCGGCAACTCGTTCGGCGCGTCCGAACACGCCGGCTATGCCGAACACGTCGTCCGGCTCAACTCCTCGCTCTCCGTGGTGGCCTCGAACTACCCGGGCCTCGCGGGCTTCGACGTGGACTTCGGGTCCACGCCGGCCATCTTCCACCGCCCCGGCTGCCCCTACGAGATCGCGGTCATCAACAAGTCGGGGGCGCTGTTCGTGTACAACCGGACCTCGATCGGGGCCGGACCGCTCCAGCGCGTCCAGATCTCCCGTTCCGGGGCGTTCGCCGGCGTCGTGGCCTTCTCCCCCGTCACGAACATGCTCTACGTCTCGAACCCGCACGACTCGAACGACGGCACGTACCTCCACGGCCTGATCGCGTTGCAGGTCCAGGCCAACTGCAGCCTCAAGCTGGCATGGCAGCAGACCGTCGGGTTGGACACGTTCGCGGTGTCCTCCCCGACCGTGGCGAACGGCGTCGTGTACTACGGCCTCGGCTACCACCGCCAGGTGTTCGCGTTCGACGCGGCCACCGGCGACGTGCTGTGGAACAGCGGATCCATGATCGGGGGGGCCGTGTTCGGCGCTCCCTCCGTGGCGAACGGCGTCCTCTACGTGGGGTCGTGGGACCGCAAGCTCCGGGCGTTCGGGCCTGCTGCCTGAGCCGAACGGTTCAGGAGCGAGGGCGTCCTACCGACCATTTCATGAGGGATCGCTCCCTCAACAACCCGAAGGAAGACGATGGTCGATCTGACCGCCATGTTGCAGTTGCTCAACGAGACGAACGGCTCGGACCTCCACCTGGTGGTAGGCGCCCAGCCGTGCATCCGGGTGGACGGGGAGTTGCGCCGGGTCCAGGGCCCCGTCCTGCTGCCCGGCGACACGTCCGGCGTGGCGCACGTCATCATGCCCGCCGATCGCCGCGAACGCTTCGAGAGCGCGCACGAGGCCGACTTCACCTACTCCGTGCCCGGCATCGGACGGTTCCGGGTGAACGCATACCGTCAGCGCGGTTCGGTCACCCTCATCCTTCGGCGGGTCCGGCTGGGGAGCGCGTCGTTCGCCGAGCTGAACCTTCCGCCGGCGCTTCGGACGCTGGCCGAACTCCCCCGTGGGC
>DAIMKN010000110.1:0-7340 GCA_036721725.1 Actinomycetota bacterium
CCACCCGGTCCGCGACCTCCCGGGCGAACCCCATCTCGTGGGTCACCACGATCATGGTCATGCCGCCGGAGGCGAGCTCCCGCATCACGTCCAGGACCTCCCCCACCAGCTCGGGGTCGAGCGCCGAAGTCGGTTCGTCGAACAGCATCAGCTTGGGCTGCATGGCCAGGGCCCGGGCGATGGCCACCCGCTGCTGCTGACCGCCGGAGAGCTGGGCGGGGTGGGCGTCGCCCCGGTCACCCAGGCCGACCCGGTCCAGCAAGCTCGAGGCCCGCTTGCGAACCTCGGCCTTCGACTCGCCCTTGACCTCGACAGGGCCGACCATGATGTTCTCCAGGGCCGTCATGTTCGGGAAGAGGTTGAAGCGCTGGAACACCATGCCGATCTCGGCGCGCTTGCCCGCGATCTCGCTGTCCTTCAGTTCGTGCAGCTTCGTCCCCCGCTGCCGGTAGCCCACCAGGTCGCCGTCGACGGACAGCCGGCCGCCGTCGATCTTCTCCAGATGGTTGATGCAGCGCAGGAACGTGGACTTGCCAGACCCCGACGCGCCGATCATGACCACGACCTCCTTCGGCGCGACCTCCATGCTGACGCCCGACAGGACCTCGACCCTGCCGTACGACTTGCGCACACCCTCCGCCTTGACCATGGGCTCGGCCATCTATGACCCTCCACCTTTCTTGACCCGGGGAGGCTTCGCGTGGAAAGAGGTCAGGTTGCGACGGAGCTTCTGGATCGGGGTGAGCGGCTGATTGCGGGTGGCTCCTTTGGAGAAGTAGCGTTCGACGTAGAACTGCCCGAACGTCAGCAGGGAGGTGAAGATCAGGTACCAGATGCTCGCCACCAGGAGGAGCGGGATGGTCTGGAACGTTCGCGAGTAGATGATCTCCGCGGTCCCCAGGAGCTCCGGGACGGCGATGACGGCGGCGAGCGAGGTCGTCTTGAGCATCGAGATGACCTCGTTGCCCGTGGGCGGCAGGATGACCCGCATGGCCTGGGGCAGCACGATCAGGCGCATGGTCTGCAGCCGGGTCATCCCGAGCGACTGCGCCGCCTCGCTCTGCCCCTCGTCCACCGACAGGATGCCGGCTCGAACGATCTCGGCCATGTAGGCGCCCTCGTTCAACCCCAGGCCCAGGATGGCCGCGGTGAACGCCGTGATGAGGGCGTTCGCGTTCAGGTGGAAGAAGACGATGTGGGTGAGCGGGATCCCCACGGCCGGATGAGGCCCTGTGAGGCTCGCCACGTTGTACCAGAGCAGCAGCTGGACGAGCACCGGCGTCCCCCGGAAGAACCAGATGTAGACCCACGCGGCACCGGACACGACCGGCACCGGGGACAACCGCATCACCGCCAGGATGACGCCCAGCGCCACGCCGATGACCATCGCGATGACCGTCAGCTCCAGGGTGACGACGATCCCCCGGAGGATCGCCGGGGCCGTGAAGTACTGGCCGACCACGCCCCACTGGAAGTTCTTGTTCGTCGAAAGCCCGAGGACGAACACCACGCCGAACAGCAGGACGAACGTCGTGGCGATCCACCGCCCGGGGTGGCGAGCAGGGATGGCGCGAACGTGTTCGGCGGGGACGTCCCCCTCCGGCGCCCGTACGGGCGCCGGAGGGTCCACGGAAGAGGTCACGTTCGGATCAGCTCGTGGCGCCGTTTATGCCGAAGCTCGTGAGGGCTCCGGAGGAGATCCCCCAGCGATCGAGGATCTGCTTGTAGATGCCGTTCGACTTGAGCTCGTTCAACGCCGCGAGTATGGACTGCGCCAGTCCGTTGCCCTTCGGGCACGCCATCCCGTACGGGGCGGGAGCAACGTACTCGCTGGCAACCTTGAACTTTCCGTTCGACAGCTTGACCTGGTACTCGGCGACCTGTGAGTCGGCCAGGGATGCCACGGCACGCCCGCTGGAGAGCGCCAGGTTGGCCGCGTTCTGGTCCTGGAAGGTGAGGAGCTTGATGGGCTGCTTGCCACTCGACTGGCACACCTTGCTCGCCGCTGTGGCGTCGTCGGCCTCGATGGTGCCGAGTTCCGCGGAGACGGCCAGGCCGCACATCTCGCTGAGGCTCTTGTAGGCCGTCCCGTCCGACTTCACGAAGATCGACTCACCGGCCGTGAAGTAATCGACCATGTCGACCGTCTGCTCGCGCACCTTGCTGTCGGTGAACGAGGAGATCCCTACGTCGAACTTGCCCGACGTGAGTCCCGGGATGATCGTGGAGAAGCTCGTGTTCACGAAGTTGAAGTCGAGCCCCAGGACGGCGCCGATGGACTTGCCCAAGTCGACGCTCATCCCGATGATGGTCTTGTTGTCGGTGGCGAAGAACTCGTCGGGCGCGTAGGACGCGTCCGTGGCCACCGTCAGCGTGCCCTTCGACTTCAGGGCCGCCGGCACCTTGTCGGCGAGCGCCGAGTCCTTCTTCGCTCCGAACGTGTCGATGGTGTTCAGGTTCCCGCCACTGCTCTTGCTGCAGGCAGTGAGCAGCATGCCGAACGCCAGCCCGACCGCCATCATCATGTGAAGCCGCGTGTGCCGCATAGCCTCCCCTTCCATCGAACTTCGTCCGGTGACCCCACCAGGTTTTGCGGAGTGTAGTTCATTCCTCCCCGAGGTATGCCTTCCGGACCTGGTCGTTGCCCAGCAGGTTCTGCGCAGTGTCATGCAGCACGATGGCGCCCGACTCGATGACGTAGCCCCTGCGCGCGGCGTTCAGCGCCATATGTGCGTTCTGTTCGATCAACAGGACGGTCGTGCCCTGCTTGTTGATATCGCGGATGATGTCGAAGATCTGTTCGACCAGCATCGGCGCGAGTCCCATCGAGGGTTCGTCCAGCATCAACAGCTCGGGGCGGGTCATGAGGGCCCGTCCGATGGCGAGCATCTGCTGCTGGCCTCCCGACAAGGTGCCGCCCTGCTGCGTGGCCCGCTCCTTGAGGATCGGGAACAGCGCGTGCACCCGGTCTAGCGCCTCGTGTTCGGCCTTGCGCCGAACGGCTCGCGAGCCCTCCCCACCCGCTCCGTACAGGCCCATCTGCAGGTTCTCCTGCACGCTCATCCGCCCGAAGATCCGCCGGCCCTCCGGGGCGTGACCGATGCCCAGGCCGGCGATCTGATGGGCGGGGAGTCCGTCGATGCGCTTGCCGGCGAACGTGATCGAACCCTGGCTGGGGCGCTTGACGCCAGAGATGGTCTTGAGCGTCGTGGTCTTGCCGGCGCCGTTGCCGCCGATCAGCGTGACGATCTCACCCTGTTCGACGTCGAGGTCGACACCCTTGACGGCTTCGATGCCGCCGTAGTGGATGTGGACGCCGCGGAGCTCGAGCAGCGCCATCAGCCCTCCTCCACGTCCACGTCGTCCAGGCCGCCCGCGCCCGCCGCGCCCGCGCCCAGGTAGGCCTCGATCACCTTGGGGTCCTTCTGGACCTCCTCCGGCTTGCCCTCGGCGATCTTCTGGCCGAAGTCGAGCACGGCGATGCGGTCCGAGATCCCCATGATCACCTTCATGTCGTGTTCGATCAGCAGCACCGTGATGCCCTGGCCCCGGACCTGCTGGATCAGCCGCATCAGTGCGAGCTTCTCCACGGGGTTCATGCCGGCGGCAGGCTCGTCCAGACACAGCAGCGCGGGCGAGGTGCCCATGGCCCGGGCGATCTCGAGGCGCCGCTGGTCGCCGTAGGCCAGGTTCTTGGCGAGCTCCCCGGCGTAGCGGCGGATGCCCACGAAGTCCAGCAGCTCCGTGGCGCGTTCGACCGTGATGCGCTCCTCCTTGCGCTGGGTCGGCGTCCGCAGCATCGAACGCCCCACGCCGGACCGGTTGTGCGCGTCCACCCCGACCATGACGTTCTCGAGCGCCGTCATGTTGGGGAACAGGCGGATGTTCTGGAACGTCCGCCCGATGCCGGACCTGGTGATCTGGAAGGGGCGGCGGGGCCGGGTCAGGAAGGGCAGCGGATGGTGGGTCAGGAGCGACTGGCCCTTGAACCGGACCTCGCCGCCGGAGGGCAGGAAGATTCCGGTGATGAGGTTGAAGAAAGTCGTCTTGCCGGCGCCGTTCGGCCCGATGAGGCTGAAGATCTGACCCTCCTCGATGGCCAGGTTGATGTTCGACAGGGCCCGCAGGCCACCGAAGTTCTTGCTCACGGACTCGGCTTCCAGGAGCGCGGTCATCGCTACGTCGACCCCTGCCGAGCCTCGAACACCGACGTGTCGCGGATCTCGCCGCCCGAGAGTTCGGCAGCGCGGCGGCGGCTCGGGATGAGCCCCTGCGGGCGCAGGACCATGACCAGCACCAGCGCGAAACCGAACACCAGCAGCCGGGCGTCGCCCAGGACCCGGAACCGTTCGGGCAGGAAGATGATGACCGCGGCGCCCACGATGGGCCCGGCGATGCCGCCCATGCCGCCCAGCACCACCATGGCCAGGATGATCACGGAGCCGAACGACACGTTGAACAGCGTGAACGTGTCCGGTGAGATGAACGAGATCTGGCTGGCGTAGATCACCCCGCCCAGCGACGCCACCGCCGCGCCGATGGCGAAGGCCATCAGCTTCATCCGCACGACCGGCACGCCCATCGCGGCGGCCGCGAGCTCGTCTTCGCGGATCGCGGCCCAGGACCGGCCGACCCGCGAATCGTTCAACCGGCGCAAGAGGAAGATCCAGACCACGATGATGGCCAGTAACAGGTAGTAGTAAGGCCCGTTGTGCAGGCCGAACGCGTAATGGATGCCCCCCGCGTTGATCTCGGGGTGCGGGATGTCCAGGGTGCCTCGCGGCCCACCTTCGATGCTGTTCAGGTTGTTCGCGGTGATGCGGATGATCTCGCCGAACCCCAGGGTGACGATGGCCAGGTAGTCGCCCCGCAGGCGCAGCGTCGGCGCGCCCAGGATGACGCCGGCCACCAGGGCCACCGCCAGCGCGGCGAAGAAGAACAGCCACAGGTACATGTGCCACTCGGGCTTGAGCGATGCCGCGTTCGGCTGGAGGTTCTGGATGGCCACGCTGTAGCGCGACGCGCCGGACAGGATGGCGAACGTGTATGCACCGACGGCGAAGAAGGCTACGTAGCCCAGGTCGAGCAGCCCGGCGAAGCCGACCACCACGTTCAGCCCCAGGGCCAGCAGGGCCGCGATGCCCACCTTGGTCAGGATGTTCGTCCAGTAGCTGGCGTCGGACGTGAGGTAGGGCATGAACGTGGGCAGGAGCGCCGCCAGCGCCACGATCAGTGCCAGGACGGCGACCTTGATGGCGCGGGGGGCGCGTTCGTACTTCTGCTTCGTCTCGCGATACGCCTCCCGGACGGGGCGGATGAACTCTCGCCACCCGCCCTGGCCACGAGGGCTCCGTTGTCCGCCGCCCGTGTCCTGACGGACCGAGCCCGGCGTGGCCTCCTGGGTCGCCTCGGACTGTGACTCCAGGTGCTCGTCGCTGCTGCCCATGCCTACCCTCCCACCCGTTCGCCCAAGAGTCCCGTCGGCCGGAACATGAGGACGCCGACCAGCACCCCGAACGCGATGACGGGCTCCCACTGCAAGCCGGTGCACGCGCTCCCCAGGTTCTCGATCAGCCCCAACAGGATCCCCCCGAGCATGGCCCCCCGGATGTTGCCGATCCCGCCGAGGACGGCGGCGGTGAAGGCCTTGATGCCCGGGACGAAGCCGATGTTGAACTGCGCCTGGCCGAAGAACAGTCCGTACAGCAGGCCCGCCCCGCCCGCCATGACGCCGCCCACGAAGAACGTCAAAACGATGATGGCGTTGATGTTCACGCCCATGAGCGAGGCGGTCTCCGGATCCTCCGCCACCGCCCGGATCCCCTTGCCCGCGCGGGTCCGGTGCACGAACAGGTCGAGCATCACGAGCATGACCACCGCCACCACGACGACCAGGACCTCCAGGTTGTTGATGGCCGTGTGGAAGATCGTGAACACGTTCTTCTGGGGCATGATCGTCGGGTAGAACACCGGACCCCGGCCGGCGATGTTCGGCCACTTGGGGATCCCCAGGTGGCTCTGGCCGTCGAGGAGCAGGAACAGGTTCGACAGGAACAGCGACACGCCGATCGCTGTGATCAGGTAGTTGAGCCGTGACGCCCCGGCCTTGCGCAGCGGCCGGTACGCCACGCGTTCCATGAGCATCGCCACGCCGCCGGAGGCCAGTCCGGCCAGCAGGATCGCCGCCAGCAGGACGACCAGCAGGAAGACGCCGCTCAGGCCGTTCGGATGGTTCGCGTCGGTGATGCCGAACAGCGAACGGATGGCGTACAGCCCGGCGAACGTGCCGATCATGAACACCTCGGAATGGGCGAAGTTCAACAGCTGCAGCACGCCGTAGACCAAGGTGTAGCCGAGCGCGATCATCGCGTAGAGGGAACCGACGGTGAGCCCGTTGATGGCGAACTGCACCCAGATGGAGAACGACTTCTCGCAGACCCCGGACTTGACGCCGACCGTGACCCCGGCCGCGACGAGCAGCAGGAAGACTGCTCCGCCGATCAGCCCGGGGCTGGGCCGGAAGCCCCGGGCCTGCTCCTGCTTCGCGACGACTGCCATGTCCCCCCCACCGACGGACCTTGACAGGAAGAGGGACGGGCCCGCGCAGGGCCCGTCCCTCTGCCGTTCGACTCCTTCTTCCTAACCTCCCGCCACCAGGGTGGCGGCGTCGCCGAGGTAGGCCCACGCCCCGCTCTTGTCCTGGTAGACGAACATCGTCCGGGACGTCGGGAACAGCTCACCGTTCGGCTGGAACGTGTAGTCCTTGGTGAGCCCGTGGAATCCCTGGAGGTTCGTGATGAAGTCGGTGATGCTCTGACGGTCGGTCTTTCCGGCCTTCATCGCCGCGATGTACATCTGGGCGATGTCCCAGCCCTCGGCGGCGTAGATGCCGGGGTCGGTGCTGTACTTCGCCTTGTAGTCCGAGACGAACTTCTGCGCGACCGGGTCCGTGGAGGACACGATGTCCGAGCACGGGCAGATCGACAGGGTTCCTTCACCGGCGGTGCCCGCCGTGGAGAGGAAGGTGTCGTCCTTGATCCCGTCGCCGCCCATCATCGTGATCGGCTTCGGCGGGTTCAGGCCGGTCAGCTGCTTGCGGATCAGCCCGGCCTCGGGCGAGTAGCCACCGTAGAAGAACGCCGTGCACCCGGAGGCCTTGACCTTCGTCACCAGGTCCAGGTAGCTCTTCTGGGCCGGCTGGACATCCTGCTCGGGCTTGACCGGGGTGATGGCGTCGCCTGCCAGGTTCGACTCGACGATGGAGGCCAGTCCCTTGCCGTACGCGGATCCGTCGCTCGCCACGAACGTGCAGTTCGGCTTGAGGACGTTCTCGATGTACT
>DAIMKN010000111.1:0-7213 GCA_036721725.1 Actinomycetota bacterium
CCTCGTTCCTGGGCTCGGACCGGCCCAAGACCTACTTCCTGGCGCTGCAGAACAACTCGGACCTTCGGGGGACGGGCGGTACCGTGCTCGCGTACGCGTTCATCCGGATCGACCACGGCAAGCTCAGTCTGATGAAGTCGGGGCCCATCAGCGACATCGACAACCATGCCACCGGCTTCCGCGGATTGAAGCTCCCGGACTCCGTGACCTGGTACTTGCAGCACGCATCGGTCAACCCACGCATCGCGAACGGCGCGAACTACTCGCCCGACCTGACACAGGTTGGACCCTCGTGGGCAGCGATGGTGAAGTCGGGGACCGGGATGACCATCGACGGAGCCATCGCGCTCGATCCCGTGGCGATCGCGGCCGCCCTGGGGACCCACTCCATCAAGGTCCACTCCTACCCCGACCACATCACCGGCGCGAACCTGGTGAAGGTGGTGGAGAACCTCCAGTACACGCTGCCCAAGGACGCCCAGTCGAAGTTCCCGGGAGAGCTCGTGGGGAAGGCGTGGAAGGTCTTTCAAAATCCTTCGCCCCTGATCCGAACGGTTCAGCGGCTGGGACAAGCCTTGCGGGAGAAGCACATCCAGATCTGGTCGGCCGATCCCGCCCACGAAGCCGAGCTCCACCGTCTGTTGTGGGACGGCTCGCTGAGTGAGAACCCCGGCGACTATCTCTACCTGGTCGACGACAAGCGCGTGGCGAACAAGGTGGACTACTACAGCCATCAGAAGATCACCTACGACGTGGCGCTCCAGTCGAACGGGACGGCGCGTTCGTCCTACTCGGTGACGCTCACGAACGACACACCGGCGAACGTGGTGCACTTCATCTCGGGCATCGAGCATCCGGGGATCAACCTGGCCATGCTGAACCTGTACGTGCCGTCATCGGCGAACTTCCTGAAGGTCTCACCACTGCAGGCCCCCCCTGGCAGCTCGCCGCAGGGCTTCGCCGAACACGCTGAGGGCGACCACCTGGTGTGGACGCAGACCATCCAGTCGACGCTGGGCCACCCGGCCACGCTGAGCTATCAGTACGAGGTGCCGGGGGCCGTGGTCAAGACCTCCACGGGTGGCCACGCCTACCAGCTGACCATCCAGCACCAGCCGCTGGTGAACCCGCCCGACCTCACCATCCGCGTCACCCTGCCCCCGGGAGCCAAGCTCGCCTCCGCCACCGGTTGGACCGTCAGTGGGAACGTGGCGACGCTGCACACCACGCTGACCAAGGACTTCGTCACCCGCATCCTGTTCTAGCGTCCAACCGGCTGCGGGTGCGCCGGGTCGACGTACAGATGGCCGCGGGCCAGTTCGATCGGGAGCAGGCGAGCCGAACCCGCCGCGCCCTGGCCGCGTCCGTCCAACCCGTAGCGAACGCCGCGACAGTCGGAGAACCCGGCGGACGTGGGCTCGAGCCGACAGCCCGGTTCCCCCTCGACGGCGACGAACCGGTCGCCAAGATCCACGACGAAGACCGGCTCGGAGAGCCCCGCAGCCTGCACCGGCGTCCCGCTCAGATAGGCGCTCTGAGGTCCAACGTCGACGAACGGCCCGCCGGGCCCGCCCGGATGCCGGAAGAGCAGCACCCACACCGCAACCACCAGGATCAGGCCCACGACCAGGGGCGCGACGACCCATTGCAGCCCCAGCCGGCCCCGGAACGGGCCCAGCGTACCGATCTTGGTCCACGGCTTGAGTCCCGGCGGCCGGAACCGGATCCTTCGTGACGCCACGACCGGCGAGTATAGAGACGGCCGTCCGGTGGCCAGGTGCATGGGCAGCGCCGAAACCCGTCCTCTATAGTTCGGTCCGAGCCAGCCGACCTCCCGAGCGACCGGAACGAGGAACGCCGAACATGCCGGAGACCTATCGCATCGTCGTGGCCAAGCCCGGTCTCGACGGGCACGACCGCGGCGCGAAGATCGTGGCCCGGGCGCTCCGCGACGCCGGCTACGAGGTCATCTACACCGGCCTCCACCAGACGCCCGAACAGATCGCGGAGACCGTCATCCAGGAGGACGCGGACGGCGTCGGGCTTTCCTGCCACTCCGGCGCGCACATGACCCTGTTCCCCCGCGTGGTGCAACTGCTGCGCGACCAGGGCGCCGACGACGTGGTCGTGTTCGCCGGCGGCATCATCCCCCGCGATGACGTCCCCAAGCTGAAGGAGGCCGGCATCGAACAGATCTTCACGTCAGGCACGCCCACTCCCGACATCATCGAGTGGCTGAAGGGCCGGCTGGCCCGGAAGGTGAGCTGACCGGTGGACCTGTACGAACACCAGGGCAAGGAGCTGTTCGCGAAGTTCGGCATCGCGCTGGTCGAAGGGTTCGTGGCGGAGACGCCTTCGGAGGCGCGTAGCTACGCCGAACGCCTCGGCGGCAAGGTCGCGGTCAAGGTCCAGGTCCAGATCGGCGGCCGTGGGAAGGCCGGCGGCATCGCACTCGTCTCCTCACCTGACGAAGCGGAAGAGGCCGCGCGCAAGATGCTCGAGGACGGCTTCCAGGGCACCAAGGTCACCCGCGTCCTGGTCGAACGCCTGGTCGACATCGACCGGCAGTTCTACGTGGCGCTCACACTGGACAGGCGTTCGAAGCGCTACCTGGCGATGGTGAGTGCCGACGGCGGCATGGACATCGAGGAGGTGGCTCGAACCAAGCCCGAGGCCATCCGGCGTTCGACCATCGATCCCGTACTCGGGCTGAAGGACTACCAGGCCCGCTTCCTGGTCGGGCATCTCCCGCCCGAGGCTCGGGAGGGGACGGCCGACATCCTGCGGCGCACCTGGAAGCTGCTGGTGGCCTCGGACGCCACGCTCGTCGAGATCAACCCGCTGTCGCTGCTGAAGGGCGGCGTGGTGGTCGCGCTCGACGCCAAGGTCACCATCGACGACAACGCGCTGTACCGCCAGGCCGAACTCGCCGCGCTGCGTTCGACCTTCCCGGTCGATCCCACGCAGGCAAAGGCGAACGAGAAGGGGCTGCAGTACGTGAAGCTCGACGGCGAGGTCGGGATCATCGGCAACGGCGCGGGCCTCGTCATGTCCACGCTCGACGTGGTGACGCAGGCCGGCGGGCAGCCGGCGAACTTCCTGGACGTCGGGGGGGGAGCGAGCACGGAGAGCATGGCCACCTCGCTCGAGGTGGTGCTGTCCGACCCGCAGGTCCGTTCGGTCCTCATCAACATCTTCGGCGGTATCACCCGCGGGGAGCTGGTGGCCCGGGGGATCATCGAGGCGCTGAAGCGCGTGCAGCCCGAGGTGTCCATCGTCGTTCGTCTGGACGGGACGAACGCGGAGGAGGGCCGGGAGATCCTGGAGCGGGCGGCCCATCCCCGGATCGTGCCGGCGGCGACGATGCTGGAGGCGGCTCGACGGGCCGTCGAACTGGCGCACGCGGAGGCCTGAGCTGACATGGCCGTGCTGATCGACGAGACCACCCGCCTGGTGGTGCAGGGCGTCACCGGCAAGGAGGGTTCGTTCCACACCATCCGCAACAAGGCCTACGGCACGAAGGTCGTGGCCGGCGTCACCCCGGGGAAGGCCGGCCAGGCCATCGAGGGCATCCCGGTGTTCGATACGGTGGCCGAAGCGGTCGCGGAGACGGGCGCGAACGCCTCCCTGATCTTCGTCCCTCCGCGCTTCTCCGCGGACGCCGTGTACGAGGCGGCCGACGCCGGCGTCTACCTCATCGTGTGCATCACCGAGGGCATCCCGGTGCAGGACATGGCTCGAGCCGCGAACTACCTGGAGGGCAAGGACCACGTCCTGATCGGGCCGAACTGCCCGGGATTGATCTCGCCCGGGAAGGCGAACGTCGGGATCATCCCCGGCGAGATCTGTTCGCCCGGCGAGGTCGGGCTCATCAGCCGTTCGGGCACCCTGACCTACCAGATCGTCCACGAGCTGACCCAGCGCGGCATCGGGCAGTCGACCTGCATCGGGATGGGAGGCGACCCCGTCCATGGCATCGGGTTCGTGGACGCACTGGCCCGGTTCGAGGCTGATCCGGGGACGCGGGCGGTCGTACTGATCGGAGAGATCGGCGGCAGCGACGAGGAGGAGGCCGCTGCCTTCGTCGCCGAACGCATGACCAAGCCGGTGGTGGCCTACGTCGCGGGGTTCGCAGCGCCGCCGGGCAAGCGGATGGGCCACGCCGGCGCCATCATCACCGGCTCCAGCGGCACCGCCCAGGCCAAGGCCGACGCGTTCCATTCGGTCGGGGTCAAGGTCGGACGCAACCCGACCGAGGTGGCCGAACTGATGCAGGGGACCCTGGCCGGGCGGTGACCGGGAACGTGCGGTGATGCAAAGGCCGCCGCCCACACCCGAAGCTCCAACCACTCCCGCTCCACCCGCTGCGGTCCGTGGCCGGTTCGGTGCGGCGTGGGGGACCGCCGTGGCGGGGGCCGTGGTGGCGTTCGCGGTGTCGCTCGGACTGGCCGAGGCCGCGGCCTTCCTGGCGGCGACGGCCGGACGGGGCCGGATCTCCTCGCTCACGGCCGCCCGGCTCGGGGGCCTGCTGTTCCTGTGGTTCCACCACGTCGGTTTGGAGTTCGGCGCTCGCGTCGGCCTGGGGTTCGACTCCCCGGGACTGACGACGTTTCGATTCACCCTCGCCGGGGCCCTCCTGGGGGGCGCGGTGATGACGCTCGCGATCCTGGTGCGGGCAGGACGCCGAACGGGCGCCCGGGGTGGTGGCTCCGCGGCGCTCCGCGGGCTGCACGGGGCGAAGGTGGCCGTGCCCTACGCCGTGCTGTGCCTGGGCGCGGCGCTGTTGCTGCGCACGCAGGTCGCGACGGCGCCCACCGGCGTCGTGGGCGTGATTTCGATCCACCCGGTCCTGCTCTCGGCGGTGCTGTGGCCGCTGGTGCTCGCGCTGATCGCGGGGTTCGGTGGAGGGTTCCGTTCGGCCCCAGTCGGCGACGGTGCGCTCGACCGGAGAGTGCGAGGCGCGCTGGCCGGTGGATGGCGGATGCTGTGGACGGGCCTGGTGCTGTCGTTCGGCGGTCTGCTGGTGATGGCCGTGGTGATGCCGTCCGCCACCCAGACCTACCTGCAGGGCGCATTCACCCCCGGCGTCCTGCAGGGGATGGCCGTTGTGGCGTTCACCCTGCTGATCCTGCCGAACATGACCGCGTGGATCCTGTATCCGGCCATGGGCTCGTGCGTGGGCGTGTTCCGCGGCCTGTCGGGCACCTGTGCGCTGTCCTATTCGAGGTTCCCCTCGGGGTCCGGCCATCCCGTCACGATCCGCGGGTTCGGTGGGTTCGGTGACTACCTCACTCGAGTGCCGGTGGCCTACTTCGCCTTCCTCCTGGTGCCTGCGGTCGCAGTTGTTTTGGGCGGACGTCTGGCCGCTCGCCGGTCAGCAGCCGCGTCGAACGCCGAAGCACTGACCGTCGGCGCGCTGGCCGGGGTGGCGTTCGCTCTCTTCTCGGCCGGGCTGATCGTGGTGGCCTCGGTCACCTTGCGGGCCGGGACGTCGGCGGCCGGTCCGGGGCTGGTGCGGTTCGGGCCCGATCTGGTCGTCGGACCATCGCTGGCCCTGGTGTGGGGAGTGGCCGGGGGGGCGGTGGGGGCGTTGTTCAGCCGTCAGTCCGTCGTTCGAACCACTCGAACGACGAAGGGCGGGCCCGTGACGGACCCGCCCTTCGAAGGCGCCTGATGAACCGGGTCTAGGCGACCGGAGGCGGTGGAGGTGCCGCGGGACCGGGTGGTGCGACCGGCCCTGCGCCTGCCTCCTGCATCTTCATGTACGCCCCGTAGCCGATCACCAGCAGCAGGACCACGCCGATGAACGCGCCGTAGCCCGGGTGGTTCGTCAACACGATGATGAACTTCAAGATCCCGAAGACGAGCGTGCCCAGCACCAGGATCTGGCTGATGCGAGCGGCGGGCATCCCCACGTTCAGGTTGACGCCGGCCACCTGCATCCCCGTCCATGCCAGCACGGCCAGCGCGAACAGTGCGGAGAGGATGCCGAGGAAGCCTCCACTCCCGTTCCAGGCGCTCGCGCTGCCACAGGCGTGGAATGTGCCGATGCCGAAGCACACGCGCTGCCACGCGAGGAACGTGTCGATGAAGTAGACCAAGGCGCCGATGAGCAGGATCTTGTCCGCGTTCGTCAGCTTCTTCATATCGAACGAGGGACGTTGGGCCATCCGTTCTCCTTTCTGTACGGGAGGCCCGCTCTTGCGCGCCCGACCTGATTCTTTAGGAGTCTGAGCGCCGAGTCAACTGTCCCCAGGTGGGCGCGGGTTCGGCGAGCCGCCAGGGCTCGATGAGACGAAGGCCGTCTGCGAACTCGGGGATCGGCTCACGCGGCGAGCACTCTCACTTTTGGCGATCCCTGCGAGAGCCAGGAGTGCTCGCGGCCGCGGGATGTTCGCATCGGGCTGACGCTCCCGCGGAACCTCTTCCTTTCCCCCGGAGGGCTGTCAAATGAGCGGGCACTCAACGGCCGGACCGGACCTGGGAGGTCTTGAGGAGGCCGCCGGCCAGCGCCAGGAGGGCCGCGGCGACCGCGAACAACGGCACGACGGAGTGGTCCGAGAGGGTCGGCGGGAAGCGGTAGTGGAGGATGGCCGCTGTCGCCGCGGCCAGCGCACAGAGCACGTAGATCGTGGGGGCGGCGCGTTCGATCCGGGAGGAACGGTGGGCGGCCAGACCCGTGAGGAGACCGGCGGCGGCGGCCAGGAGCGCCCACAGCGACCAGTGCGGTGACCACGCGTCGAACAGGTCGGGCCCGAGGGCGCGCGTCCAGGGCGGGATCGACAGCAGCAGGATCATCCCGAACCCAAGCATGGCCAGCCGGTCCGCCCGGAACGGGTGCTTGGGAGAGGGCGGAACCTGTTCGGGTACGTCCTCCAGGACCTTCGACAGACACTCCGAGCCGACCAGGGCGCCTCGAACGGGGACCGCGCAGGCCAGGCAGATGGGCTGCCCGCACACGCTGCACCGCCCCACGGACGCAGCCGCCTGATGGTTCGCGCACCGCCCCGGCCGGTCCGGGAGCGTTCGTTCGGTACCCGCCTCCGCCATCACGAGTCCAAGCCTACGCCGAGCCCGCATCCCGTCGTCGACTGGATGACCGGGCAGACGGCGGTCTTCGCCAGATTCACGCCCGACCCCGTAACGGGTTCGTCATCTTCCTCACCACCCTTGCGTTCGCGGCGGGCCTCGGAGCTCTGATCAACTACGCCAG
>DAIMKN010000112.1:0-7160 GCA_036721725.1 Actinomycetota bacterium
CCACCGAGCTCATCATCCAGACGATGGTGGGCTCGGCCAAGATGCTGCGGGACACCGGCAAGCACCCGGTGGAGCTGCGGGAGATGGTGACCTCGCCGGGCGGCACGACCATCCAGGCCATCCGGCATCTGGAGCAGGCCGGCGTTCGAGCGGCGTTCCTGAACGCCATCGAAGCCGCGCGCAACCGCAGCGCCGAACTCGCCGTGGGCAGCGACCCGAACGAGTGAACGACCGAACCTGAGGGGGAAGGAGCGAGCGACATGGGCAGAGGAGACCGCAACAAGGTGCGCTGGGCGCACGACCGCGTACGGGCCAAGAAGGAGCGCGACGCCCGCGTGCGCAAGGAGGCGGCCGCGGCCAAGCCGAAGAAGCCGGCCGCGCGTCGAACGCCGGCCGCCGCTTCCTAAAGCGACGTCGATGTTTCCGCTGTCGAAGGGCAGGGTCACCAAGCAGGCCCACGTCGGCCTGCCCGACGGGACGTTCGAGGAGGAGCACGGCCGGGAGGCGTTCGACGGCCGAGCCTCGCACCTGTATCGAACGCACCCCCCAACCGCGTGGATCGAGATCGACGGCGAACTGAAGCCCCGGGCCTACGACCTGAACGGTCTGGAGCCCCCCGACATGACCGACGCGTCTGCCGACTGGCAGCGCATCCTGTGGAACGACGACGTGTCGCTCTACGTCTCCCGCCGGCGGGAGGCCGCCCCGTACTTCATCCGCGACGCGGACGGCGACCTGTGCTACTTCGTGCATCGGGGGAGCGGGGTCCTGGAGACCGATTACGGCCCCCTGAAGTTCCGTGACGGCGACTTCCTGCTACTGCCCAAGGGCACCACGCACCGCCTGGTCCCCGACAACGACTCGGACACGTTCTTCTACGCCATCGAGTCGCGCGGCGAGTACCGCCTCCCCGACAAGGGCATCCTGGGCCGCCACGCGCTGTTCGACCCGGGCGTCATGGAGACGCCCGAGCCCGAGCCGCATGACGAACCGGGTCGGTTCGAGGTCCGGGTGAAGCGGGCGAACGCCTGGACGAAGCTGATCTACCCGTTCCATCCGCTCGACGTCGTGGGGTGGCAGGGCGACCTGTGTCCGATCCGCATCAACCGAGAGGATTTCCGCCCCGTGGTCTCGCCCCGGTACCACCTCCCGCCGTCGGTCCACGCGGTGTGGAAGAGCGACGGGTTCGAGATCGGGCTGTTCGCCCCGCGGCCCACCGAGACCGGCGATCCCACCGCGCTGCGGGTGCCGTTCTTCCATTCGAACATCGACAAGGACGAGGTCCTGTTCTACCACCGGGGCCAGTTCTTCAGCCGGGCGGGCATCGGCGAGGCGTTCATCACCCACCACCCCCAGGGCCTGCACCACGGACCGCAGGCCGCGGCGATCGAGGCGTCCAAGACCAAGGAGTTCGCCGACGAGTACGCGGTGATGGTGGAGTGCGACCTGCCGCTGGAACGTGACGACTCGCTCAAGACCGTGGAGATCGAAGAGTACGGCACGTCGTGGGCACGCGGGATGGGCCTGCTCGACTGACCAGGCCGGGCTCACTACCGGTCCCGCCGCCCCCCGACCCGCGTCACCAGCGTCCCGATGCCCTCCGCGCTGACTCGGGCCACTGCGCGCGGGTGGAGTTCGACGTCCTCGACGTCTTCCCGCTCCAGCGCGAACAGGTCGCCGGGCCGAACGTCCTCGTCCATGGAGACCTCCGCCACGCGGGAGGCGAACGTCGCAACGACGTTCGGGACCGCCAGCTCGATGCGGGGTTCGTCATCGACCGTCACGGTGAGCACCAGGTCGTCCCCCACAGATGATGGTGTTGCCACGCACGGCCCGAACGCGTACGCCAGCGCCTCACCACCATCCGCGGCGAACGTCGTCATGAGCGTGATGCCGAAGATGGTCCCGACCGCGCGAACGGAGAGCGTTCGTCCCGTTCGGCCCACGATGCAGACCGGCTCGGCACGGCACCGCAGCCCGGGCGTCCACGGAACCACGTCGGACGGCCCGAGCAACCGACCGGGGAAGGCAGCCCCGAGCCGCGCCACCTCCGGCACGAACGGCAGCAGGAGCGCTGCCCGTCCCACCACCGCGTCCGCCACGTAGTCGGGCCGGGACAGCGCGTCGACGGCGGCGTCCAGGATGGTCCCGCCACCGTGCGCCACCAGATCCTCCATGGTGGAGGGGAAAGCGGGGTGGCCCACCGCGTCGGGCAGGTCGACCAGCGTGCCGTCGACCCACGCCCCGAGCCTGCGGGCCCCCTCACGGTCGTAGCTCACGAGGCGCATGCCGGGGACCGAAGGATATGCCCGCGGACCGGCCATTCCTGGGAAGGTGTGGGAAGTTTACGGGTCATGCCTCAGGTGCCGCAGGTTCCCCCGGTTCCCCCGCCGCCCGCCGAACGGCCTCCCCGACCCGAACGTCCCGACCAGGGCGAGTTCGACCCACCCCTGGCCACGTGGAGCCCGCTCGAGGCAGTGCCGGTCCTGGTGATGGCGCTGGTCCTGGCGTTCCTGGCGGACGCGGTGGTGATGGCGGTCATCCCGGGGTGTGCTTCGGCGTTCGTGGTGGCCTCGTTCCTGGGGGAGCTGGCGTTCGCCGTGGCCGTGCTGGTGTGGGTTCGGTTCGTCAACCGAGGGCCGCTGGCGGCGCTGGGCGCGCCGCGGCACCCGCTCGGTGACATCGGTACGGGGTTCGCCGGCGGGCTCCTGCTGACCGTGGCCGGGCTGGCGGCGGCCGCCATCGTCCTGGCGGTGGGCCGGGCCATCCTGGGCCACCAGCCCGCGCAGCCACAGCAGATCGAGACCTGCGTGGGGGGGGCGTGGCTTCCGCTGTCCGGCATCGTGGTGATCCTGGCCGCGCCGTTCGGCGAGGAGCTGTTTTTCCGGGGCTTCCTGTACAAGGGGCTGCGCCGGCGCTATCCGCCGTGGAAGGCCGCGCTGATCTCGGGCGCGGCGTTCTCCCTGATCCACGTCCAGCCCATCCTGGTGCTGGCGCTGTTCCCGGTCGGCGTGGGCCTGGCGATGGTGTACGAACAGCGCCAGAGCGTGCTGGCCTCGATGGTGGCCCACGCCACGTTCAACGTCATCGGGTTCTTGAGCATCATCCACGCACGCTGACGCATCGGTTGGGACGTTCTACGGCCGACCGTGCTTTACTGCTCGCGTCAACCCGGAGTGCGCGGTCTCACCGCGGAGGAGGAAGCGATGACGGAGTTCCCCAGCGAGGAATGGACCCAGCAGTACGTGGACAAGATCAACGCGAGCGCCGAGTACAAGGAGGCCGCGGCGACGTGGGAGGGCGACATCTCCTACGTGTTCGAAGCCGAACCGGACCTCGGCATCGAGCGCGAGCAGTGGGCCTGGTTCGACCTGTGGCACGGCGAGTGCCGGGGGTTCAAGTACGACCTCCCGCCCGAGGAGGGTGAGAAGGCCAAGTTCATCATCCGGGCGCCGTACTCGCGGTGGAAGGAAGTCATCAAGAAGGAGCTCGACCCGGTCAAGGGGATGATGCAGGGCAAGCTGAAGCTGAAGGGCGACCTCCCCACGATCGTTCGGTATGTCAAGGCGGCGAACGAGCTGGTGAACATCGCCTCCACCGTCCCCACCGAGTTCATCGACGAGAAGACCGGCTGAGCGCTCGATGAAGGCGGTCGTCTACCAGGACGTACGCGACGTCAGCGTCCAGGACGTCCCGGACGCGGAGATCGAACGTCCCGACGACGCCGTCGTCCGCATGACCCGGGCGGCCATCTGCGGCTCGGACCTGCACTTCTACACGGGCAAGGCGCCGCTTTCGCCGGGGGACACCATCGGCCACGAGGGCGTCGGCGTCGTGGAGAGCGTCGGCCCGGACGTCCAGAGGTTCGCGGCGGGGGATCGGGTGGTGCTGGCGTTCGACGTGGTGTGCGGCGACTGCTGGTTCTGCCAGCAGGGCCACACCTCGTTGTGCGAGGACTTCCGCAACCTGGGGGCGGGGCCGTTCGGCGGCGGGCTCGGCGGGACGCAGGCCGAACTCATCCGGGTGCCGTACGCGGACGTGAACCTGCTGAAGATCCCCGAGGACATGGACGACGAACGCGCCCTGTTCGTCGGCGACATCCTCACCACCGGGTACTACGGGGCAGCCATCGCCGGCATCAAGCCGACGGACACCGTGGCGGTGGTCGGCGCGGGACCGGTGGGCTTCTTCTGCGCCCAGGCTGCGCGGGTGTTCGGTGCGGCGCAGGTGCTGTCGCTGGACATGGAGCCCGACCGCCTGGCGCTGGCGGAGAAGGTCGGAGCCACGGCCATCAACGTGAACGAACGCAACCCCCAGATGGCCGTGTCCAAGCTCACGGAGGGCCGTGGGGCCGACGTAGTCATCGAGGCGGTGGGTTCGCTGTCGGCGTTCGACACGGCCGTCGACACGGTCCGCAGCGGCGGCACGGTGGTGGTCGTGGGGATGTTCGTCACCGAGTCCCTCCAGGTGCCGCTCGGCGTGTACTGGGCTCGCGCGCTCGACATCCGGTTCGCCGGCATCTGCCCGGTGCACACATACTGGGAACGAGCCCTCAAGGCGGTCGCGGACGGTCTGATCGATCCCATGCCGATCATCTCCCACCGCCTCCCGCTGTCGGACGCGCCGAAGGGCTACGAGCTGTTCGAGACGCGGCAGGCCACCAAGGTGGTGCTGACGCCGTGACGGCTCGGGTGATCTACGGCGACGCCGAGCCGAACGGCCTGGCCGCGATGCTGGGCGGACTCATCGAGGGCAACCTGGCCGCGCATCCGGACCGCGAGGCGCTCCTGGCCAAGCCCGCCACCTACACCATCGTGGCCCACGACATCGACGTGGCCGTTTCGCTGCGGTTCGCACCGGGGGAGGTCACCGTTCGCAACGGTGTCGTCGGCAAGACCGACCTCATGGTTCGAACGGACTCCGACACGCTCATGTCGCTGTCGTCCGTCCCGCTCAAGTTCGGCCTCCCGGACTCCATGACGAAGGAGGGCCGCGAGGTCAACAAGAAGCTCCTGAAGGGCCAACTCAAGGTCAAGGGGCTGATGCTGCACACGGGGAAGCTGGCCCGGCTGAACAAGGTTCTGTCGGTCAACTGATGGATCCGGCGAAGGGAGGGGGGCTATGGCTCGGGGCATCCCGCAGGAGGTCATCCGCCACTTCAAGGCGGTGCCGCTGTTCTCGCGGCTGTCCGCCAAGGGGGTCCGCGCGGTCGTGCAGGCGGCGACGGAGGTGTCGGTCGCGTCCGGAAAGACGCTCGTTCGGCAGGGCCAGTCCGGGCGCGAGCTGTTCGTCGTGATCGAAGGCGAGGCGGAGGTGATCAGGAGCGGCCGCCGGATCGCCACCATCGGGCCCGGCGACTTCGTGGGCGAACTTGCGTTCCTCAGCCGAACCGAGCGCACCGCCTCCGTCATCGCCACCACCGCCATGAAGGTGATGGTCCTGGGGTCCCGTGAGCTCGACGTTCTGGTGGAGCAGGAGCCCTCGCTGGTCCTGCAGATGCTTGCCGTGACGGCGGATCGCCTTCGGAGCCTGGAGAAGTCGTCACACCGGTTGTGATCGAACAGGTCCCGGCTCCTCGTTCGAAACCCCGGTCCGGGTATCGTTCGAGGCCATGCAACCGAAGGACGTCGGAGGGCGAGTGCTGGCGGGCGACCGCCGCGCCGTGGCCAGGGCTATCTCCATGGTCGAGGACGGCTCGGACGCGCTCCCCGCGCTCTCCGCCGAGCTCTACCCGCGCACCGGCCACGCGTGGACACTCGGACTGACGGGCTCGCCGGGGGTGGGGAAGTCCTCGCTGGCCGAACAGATCGTCAAGACGGTTCGCGCGCTGGGCAGGACGGTGGCGGTGCTGGCCATCGACCCGACCTCGCCGTTCACGGGCGGGGCGCTGCTGGGTGACCGGGTGCGGATGCAGGCCCACGCCACCGACCCCGGCGTGTTCATCCGTTCGATGGCCACGCGAGGCCATCTGGGAGGGATGGCCCTGGCCGCTCCGGAGGCCATCCGGGTGCTGGACGCCTCGGGCAAGGACCTCGTCATCGTGGAGACGGTGGGGGTGGGGCAGTCCGAGGTGGAGGTGGCGGCCGCCACGGACACCACGGTCGTGGCGGTCGCACCGGGATGGGGCGACGCCGTGCAGGCGTCGAAGGCGGGCATCCTGGAGATCGCGGACGTGTTCGTGGTCAACAAGGCGGACCGTGACGGCGCCGCGGAGACGGTCCGCGACCTCCGGAACATGCTGAGGATGGGCCCGCGGACCGAGTGGGAGCCCCCCATCGTCAAGACCTCGACGGTCACCGGCGACGGTATCTCCGAGTTGTGGGAGGCGGTCGAACGCCACCGTTCGTTCCTCACGGACAGCGGCGAGCTCGAACGGCGGCGGTCCCGCCGGATCCTGACGGAGGTCGAGGCGATGGTGGCCGAACGCCTCCGGGCTCGAGCGTCGGGACTGCTCCGATCAGAGGCGCTGGACGGCTTGGCCGCAGCGCTGGCCGAACGCAGCCTGGACCCCTACGCCGCGGCCGACCAGCTGATGGCGCAGCTCACCATGTGACTCCGCGGTTGGAACTATTTACCTTGCGCTACCAGCGGTGGCGCCGACCCGGCTGAACTCCGAGATCTGATCGATCGCTACGTCGCGAACGCACACTTGCGGCCCGACGATGGCGATGCAGATTCCGCGGGTGCTCTCCAAGCCCTGCGATAGACTTGCCGAATGGGCGACGAGACGGTCCGAGGCGCCCGAGGCGGGCACGCACAACTCACCAAGCCGGTAAGCACCGGCTGAGCACGGAAAGGGAGGTCCCAGATGTTCAAACGCCTGCTATCCGCTGAGCTGAAGTTGTGGCACCTGCTTCTTGTGGTTGTCCTGTTGGCGGTCGGTACGGGCGGCGCGAGCGCCGGGCAGACCGCCACGCCACCCGGCGCCGGCTCGAATCTCTCCAGCGACGCGTTCTTCCCCTCGGGTGCCTTCAACATGGCTGCGGCCAAAAGCCACAACTCCCTGACCGTCCACTCGGTCGACGGCGAGGTCGCGGTCCTTCGGGTTGCCTTCTCCGTCCCTTCCGGACAGAAGGCGGACATCGCCGCGTTCTTCAGTGCCGAGGCCTACAAATACCCGAATGGCTACTGCTACCTCACGTTCTACCTCGACGGGATCG
>DAIMKN010000113.1:0-7090 GCA_036721725.1 Actinomycetota bacterium
CCAGCGAGGCGAAGTGGGTGAACACGCCGTGGATCTCGTCGACGTCACCCGCGGCGAACCGCTCCATCAGCGACTTGGCGATCTTCTCCGCGTCCTCGTAGGTCGGCGTCTCGGAGAAGCCCGCCCACGTCTCCTCCATGGGACGGCCCCGGAACCGGAAATACGAGATGGCCTTGCGGCCCGTCACGAACAGCTTCGGCTCCTTGCCTTCGGACTTCAGGAGCGACAGCAGCTCCTCCGTTCGGCGCAGGATGCTCGCGTTGTACGCCCCCGCCAGCCCGCGGTCGGAGGAGACCACGAACACCGCCGCCGTCGTCGGGTTGGGCCGCGACTGCAATAAAGGGTTCGACAGGTTCGAGGTCACGGAGGCGACGTCGGAGATGGCCGCGGTGAGGCGTTCGGCGTAGGGCCGCGAGGCCTCCACGCGCTGCTGGGCCTTGACGATCCGCGAGGCGGCGATGAGCTCCATGGCCCGCGTGATCTTCATGGTCGACTGGACCGAACGGATCCGCCGGCGGGTCTCCCGAAGCTTCGCTCCCATCCGTTCCCTCTCGCTCGGTGAGCCGCGCTCAGCCCGGGACCTGCGCGCCGCCGGCCTCCGCCGTCGGCCCGGACTTCTCCTCGAACTCCTTCTCCGTCGGCCGGCGGTACTTCTTCAGCCGCTCCTGCTCCTCGTCCGTCAGCGGCTCCGCGTCGGCCTCGTTCAAGGACTTCTGCCCTTGCGAGGATTCGAACCTCGAACGGAACTCCAGGGTGGCGGCCTTGAGCTGCTCGATCAGCTCGTCGGGGAGAGTTCCCTTGTCCTTGATGGCCTGCCCGACCTGCGGGTGGCGCGACTCCATGTACTGGAGGAACTCGGTCTCGAACCGCTTGACGTCGCCGACCGCCACGTCGTCCATCGAACCGGACGTCACGGTGTAGATCGCCAGGACCTCCTTCTCCACCGGCAGCGGCGAGTACTGCGGTTGCTTCAGCACCTCGACCACGCGCTGACCGCGGTCGATCTGGGCCTGCGACGTCTTGTCCAGTTCGGAGCCGAACGTGGCGAAGGCCTCGAGCTCGCGGAACTGGGCGAGGTCCAGGCGGAGCCGTCCGGCCACTTGCTTCATGGCCTTGACCTGGGCGTTGCCGCCGACCCGCGACACCGAGATGCCGGCGTTGATGGCGGGACGAACGCCCGAGTTGAACAGGTCCTTCTCCAGGAAGATCTGGCCGTCGGTGATGGAGATGACATTCGTCGGGATGTAGGCCGCCACGTCGCCGCCCTTTGTCTCGACGATGGGCAGGGCCGTGAGCGACCCGCCGCCGAGGTCGTCCGACAGCTTCGCGGCCCTCTCCAGCAGACGCGAGTGGAGGTAGAACACGTCGCCCGGGTAAGCCTCCCGTCCGGGAGGACGCCGAACGAGCAACGAGAGTTCGCGGTACGCGTCGGCCTGCTTGGACAGGTCGTCGTAGATGGCCAGGGCGTGCTGGCCCTCGTACATCCAGTAGGCCCCGATGGCCGCGCCGGAGTACGGGGCGATGTACTTGAAGGAGGCCGGCGCGGAGGCCGAGGCGTTCACCACGACCGTGTACTCCAGGGCGCCGTTCTCCTCCAGGGCCGCGACGACCTCTGACACCGTGGAGGCCTTCTGCCCGATGGCCACGTAGATGCACTTGACCTGGAGCTTGGGGTCGCCGGTGGCCCAGTTCTCCCGCTGGTTGATGATCGTGTCGATGGCGATGGCCGTCTTGCCGGTCTGGCGGTCGCCGATGATGAGTTCGCGCTGACCCCGCCCGATGGCGGTCATGGCGTCGATGGCCTTGATGCCGGTCTGCAGCGGCTCCTTGACCGGCTGGCGCTGGACCACGGAGGGGGCCTGGATCTCCAGGACCCGGACCTCGGTCGACGGGATGGGGCCCTTTCCGTCCAGCGGGACGCCGAGCGGGTCGATCACGCGGCCCAGCATGCCGTCGCCGACCGGGACCGACAGGATGCGTCCGGTCTGCTTGACCGCGTCGCCCTCCTCGATCTCGTCCGCCTCGCCCAGGATGATGCAGCCGATGGCGTCCTCGTCCAGGTTGAACGCGATGCCGAGCGTGCCGCTGGGGAACTCCAGGAGCTCGTTCGCCATAGCACCGGGAAGACCCGAGATGGTGGCCACGCCGTCGCCGGTCGACTCGACCCGGCCGACCTCCTCGCGCTCCATCGTGGGCTCGTAGCCCTCGACGTAGCGGCGGAGCGCTTCGGCGATCTCCTGGGACGAGATGCTCAGTTCCTGGGCCAACGCGGTTCCCCCTTCGTCGGTGGCGTCAGCGGACCCGGCCGAGTTGCTGCCGGGCCAGCTGCAGCTTCCTTCTGACGGTGCCGTCGAACACCTGGTCGCCGACCTGGGCCAAGACCCCCCCGATGACTTCAGGGTCGACCAGCACCTTCAGTTCTATCTCCTTGCCCGTGGCCTTGGACAGCGCCTCGGTCAGCCGCTTGCGGTGGGCGTCGTCGAGCGGAACGGCGGTTCGAACCTCCGCCACCGAATGGCTGCGGCTCTCGCCGGCCAGCTCCACCAGGGCGTCGATGATGCGCGAGAGATCCTTGGCCCGGCCCTGTTCGATCACGAACTCCAGCAGGCCGATCGTGCTCTTGGTGGCCTTTCCCCCCAGCAGCTCCTCCAGCAGGCTCCTCTTGCGCTCGGCGGGAAGCTGCGGGTCGGTCAGAGCGTCGCGGAGCTCGGGCTGGCTGTCGACGGTCTTGCCGAACCGGAACAGTTCGTCCTCGACGTGCTCCAGGTCGCCCTCCGCCTGGGCCACCGCGAACATGGCCTGGGCGTAGCCCTGGATCAGCCTGTTCGTCGTCGTCGCCACCGCCTACTCCCCGCTCTCTGAACCCGAACCCGAGCCGCCGGCCTGATCGCCGTTCGACCCGTGGCGGTTGCCGGAGGGAGGTGTCGACAGCGAACCCACGTCGGTGATGTAGGCGTCGATCAGCTTCATGTGGCGGTCCCGGTCCAGCGACTCCCCGATGACGCGCCCCGCCAGCTGCAACGAAAGCTCGCCGACCTGGGCCTTGAGCTCCTGGAAGACGCGGTCGCGCTCGGACCGGATCTCCTCCTGGGCCCGCGCCACGATCTGCTTGGACTCCTCCTCCGCCTTGCGCTGCAGGTCCAGGCGCAGGGACTCGGCGGTCTTGCGAGCGTCCTCGATGATGCGGTTCGACTCCTCCTTGGCACCCGTTAGGCTCTCCCGGTACTGGGCCAGCAGGGCGTCGGCCGACTTCTTGGCCTCCTCGGCCTTCTCCAGCTCGCCCTGGATCTTGGCCTGGCGTTCGGTCAGCACCGAGTTCGCCTTCGGGAGCACCCACTTCGCCATGAAGGCGAACAGGGCGAAGAAGGCGATGGCCCCGATGATGAGCTCTTCCCCGGCCGGGTACAGCAGGTCCTTCCCGCTCTGGGTGATCCCCAGGAGGCCCCAGGCGTGTGCCGCGTGGATGGCGTGCAACTGGAACCCCCCCTAGATGATGAACGAGAGCATCAGGCCGAACAGCGCCAGCGCCTCGATGAGGCCGATGCCGATGAACATCGTGCCGCGAACGACGCCGGCGGATTCGGGCTGACGGGCCATGGCCTCGACGGACTTGCCCATGAGCACGCCGATGCCGATGCCCGGCCCGATGGCGGCGAGGCCGTACACGAGGCCCTTGCCGATGGTGTCGAGGGATCCCGACGTTCCCGACGACGTCGCCGCCGCGCCGATCAGGCCCAGCAGGTGGCTGATGATGACTGCAACCATCTCTTCTCTCCTCCTTGGATCGCTAGTGTTCGGACGCCATCGCTCCGCCGATGTAGGACGCGGTCAGCACGGCGAAGATGAACGCTTGCAGGCCGGCCACGAAGATCTCGAAGCCGACCAGGACGACCGCCATGACGCCCGACGCCAGACCGACGACGTACGGCACGCCGGTGACCAGGGCGTAGGAGCCCAGGAAGAACACCGAGAGCAGCAGGTGTCCCGCCACCATGTTGGCGAACAGTCGGACCGTCAGGGTGATGGGCCGGAGCACGATGACGGTGATGAACTCGATGGGCGCCAGCAGGACGTACATGAGCTTCGGCGCGCCCGGGGGGAAGAGCACCATCTTGAGGTAGCCGAAGAAGCCGTGCCGCTTGATGCCGACCCCGTTGTAGGCGACCCACGCCGTCAGGGCCATGACCAGGGGGAACGCCAGCCGCGAGTTCAGCGGAAAGCTGAAGCCCGGGACGACCTCCAGGATGTTGCCGAGGAAGATGAAGAAGAACATCGTGGCCAGGAGCGGCAGCCAGCCTAGCCCCTCCGGGCCGATCATCTGCATCAGGATCTGCGTTCGAACGAGTTCGATGCCCGATTCCATGATGAGCTGGAACTTGCCCGGAACGACCTTGGGCTTGCGGAACGCGATGACGAAGATCCCGATGAACGCCACCACGGTCACGGCGAGCAGGATCATGATGAAGTTCAGGCAGAACACGATCCCGCCCAGCTTCACCGAGCCGCCGATGCACGGCCACACGAAGTCCCTGGTGGTGGGCGGGTGGAAGACCACGCCGATCAGCGACAGCACGAACCCGGTCACCTGACTCCCCTGCCTCGCACCATCGCCGGCGACGGCGGGATCTGCAGCTGGCTGCCCAGGCCGTTCGCCAGCAATCTCATCTCGAACACCAGCAGCACCAGGGTCGCGGGGATCACGGCGAGGGCGAACGCCAGCACCGAGAACGACGCCACGGAGTTCTTGAGGATGGCCATGATGGCGACGATCGCGGCAAGCCGAACGAACACGCCGGCCACGGCCACGGCGGCCAGGGCCGTGATGCTGACCCTGGCGGCTCGGGCCACGGAGAGTCCGTGCGCCGTGAAGTTCGCCCACACCACCGCGATGCCGAGGCCTGCGGACCATGCCGCGTTCGCTCCGCCCACGAGCCATCCGACGACGAACGCCACGGCGATTGCCGGCGCGCCGAACGGTGCGGCCCGCCGGACCAGCTCACGTTCGGGTTCGGCCACGCTCGCCAACTCGCCCGCGCGGCGCTGCTCAGCGCTTGTCATGGTTCTCCCTGCCGTACCTCAGGTAGATCAGGTAGGTGCTGGCGGCGGTGCCGATCAGCATCCCGATCACGGTGAACACCCCGCCCGTTCCCGCCAGACGGTCGGCCAGGTAGCCGAGGCCGCCCCACACCAAAAGACCGCTCAGCATCGTCAATGAGATGGTCAGGCCGGTCGACATCCCACCCCAACCGTTGTCGGGGGGAGGAGGTTGGCCGGCCATGGAGCCGGGAGAGTATAGCGACCCCTCGTTCGGGCCGTCAAAGGTTTCGTTCTGGCGTTTCCGCAGGTAGATGGGCGTTTCGGCGGTCATCGTCTCCCCTGGCCGCCGAGCTTGTGAAAACTTTCACGAGCGCCGGGCGTCATGGTAGCAGGCCGGTGTCAGGCCCGAACGACCCCGGCCGGCTCGCCTCCGCACCGACCGCTGTCAGCGCCTCGGCCCGCTTGCGACGCCGTTCCCGGACCCGGGCCGGGACGAACGTCGCCGCGATCAGGAACAGCGCGGTCCCTCCGATCGCCCCCACCACGAGCCGGCCGTTGATGAACGTGACGGCGAGCGCGGTGCCGGCCAAGAGCGCGCTCCAGAAGTACATGAGCACGACGGCCTGGCGGTGGGTGTGGCCGAGATCCCGCAACTGGTGGTGGAGGTGCTCCTTGTCCGGGGCGAAGATCGGCCGGCCCCGGCGGAGCCGGCGAACGATGGCCATGCCCACGTCGACCATGGGGACGGCCAGGATCATGAGCGGCAGGATCGGGATGAAGAACGCCGCGAGGTCGCCGCCCGAGGGGGCGAGGGTGGCGTGGCCCACGCCGGAGATCGTGGCGGAGGCCAGGAGCAGCCCGAGCAGCATGCTCCCCGAGTCGCCCATGAAGATCCAGGCGGGGTGGAAGTTCCAGGGCAGGAACCCGACGCCGACGCCGACCACGATCACGGAGAGCACCGCCGCGGTGACGACGGGCGCGCCGAACGTGGACGGACCGACGTAGGCATAGACGAAGAACCCGGCCGCGCCGATGGCCGTGATGCCCGCGGCCAGACCGTCCAGGCCGTCGATGAGGTTGACCGCGTTCACCATCACCAGCACCCAGATCACCGTGAGCGGCACGGCCAGGTCCGAGCCCACGGAGATCACGCCCTGGGAGGGGAAGTAGACGAACAACAGCTGCACCCCGTTCAGGATGAGCACGCCCGCCGCCAGGATCTGGCCGGCCACCTTGGCGGGGACTGAGAGCGTTCGGAAGTCGTCGACCACCCCCAGGGCCACGATGACGATGGCCGCCAGGAGCGTGCCCTGCAGTTCGGAGGAGTCGGCGAACGTGGCCCTCAGCGCGGGGTTGAGACGGGCGGCTCCGAGCCCCGCCGCGACCCCGAGGAGGAGGGCAAGGCCGCCCAGCGACGGCGTGTCCTTGGCGTGGACCTTCCGGTCGGAGGGCCGGTCCACCGCGCCCATCTTCTGGGCCAGCCACCGGATGAGCGGGGTGGTCAGGAGCACGGTCCCGGCTGCCGCCAGACCGACCTCCGCGTAGGGCCACATGTGGTGCTACCCCGGATACACCGGGAAGCGGTCCATCAGGCTCTTCACGCCGGCCCGGGCCTTCGACTTCACCGTCTCGTCGTCCGGGCTCCGCAGGACGCTGCCGAGGATCTCCGCGATCTCGGCCATCTCGGGTTCGTCCATCCCCAGCGTTGCCGGGCCGGGGGTGCCGACCCGGATGCCGGATGCGGTGCCGGGCGGCAGCGGGTCGAACGGGATGGCGTTCTTGTTCAGGGCGATGCCGACCTCGATGGCGAGGTCCTCGGCGTGGGCGCCGGTCATCCCAATGGGCTGGAGGTCGACCAGGGCGAGGTGGGAGTCGGTGCCGCCGGAGATGCAGCGCAGGCCGTGCTGTTCGAGCCCGGCCGCCAGCGCCCGCGCCGTCCTGACCGTTCGTGCGGCGTACTCCTTGAAGTCGGGCTGCATGGCCTCGCGGAAGCAGACGGCCTTGGCCGCGATGACGTGTTCGAGGGGGCCGCCCTGCATCATGGGGAAGACCG
>DAIMKN010000114.1:0-7071 GCA_036721725.1 Actinomycetota bacterium
GCGGCGAGTAGCGACGCCACGCGGGCTCGTCCATCCGGCATCCCACGAACAACACGAGGAGCGCCACGCCGAGCAGCACGTTGAACCCGAAATGGATCCACTCCCGGTTGAACCACCGCCCCAGGAACCCCTGCGGATCGGATTGATGGAACACGAGGTGCTGATAGACCTGCGCGACGTGCTCGAGGCAGTGCAGCCCCTGCGCCACGATGGCCACCTCGAACAGCCGCCGCATCCGGGGGTACGCGGCGAGCGGCGACACCCGGCGAGCGCCATCGCCCGTCGTTCGAGCCGACGCCGACTCGGAAGTTCGAACCGCCACCAGTCCCTCCTCGACCGGCAGCCTAACCTGGGTCAGGTGGATACGAGGCAAGGTCGACCCGGCCGGATCCATCGGCGAGGCTGCAGGTCCGATCGACCTCAGCTGGGTGCGATCGCCCCGGCGCTATGATTCACGCTATGGCGCTGAGAGCCTCTCGCCGATTCACGGTCGGCGAGTATCATCGGATGGCCGAGGTCGGCATCCTCGGAGAGGACGACCGGGTCGAGCTCATCGAGGGGGAGGTCGTCGAGATGACCCCGATCGGGAGCCGGCATGCGGGATGCGTGAGGTGGCTGGACCGTATGTTCGGCAGTTCCCTGGGGGACCGAGCCATCGTCTCGGTCCAGAACCCGATCCGGCTCTCCGAGCTCTCCGAGCCTCAGCCGGACCTGGCGTTGCTGAAACCGCGGGCCGACTTCTACCGGGACAGCCACCCTGAATCGCCGGACGTGCTCCTGGTGGTCGAAGTGATCGAGAGTTCCATGGCATATGACCGGGCCAAGCTCTCCCTGTACGCAGCTGCTGGCATCACCGAGGTGTGGCTCGTGGACCTGCCGCGAGGGACCGTCGAGCGGTATCGCCGCCCTTCCGCGACCGGGTATGAGGAAACGAACGGCTTCACCGGCCCCGACCAGTTCGGTCCCGCCGCGTTCCCGGACCTGCTCACCTCGGCCCAGGCGGTCATGGGGGACTGAAGCCGACCGGTTGGTGAGGATGTCGATCAGTTCGGGATGGAGGAGGTACGTCCCGGCCATCCGCTCGCGGTAGGAGGCTTCTCGGAAGGCGCGCCGCGTGGCGTCCCCCAGCGACTCGTTCGCCGTAGTCGTTGGCAACGGTCCGGCGAACCTCCTCCGACCCGATCGAGGCGAACAGACGCTGGTGCAGCAGTCGCCGCCGGCCCTCATGTGGTTGACGCCCCTGGCTCTCGACGCTAGGGTGGTGTAACAATCCTTGTTACAGGTTGGAGACGCAAAATGGAGCAGCGGACCGTGACGATCTCCCTTCCCCCTTCGCTCTCCCAGGAGGTGGATCGGGTGGCTCGCGTGGAGGGGCGGAGCCGGAGCGAACTCGTTCGGGAGGCCCTTCGCCAGTACTTGGCCCGGAAGGAGCGGTGGGACCAGGTCTTCTCCTTCGGCCGGGAGGCGGCGAAGGGAGCCGGGGCCACCGATCGTGACGTGATCCCTGCGGTCAAGGAGCGCAGGCGGGCGCGCGCCCGGTAGATGCGGGCGCTGTTCGACACCAACGTCCTCATCTCCGCCATCCTGTTCGGCGGCCTCCCCCGCCGCCTCCTCCTCAGGGCGATCGAGGGGGAGATTGAACTCGTCATCAGCCCCGTCCTCCTGGACGAGCTGGAGGAACTGCTGGCCGAGAAGTTCAGGTTCGGCCCTGCCGCGGCTCGCGCCGCCCGGGCCGAGCTGGAAGGCCTGGCCGAGGTCGTGGAGCCCATCGAGGTGCCCAGGGTCTGCCGGGATCCGGATGATGACGAGGTCCTGGCGGCGGCTGTCATCGGCGAGGCAGCGTTCATCGTCACCGGGGACGAGGATCTGCTCGTCCTGAAGACACACGGAGAGATCCGGATACTCACACCCGCCGAGTTTCACCGAACCCTGGACCCGTAACTCGGGCGCCGGGGCGCGTTCGGCTGCTTCGATCACCGGCGCGGGATCGACGCAGGGTCAGGTGGGAACGCTGGTCCCGAAGAAATACTGGAACGGAACGAAGCTGCGGGTCGCCCAGTGCTTCTCGGTGTGGATCATCCCCGGGTAGACGAGATACAGCAGGTCGCGGCCGAACAGGAACCCCCGGCGCTGCAGCAACTCCGCCATCGCCTTGGTGACCTCGTAGTTGTCGCCCGGGCCGCCGCTGTCGAGGTACAAGATGATGTCGCGCTTCGGTTCGGAGTCGATGCGCTGGCGAGATCGTCCTCCCAGGTGAACGTGCTCGACAGACACGCCGCCTTGCCGAACACGTTCGGGTACTCCCACGCCAGGAACAGCGAGACGACGCCGCCCAGCGAGGAGCCCATCACCGCCCAATGCTGCGGGCCCGGAAGCGTTCGGTATTCGGCGTCAACGAACGCCTTCAGCTCGGTGGCCAGGAAGCGGCCGTACTCGACGTAGCCCGGCTTGGTCTATTCGCGCATCCGGTCCGCCGGCCACACCCCGACAACGATGACACCGTCGATGGCGTTGATCTCGTCGAGCATCCCGAGCGTGCCGGCCACCTCCCACGTGTCGCCGGTGAACGCCCCTCGGGGAAGAACAGGTTGTGTCCGTCGTGCATGTACAGGGTCAGGTAGCGCCGCTGCGTGTTCTCCTCGTAGCCCGGCGGGAGGTAGACCCGCATGCGATGGGCGTGCTGCGTGGCCGACGAGGTCACGTCCATCGGCTCGCTGATGGCCCCGACGGGCTCGGCGAAGAAGCACGGGTAGCTGACCCCCTCGTTGCCGCCGTCGACGATGGCCAGATGGTCCGAGCCCCTCGGCCACAGGAACTCGCCGCCCCTGCGGAGGCAACGGCTTCAGATAGAGGTAAGGGCGTTCGGTCCGCACCTCGAACCGAGCCTCGTCCCGGCCGACCGACGCCGGGACGATGTCGGCACCCCAGTCCTCCTCCGTTCGGAGCACCAACTCGTCCCGTCCGTGAGCGGATACCGAACGACGACGCGCAGCGTCTTCGCGTCCCTCACGCGTTCGAGGCGGCGTCGGCGGGGTCGTGCGCCGAGATGACCAGCAGCCGGTCGCCCGCTCGGAGCACACGGTCCGGCGGCGGGTTGATGTCGTAGCTCCCGCCGCCCGTCGCCACCGCCACGGCGATGCCGTCGAACGGCGGTTGCTTCAGCCGCTGCATGGCGCCGACGAACGTCAACCCCTCGAAGTCGGCGGGGACAGGCCAGCCGTAGAACTCGTTGCCCTCGGGGTGGGTGATGAGGTTGTGGATGACCTCGCTCAGCCCGTGGGTGGTGGCGGCCGCGGCGAGCAGCGAACCGCCCAGCTCGGCGCTGATGACCGTCTCGTCGGCGTGGGCGTGTTCGAAATGCTGGACGTTCTCCGAACGGATGACCTCGACGCATGTGTAGCAGTTCGGGGCGAGGGATTCGATGGCGAGCGCGGTCAACAGCGTCCGGGCGTCGATGTCGTCCGCGGACTGGTTCGGCTTGGAGTCGTCGGCCAGGATGATGGCCGTGTCGGCCCGGTCCAGCCCGGCTCGCATGAGGTCGTGCGACGCGCTGGGAGTCCCGTGGACGAACGTGGTCAGCGTGTCGCGCGAGGGGTTGCGTTCGAGCGGCGCCAGGATGACCACGGGGCGCTTGTCCTCGACCTCCTCCGCGTGCAGCTCCCGGAGGATCTCGTGGCCCTTTTCGTTCCAGCCGCAGATGAGGATGTGGCCGCTGACCCGCGTCCTACCCAATCCCCTCCCCTTCCGCATGAGCATCTCCACCAACCAGGACGCGAACGCGCCGGTCGCCGAGGCCACCAGCCCGATGCCGGCGAACAGGACCACATACAGAAGCACGGTCCCCGCGGTCGTGGTCACCGTCGTCGCCGCCGAGCCGGTGAGGAGCGTCAGCGTGACCCAGTAGAAGCCCCAGAAGAACGCGTGAGGATGGCTCGGATCGGCCCGCCCTTCGAACGCCCACACCAGCACCGCGGAAACGCCCAGCGTCAGAACCGCGAACGCCGCCACGGTCAGGAGGTGCCGCCCCAAGCCGCGGCCCAGACTGAGCCAGGTGATCGCCGAGACCCGCCGCGAGGAGCGGCGACGTGGGGCGAGTCGAACGGCGCGACGGCGTCCCGGCATCAGCGGCGCTCAGCATCGACGCCCGGGCACGGACGACACGCGATCGGTCGTTCGAAGGAGGCGGGCTTTGGCGAGGGTCATTCCGCCGATGATGCCACGGTGCGGCGCACGTGCGGGATCTGCGTGGCGTGCTCGCACGGCGAACACGGTCCCGGTGTCGCTCTCCGCCACGACAAGACCCCCCGCGACGGCGGGCCCTCCCGTCAGCCCGCCGTCCAGACGCTGCGACCACACCTCCTGGCCGGTCCGCAGCGTTCGGGCGCTGAGGTCACCGGCCGCGTCCGCGATGACGACGTGATGGCCGGAGATGGCTGGCGGCGACTGGATCAGCTCGGAGAAGCCCTGGTGCCACAGTTCCCGCCCGTCCTCCAGCCGGAGGCCGCGGACCACGCGGTCATCGCCCGCCGCCACCACCACGCCGTCGCCCACGGCCGGCGCCGTCCCGACCAGATCCGGGAAGCTCGACACCCACCGGGCCAGCCCCGTCCCCGCGTCGAGGGCCCACAGGTGCTTGCCGGCGTCGGCCACGAGCACGACCCCACCCGCCAGGACGGGCGAGGCCACGATGGGGCCCTGCAACCGGAGCCGCCACAGGACCCGACCCGTCCCGGTGTCCGTCGCCGTCACGGACCCGTCGCCCTCGGCCAGGATCGAACGTCCGTCGGCCCCCACCGGTGGGAACCGGATCTCGGGCGTGGTCTGTTCGCGGTCCTGCGTCCAGGCCAGCCGGTGCGGGTCGAACGTGCCGCCGGGGAGGTCGTTCGAACGACCCGGGTCCACGCCCGGCCCGGAGCCCGGCGCGCCCACCGCGACCGGCGGCGCCGTGGCGACGGGGACCGTTCCGAGCGACAGGTCCGGCGAACGGACCCCCATCAGCGTCTCCTGGAGCGGCTTGCCCCCGACCATGGCCGAGAACGTGACCAGGCCGATCCCCGGACAGACCAGATCGTTCTGGGGGACCTTGGAGGTCCCGTTCGCGCTCTCGAAGGTGACGATCGAAGTGGAGTGGATGCAGCCGGTGAACCGACGCCCCAGCACCATGGCGGAACCGATGGAGTCGATCCGGTGCACCAACGTCTCGTGCGTGGTGCCCTCCGTGCCCTTCCAGGTCGGCTGCGGTCCCACCTCGATCGGTGCGGTCCACATGGTCTGGGGTGGAGTAAACGAGTGGAACGAACCGGCGTTCCGGAAACCGAACGTGACCAGCCGGTTGCCCCGCCGTGCGTCGTAGTCGAGCTCCTCGTAGGGCTGGCCGAAGAAATCGCTGAATCGGATCTCGAACAGCGACGCCGGCCCGTCGGGCCCCATCAGCCCGGTCCCCACGACCTGTTCGGCCAGCGTCCCACTGTTCGCTCCTGCGATCCGGACCCGGTAGAACCAGGTGATCCCGGGCTGGGACGGGAGCAACCGGTCCAGCGCGTCAGGCCGGGGGGGCGAGGACACCTTGACCGCCACCTCGGTGAGGTCCCCGATCAGTACGACAGGAAGCGCCCACGCCAGAAACCGGGTGCTCAGGCGGCGCCGGCCGGGCGGCGGGCCGTCGACGAGCGGCGCTGCCGAGGAGCCGGGCGGGACGATGGCGATCGTGGACATCAGCGTTCAACTGCCGGACGTGCGTTCGGACATCCTGCGCCGTACCTGAAGGAAGACTGCGGTGTGGGCACGCGGCGAGTCTGTCGAACGTCCAAACGATTTGTCAATGAACGGCAAGAGTTGGGCCGGGGACCTCCGGCCGTTCGACGCGAGAGACCATCTGTCCATCCAGCCCCTGTTGCATCACGTCAAGATGTCCTCGAGGAGGTCGCAGCCTTGACACGTCACCCATCCTGCCCATAGCATCCGGGCGTTTCAGGCTCCTCAGGACAAGGACCGACGCGTCCTGTTCAGTCCAGAAAACCGGCCACTGTCGGCCACCGGAACGGAAGGAGAACATATGCACCCGGGGAACCTCGGATCGGCACTGGTCTTCGCGGTGGTTCCGGCGTTCGTCCTGCTGGCGGTGATCTACTGGCTCGACCGGTATGAGAAAGAGCCCGCCCGGCTCCTGGCCACCGCTCTGCTGTTCGGCGCGGTCCTGGCGCCCCTCGCGGCGGTGCTGATACAGAAGGCCGCCGGTGTGCCCACCAGCATCGTGGTTCAGTCCGTCATCCCCCATTCCCGCCTGTCGGCCGCCACGCCGCTGATCGAGGAGCTGGCCAGAGGGATCGCCATCCTCGCGGTCATCCTGCTGGTCCGCTACGAGGTGGACGACCTCCTGGACGGCCTGGTGTACGGCGCGGTGGTAGGGGTCGGGTTCGGCTTGGCCGTGAACTTCCTGGCCATCCTCACCACGCATCCGCTCCCCGGGGGCGACACCTCGGCCTCCCTGTTCTCCACCATGGTGTCGGGCCTCAACCACGTGTTCTACGGCGCGCTGATCGGCGCCGTCATCGCCGCCGCTCGCAAGTCGGGCACGGGCGCCCTGGTCGTCGCTGCCGCCGCCGGCATCGCCGCCGCCTACGGCCTGCACGTCGTCCACGACTACCTCCCCTGGTGGCTGGCGGCGGCGCCGGGAACGGCCTCCACCAGCCACGCAGCGGGCCTGCTGTCCGAGATCCCGAACTACTTCGGCCTGGCCGCCCTGGCGGTCCTGGCTGCGTGGACGCTGTACCGGGAAGGCGAGGTGATCGGACGCGAGCTCCACGACGAGGTGGGCCGGTCCATCACCACCGAGGAGTACGAGATCGTCACGAGTCCGCTCCGCCGGTTCGTCGTCATGTTCAAGGCCCTCTACAGCGGCGGCAACGACTTCGGCCTCCGCCGGCGCCTGTACTCGCAGGCGGTCGAGCTCGCCTTCCGCAAGCACCACCGCGACTCCGACAAGCTGCAGGCCCGCGAGTACGTCGACGAGGACGTGTACCGCCACCGGCTCGCGGAGCTCAGAGCCAAGCTGAACGCCGTGCTGGAAGC
>DAIMKN010000115.1:0-7054 GCA_036721725.1 Actinomycetota bacterium
GGCCTCTCTCGCCGGAGGACCTCGTTCGGCTCGGGGCCCTCACCGAACCGATGCTCGAGTTCCTGAGGGCATGCGTTCGGGACCGTTCGAACATCCTCGTGACCGGTGGGACGGGGACGGGGAAGACCACCTTCCTCGGTGCTCTGTCGTCGTTCATCCCGGCACGCGAGCGCCTCATCACCATCGAAGACGCCGCCGAACTCCGCCTGCCGCAGCCGCACGTCATCTCGCTGGAGGCTCGGCCGCCGAACGTGGAGGGCGCGGGTGAGGTGACCGTTCGGGATCTCGTTCGCAATGCGCTGCGGATGCGACCCGATCGCATCATCGTGGGCGAGGTTCGAGGGGGCGAGGCCCTCGACATGCTCCAGGCGATGAACACGGGCCATGAGGGTTCGATGTCCACGGCCCACGCCAACTCGCCTCGCGACGCGCTCTCTCGGGTCGAGACCATGGCGATGATGTCCGACGTGGACCTGCCGGTCAGCCATGTCCGCGAACAGGTGGCCTCGGCCCTCGACCTCATCGTCCACATGGTCAGGCTGCCTGACGGTCGCCGGGCCGTGGGGACGGTCGCGGCCCTCGGGGGGATGCGAGCCGGCGCCATCGTCCTGGAAGAGATCTTCGAGGGGAAGGCAGGCCGTTCGCGTCGAACGGTGAGCCACCGCCCGTCGTGGCCGCTGAAGCCGGCCGTAGTGGTCGGTGCGATGCCGAGCCGGACCCCGAACCCTCCGCCTGACCCGCCCACAGCCGTCCAGCCGTACCGGGCGGCGGCGTCGTGGCCCGCAACTGTTCGAACCCGCCGGGTCGGGACGTTCCTCGAATGACGAACACAGGTTCGCTGGTGATGGTCGCGGCGCTCGGCGCGGCGGTGTGGTCGGTGGGTCGGTCGAAGGAGCACCGCCGGCGCGAACGGCTTGCGGCCGTGGTGGCCCCGGCGGGCAAGCCCAAGGAGGTCGCCGCGGCACGTCATCCCGGGTGGCCTCGCCTGGGAGCGGGGATGGCCGCGAACACGATCGCAGCGGCGACGGTCGGGGGCTACCTCGCGTCGCGCATCCTCGGCCCCGCAGGCATGGTGGCGGGCGTGATCGGGGGCGGGGTGGTGCCTCGCGCCGTGAGGCGGAGCAGGATCGCCCGGCTGGCCTCGCTGCTCGAACAACAGCTCGCGGAGGCGGTGGACGCCGCGGCTCTAGCCGTACGGAGCGGCCTGTCCATCTCCCAGGCGCTGGCGTTCGCGGCGGAGGAAACTGCTGCGCCGCTGGCGCATCATCTCCGCCGGTTGTTCGAGGAGTTGGAGATCGGAGCTGGGCTCGAGGAAGCCCTGGAGCATCTCGCGGCCTCGGTCGGCGGCGACGACGTGGCGCTGTTCGTGGTGGTGGTCTCCATCCACCTGCGCAGCGGCGGGAACCTGGCGGGCGCGCTCGAACAGGTCTCGGCCACGATCCGGCATCGCCTGGCCGTTCGACGTGAGCTGCGAGCGCTCACCGCGCAGGGCCGTATCTCCGGCGCCGTCCTCGGCATCCTGCCGCTGCTGTTCCTTCTGTTCCTGGGTGCCACCTCCCAGCACGATCTGGGGCCCGTGTACCGCTCGCCGGTGGGGGTGATCATGGTGTCCACGGGGCTGGCCATGGAGGGCGTGGCGTACCTGTGGGTCCGCCGCATCCTCCGGGTTAAGTCATGACGCCGGCCCTGGCCTTCGCCGCCGCGGTCGCGCTCGGAGGTCTCGCCCTGGCCAGCCGAACGAGTTCGGCCCTGCACCACGTCGCGGTGGGGCCGTCGCCGCTGGGCCGAGCTCGCCACGGGGAGCTCACCTCCTTCGTCACCGGCCTCGGCCGCAGCCGGTGGGGACGCCGGCTCAGCCCGAGTGCCGAGCTCGAACGGCGATTGATCCTGGCAGGCCGCCCGTGGCCGGCGGAGGCGCTGGCGGGAGCCAAGATCGCCTCGGCAGGCGGGGCGTTCGCGGTCGGGGTCCTGCTGGCGTTCGGCTCGCCGGCGCTATTCCTCCTTGCGCCCATCGGCGTCGCCGTGGCGCTGCGAGGCCCCGACCTCGTGCTGGCCAGGATGGCGAGCGCGCGTCAGGACCGGATCGAGGCCCAGGCTCCCGAACTGGTGGAGCTGCTGGTGGCCACGACGGAGGCCGGGCTGGGTCCGCCCGTGGCGTTCCGCCGTTCGGCCGAAGCGCTGGGGGGCCCGCTCGGGCAGGAGCTCCGGCTGGCCGAACTCGAGATCGACCTCGGCGTCCCGTGGCGCGCCGCGATGGACCACCTCCTGGATCGAACGGAGGTGACGTCGCTGCGGCGGCTCCTTGGCGCGCTGTCCCGTTCGCAGCGGCTCGGCACCTCGGTGCGTTCGACGCTCAAGACGGTTGCCGACGACCTGCGTACCGAACGGCAGACCCGGGCCGAAGAGCAGGCTCGAACCGCCCCCGTGAAGATGCTCTTCCCACTGGTCTTCCTCATCCTTCCCGCCTTCCTCCTCCTCACCGTCGGACCGGTGCTGGTGGCGACGATCCGGTCGCTGCACTCCGGCTGACGCGAGCGCGAAGGAGAGGAGGTGAAACGAGATGCTGCACCTGTATGTCGCGGCGAGCTCATGGCTGGTCGCTCGGCGGGCCGCGATCGTCGATCGCGGCGAGGAGTTCCGAACGCGGGAGGAGGGACAAACCACGGCGGAGTACGCCCTGGTGATCCTGGCGGCGGCGGCCGTGGCCATCGTGCTGATCGCGTGGGCACGTTCGTCCGGCAAGCTGCCCGACTTCTTCAACAAGATCATCGACAACATCACCAACAGCGCGAACTGATGACGGCATCGGCGTCGCGCGGCAGGCGAGGGGAACGGGCCTCGGCCGCTCTCGAGCTGGCTCTGGTCCTTCCCCTCGTCCTGACCATGACCCTGGCGGTGGTGCAGGTCGGGCTGCTGGTGAAGGATCAGTTGGTGGTGGCGGACGCGGCGAGGGCCGGCGCGCGGCAGGCGTCTGTTTCCACCGACGATGGCTCGGTGCGCCAGGCCGTCGAACAGGCAGCGACCGGCCTCTCATCGGGTCGGCTGTCCGTGTCCATCTCGCGGTCCGGATCGGTGGGAACTCCGGTTACGGTGCAGGTGACGTACCGGGCCCCCATCGCGGTGCCGGTGGTGACGTGGCTGTTCCCATCGGAGGTGCGCCTCACCACCTCCGCCACCATGCGGCAGGAGACGAGTTGAACAGGCCCAACGGATGCGAACGAGGTTCCGTGTCAATCCTCACGGCCGGCATCCTGGTTCTGGCCTGCGTCCTTTGCCTCGTCGCGGTGGACCTGATGCGGGCGCTCCAGGCGAGGGCGCAGGCCCAAACAGCCGCGGACGCCGCGGCGCTCGCGGCGGCGCAGGAGCTGGCCGTTCCCACCGGCCACGATCCGTCCTCCCTGGCCGCCGACTACGCCGTGCGCAACGGGGCCACGATGGCGAGTTGCAAGTGCGCCGCGGGCTCATCCGAAGCCATCGTCACGGTCCGGGTCGGGGTTACGTTCGTGTTCCTTGGTCCGGCTCGAACGGTGACGGGGGCTGCTCGAGCCGTGGTCGACGCGACCTACGGAGGAGGTGTCGTCGCGGTGCCGCCCTGACCCGAGCCCGAACCCGTGCCGAGGTAGCGAGCCCGTTCGGCGGCGGTGAAGCCTCGCGTCACCCGGTGGGCGGCCAGGCCCAGGAGGTCCTCGAGCGGCAGGAACGACTCATGGCGTACGATCTCGGCGCTTCCGTCGGCGCCCGAGGAAGCCAGCAGGCCGCCGTCGGGGCTGAAGGCGAGGTCCGTCACGGCCCCCGTTCGGTGCAGCAGCGCCAGCTGCCGCCTCGTGGCCACGGACCACACCCGGACTGTCCGGTCGCTGCTGCCCGTCGCCAGGTAACGGCCGTCCGGGCTGAACGCCACCCGCACCACGTCGTCCGTGTGGCCGCTCAGCACGGCCAGCATGTGGCCCGATCGAGCCTCCCACAGCCGGACCGTCTTCCCGGCCGAGGTCGCTACCACCGAGTCGTCGGGAGCGAACGCTGCGTCCAGCACCGTCCTCGGGTGCGGCAGGACGAACCGCAGCCTCCCGGTCGCCGCGTCCCACAGCCGCACCCCGCCGTCCGCGCTCAGCGTCAGGATGGTCTTCCCGTCGTGGCTGTACAGAGCCCGGTACGCCCCGCCGTCCGGCTCCGCGAGCAACAACAGCTGCCGGTCCGTCGCCGCGTCGAACACCCCCGGCCGCAGGTCGAACCCCGCGGTCAGGACGCGCGAGCCGTCGGGGGACAGCTCGGCGCTGTCGAGGGTATCCAGCTCGAACGGCAGCTTGGTCGGCGACGCCGGCGCCACGTACCGCCGGACCGGCTTGCCCGTCCCCAGGTCCCACAGCGTCGCCCCGCCCTGCCAGTCCGCCGTCAGCACCTTCGTTCGATCCGCAGCGAACGACATGTCCAGGAACCCCTGGTAGGTCCCGAGGAGCGAGTTCCCGGGGAGGTCGACCACCGAAGCGCCGGTGCCCGTGTCCCAGACGCTCGCCGTGTAGTCCATCCCATGCCCCTCGGACGCCAGGTACCGTCCGTCACGACTGAACGCCGCCCCCGTAGCGTGCAGGTGGCAGCAGAACCGGAAGATCTGTCCGCCGGTGACCACCGACCACAGCCGCACCGTCTGGTCCTCGCTGGCCGTCGCGATCTCGCTGCCGGACGGCGAGAAGGCCACCGAGTTCACGGCGCCGAGGTTGCCCTGGAGGTCAACGGCTCCTGCTGCCGCCGACACGTCCCACACCACCGCGTTGTGGTCTTCGCTCGCCGTCACCACCGAGCGACCATCGGGACTGAACTCCGCGTCGTAGACGAAGTTCGTATGGACCCGAAGGGCGAAGACCTGGTGCCCCGTTGCTGCTTCCCATACCCGCGCCGTGTCGTCTGTGCTGGAGGTAAGGATGAACCGACTGGTCGGGCTGAATCGGGCGTCAAACACCTGCCCGCTGTGTCCTCGTTCCACGCTGATGAGTTTTCCCGACCGCCAGTCGAACACCCTGGCCACACCGTCGCCGGCGACCGTCGCCACCCACCGCCCGTCAGGGCTGAAACGAGCAGAAGCGAGGAAGGACCCGGCGGCGAGTGTTCGAACCAGCCGCCCATCCGGAACCGTCCACACTCGGGCATTGCCGTCCACGCACGCCGTCACCACCTCGCTGCCGTCCGGACTGAAGTGCGCCGACACCGCTGTGTCAGGGTGGCGAAGCGTGGCGAGCACCGCCCTGGTCGCCGGGTCCAGCAGGTAAGCGTCGGGCTCCCCTGTCGAGTACTGGAACGTTCCATCGAACTTGATCCGCTTCCCGGCGCTGGTGACGATGACCGAGCCGTCGGGGGAGAACTCGGCCGTGCCGACCGTGCTGGGGACGGCGTACGACCGCATGAGTCCGCCGTTCGGCACATGCCACACATAGGCGGCCCCGGAGTTCTCCGCGGTCACCACCTCGGTCCCGTCGGGGCTGAACTCGGCGTCGCTGGTCTGGGACTCCAACCGCTTGAACTCGGCGAGCCGCGCACCCGTGGTCGCGTCCCACAGCTCGCCGTTCACGAGCTCGCCGCTCGTCGCCACGTACCGGCCGTTCGGACTCCACGCCGCGTTCAGCTCCGAGCCGGCGTCCGCCGATAGCGGCCCCAGGACCCGGATGGACCTGCCCGTCGCCGCGTTCCAGATCCGAACGGTCCCGTCGTAGCTCGCCCACGCCACCTCCTTGCCGTCGGGGGAGAACGACGCGTGGAACACCGACTGCCGCGCGCCCCGCAGCACCGCGCGGACGTTCGTTCGAAGCAGCGTCGAACGCAGCGCCTCCACGGCCTGGGTGGTTGGCGAGGTCAGCGCGGCCTGCCTCGCCAGCAGGAGCGCCAGGTCCGGCTGGGGCCCGATGAGGTTGACGGCTTCCGCCGCCTGGGCCTGCCGACTGCGCCACCAGCCGCTGTTGGGTTGCGATCCGCGTCTCGGCCTGCGCCGCCTTCCGCTGCTGGACGGCCTGCCCCCGCTGGATCAACGCCAGCACGGCCAGCACCACCGTGGCCAGCAGCGCGACCGACACGCCGGCGACGGTCACCCGCTGGCGGCGCGATGCGGCCCGCCGGCTGGCCAGGACGTACTGGGCGTGCAGCGGCGTCGGGGCGGGCTCGTTCCCGCCCGCTCCCGCCAGCCACGTCTCGGCCTCCGTCAGGTCGCTTCCCCGCAGTAGCTGGCTCGCGCCCCGCTGCCGCCCGTCCCATTCCTTCGCCCGGACCAGGAGCCGGGTGTGCGTTCGAACGTGTTCGAGGTCGGTGTCGAGCGCCGTGGTCAGCGTGGTCACCCCGGCCTCGAAGTCGTCCTCCTCCCGCAGCGAGATCCAGTTGATCGACGCCACGGACTCCGGCAGGGGCCCCGTCACCTCGCGGCGCAGCAGCGGGACGATCCGCTTGCCGTTCGCCGCGGCGTGGTCCAGCTCCTGCAGGCAGACGTTCGACACCACCGAGTCGGGGGAGATGACGAACACGAACGTGTCCGCGCCGTCGATAGCCGAACGGATCTCCGCCCATCCACTTGGCGCTGGGCGCGATGCCCTCCCAGTCCACCCAGGTCTCCCTGCCCCGGGCCACCAGCGCGTCGCTCAGGCGGCGCACGAACGGCTGATCCTTCCGGGAGTACGAGATGAACAGGTCGGCCATGGCAGCACCGCCCACCTTAGAGACGGCCGTCCAACTGAGCAATACGTGCGCCTCGCGCAGCACGACGACGCGCGCCCGTTCGCCGGAAGGCGTGGCTAGAATGGCCCCCTATGGCAGTGATCGCCAGGAACCGCCGGCCGTCGCACCGAGACCTCGGCGTCGTCGACTACACGCTGGCCAAGCGCGCCCTCCTCCGCGACTGGCGGCGCGGCCTGCTCACCCGGCTCGAGATCTGCGACGCCCATCCCGAACTCCTCCGGGCGGCGAAGTACATGGGCCAGAAGGCCGTTCGGCCCTGTCCGGTGTGCGGCAAGGACGAACTCCGCCTGCTCGCCTACGTCTACGCCGAGGGCTCCGATCCGAACAACGGCCGGGCCCT
>DAIMKN010000116.1:0-6808 GCA_036721725.1 Actinomycetota bacterium
GGATCGACATGTTGAGCCGCAGCTCCTCGGACGGCGTGACGTTCGGCGGCTGGTTGAGGCCGCTCACACCGGTGAGGAACACTGCGATCAGGTCGTCCCGCTGGATGCCCGGCTTGTTCGGGTCGGAGTCGGGGACGGGGATGCCGTAGACCGCGTTGATCAGGTGCGGCAGTTCCGGGTCGTTGACCGCGGGCAGGAACTGAGCGTCGTCCTTGGGCTGGGACGCGTTCCAGTAGTCCTTGAACTTGATCGGCACGACGACCTCGTTCACCAGGGGGTTGCCCAGGCGCGAGACCTGCACGTAGTTGCCGCTGTAGTTCTGGCTGCCGTCGTTGTTCTGGACACGGGTGCTCTGACGCTCCGCGGTACTCCAGACCCCGATGATCGGGTTGGCCGCCGAGTTGTGCCCCATGGCCAGAACCGACTTCGGCACCTGGACCGCGGTGGTGTTGATGTTGAACCCGGCCAGCGTGTCGTCGCCCACTTCGCTCAGGTTTCCGCCGTACAGCAGGTCGAACACGCGGAGGTCGAGGAAGAAGGGATCGTCGGCCTGTCCGGCGAACGACCGGTACTTGGTGTTCGAGGTGCCCGCGGCGGGGTTCACGATCCCCTGATTGAACAACGACGCATAATCCGGCATGGAGGCGTGGCCCACCCGCGACGGAACCACGATGGCGTCCTTGATCGGGGTGGTGCTCGCTCCGCTACCGGGGTGCAGCACGGTCAGGTTGTAGGTCTGGTAGAAGTTCAGGTTCGCGTCGTTCAGCGAACTCACCGGACCCGTGTTGTAGAGGAACGTGTCCGGGTTGCGGTAGTGGTTCGTGAAGTCCCACCGCAGGATGATGTCCGGCTTGGCGTCCCCGTTGTTGTCGATGTTGATGTCGTAGTGCGCGTCCGGGGAGAAGGAGTAGAAGTTGGGACCTCCAGCCGGCTCCTCGAACGGGATCCAGTTGCTGATCAGTGTGACGCTGCCCGGCTTGTCCGGACTGACGAACGCGTACACGTCCGTGTTGTCGACCTGCGGGTCCGCGGCGACCAACGGGGCCTCACGGTGGCTCGACGCCAGGCTGCTGCCCGACCCGAGACCCGTCAGGATGCCCGCCGACAGGGCGACCGTAGCCGCCGCTGCGACCGCAGAACGCGCGATTCGCTTGCCGAATGATGGCAAGGGGTGTGCCTCCTTTCGTGGTTCGTGGAACTACAGGACGATCAGCGGCTGCCGCCGTCGGTCTCACGCCGGACCTTCCAGAGCGTGGCGCCTCTCACCTCCCTTTGCGACTTCTCGCCGTACAGCAGCGATCAACGCATGCTTCGCGCTGGGGGGAAGCTCAGATCACCACGACGGGAAAACCACCCGGAAGGGCTAGTCAGGTCCGGGCGGTCGCCGTTCGTCGGGACGCGCGCAGGAAGCCCCAGTACATGACCGCCACCCCGGCCGCGAGGCTCGCGAAGAACAGCGGCACGACGTGGAAGGCCGCGCCGATCCCCGAGCCGATCGCCACCACCGTCGCCCCCATCGCGATCCCCACGGTGCCGGCCGTTCGGTCCTTCAGCGCCGGGTTGCCTCGCATGCCCCGGGCCGACCACACCAGGCCGAACAGCAGCCCGAAATAGGTCGGGAGCGCGTAGTACTGGGCCAGCCGGTACGGGAGGGTCCCGTCGCCGAACGCGTCCTTGCCCAGGGGGAGGCTCCCGGTAAGCGGCCCGGGATGCACCGCCCTGCCGAGCACCTGCACCGCGGCCAGCACCGTGAGCAGGACGAACGCTCCCAGCACGGCGTGGGCGACCGTCCGGCGCTTGGCCAGTAGATAGACCTCGCCGGCGAACAGGTACGGCACGTTCAGGATGGCGCCGAACAACCAGTACACGCGGAACTCGGACCGCGTCCAGCCCGAGATGAGTCCGAGGAACGCCGCGAACGACGCGGCCGCGTACATGGCGAGCGACACGGCCCACACGCCTTCGGCCGGGCGCCGGCGGGGCGCGCCCGCGTAGCGCCGGGCCAACTGGACCATGAACACCGCGGCGACCACCGCCGCACCGAGGGGGAACAGGGCCAGTCCCAGCCCGTGCCCCGTCGCGGCCACGAGCGCGGACCCGGGGCTCACTCCTGTTCCCGCAGCGCCCGTCGCAGGACCTTGCCCGTCACGTGGTGGGGCAGTTCGTCGACCACGCGGATCTCGCGGGGCAGCTTGAACCGGGCCAGCGAGCCGCGGGCGAACTCGATCAGCTCCTCGGGGGTGACCTGTTCGCCGTCCGCCGGGACGACCCACGCCTGGACGGCCTCGCCGGTCCGTTCGTCAGGGACGCCGACCACCGCGGCCTCGGCCACCTTGGGGTGGCGTTCCAGGGCGTCCTCGACCTCCTTGGGGAAGACGTTGAACCCGGACACGATGACGAGGTCCTTCTTCCGGTCCACGATGAACAGGTAGCCGTCCTCGTCGCGGTAGGCCACGTCGCCGGTGTGCAGCCAGCCGTCCTCCAGGACCGCCGCGCTTTCCTCGGGACGGTTCCAGTAGCCGGCGAACACGTTCGGCCCCCGGACCCAGATCTCGCCGGGGTCGCCGTCCTCCACCTCCTCGCCGTGTTCGTCCATGAGCCGGATCTCCAACCCCGGCAAGGGGAGGCCGATGGAGTTCGGCTTGGCCACCGTGCCGAGGGCGTTCGTGCTCACGGCGGGGGCGGACTCGGTCAGGCCGTAGCCCTCCCAGATGGTCACGCCGAACCGCTCCTTGAACGCCGTCAACACGCTTCCGGGAAGCGACGCGGCGCCCGAGACGCCCAGCCTCACCGTGGAGAGGTCGGCTTGGCCGGTCGCGGCCAGCTCCAGCCACGCCGCGAACATCGGCGGCGCCCCGAACAGCACCGTCACCCCGTGCTTGCCGATCAGCTCCAGGGTGTCGGCGGGCGAGAAGCGTTCGACCAGCACCGCCGTCGCACCGGTCTTGATGGTGATGCCCAGGACGACGTTCAGCGCGTAGATGTGGAACAGGGGCAGGGCGAGGAGGATGACGTCGCCGGCGGACTCGGCCAGGGCGGGAACGGCGGCCATCTGGTCGAGGTTCGCCAGGAGGTTGCCGTGGGTCAGCATGGCGCCCTTGGGCGAGGCGGTCGTCCCAGCGGTGTAGGCGATGACGGCCAAGTCCTCGGGTCCGGTCTCCGCTTCCGGCCATTCCGAGTCGGCCCGCACCGCCTCCTCCAGCGACACGGTCCCTGCGGGCGCCGGTGGCCCTCCGATGACCACGACTGTCTGCAGGTCGGGGAGGCGTTCGCGCACCGACAGCAGACCGGCGAGGCTGGACAGGTCGGTGATGATGACCTTGGCCCCGGCGTCGGCCAGGATGTAGGTGAACTCCTCCGGCGTGAGCTGGACGTTCAGGGGGCAGGCCACCGCTCCCAGCCGAACGATGCCGTACAGGCAGGAGACGAACTCCGGAACGTTGCCCGCCAGGATGCCCACGCGGTCCCCCTTGACCACGCCGAGTGCCGACAGCGCTCCCGCGGTCAGGTCGACCCGGTCGTCCAGGTCGCCGAAGCTGACGGGGCGGCCCTGGAAGAGGATCGCCGCCTTGTCGGGCCTGGCGTCCGCGGTGGCCCGGAGGAGGTCGGCCAGATTCACGGAGTCGCTCCCACCAGGGTGTGGCGGCGTTCGACGCCGGGGGCGGGCGTTCGGCCTGCCCACTCGGCGTGCGTGGTGCCGCTCGATTCCAGCAACGCGATCTCCTCGAACCCGCCGGCCCGGCGTTCGAACAGCGCGAGGCGGCACGACGCCACCTCGCTGTTGTGGCAGTACCGAGGGGTGCCGTTCGGGTCCTCGTACTCCGCCAGCAGCAGCGCCCGGGTCGGCGCCTCGACGCGCCCCGTCAGCCGGTACCGCCGGTTCCCCACGTCCACCCGCCACATCCCCAGCGAGAAGTCCTTGCGACGGTGCACCTTCGAGAGCCGGATCCACCGGCCCTCCCACTGCAGCCCGACGAACGTCACGAACGGCGTGTCGAACTGCCCCCGGCGGCTCTGGGCGGTCAGCGCCTGGAACGACGCCTCCTCGTCCAGGAAGTCCGAACAGTGCGCCCAGGCCCATCGCTGGGCGTGCTCCCGGCCGAACAGATGCCCCTGCTGGCCGGGCGAATCGATGGCCACGGTCTCGCCGTCCACCTCTACGGTTCCCGTGATCCGGGTGTGCGGGTTGGGCGAATACGGCCTGGTCGGGGCCATCCCGCCCCGATAGAACGCGTCCGCCAGCAGGCGGTACGTCGGGTCGCCGGTCGGCCACGTCAGGTTCCACCGGGCCACGTGGCCGTCGCCCTCCACCGACCCTTCGGCCTCACCCGAAGCCATCCGAGCCGGCCCGACGGTCACATCGAAGCGCTCGGGGTCGCGGGGGCGTTCGAACGGGAACGGATACCGCCGGTGGATGCCGAACGTCCGTTCGGGATCGCCTTGCTGGAAGCACGCGAACCACACCGCACCGTACGGCTCGCCATGCTCCGGCGCGGTGACGGTCGAGCGGATCCAGTAGCCGGTCCCGCTCTTCTGGTCGGTGAACGTCAGGAACCACACCTCGTAGGCGCCTGCTCGGCCGTCCCACAGTGGCAGGTTGTCCTGTTCGCTCATCGTTCGCTTCCTGTTCGTCGTGGTGACCAGCCGCGAGAGAGAAGGATACGCGCAGTCCGGCCCGTCGTAGGATGGGGCAGGGAGGGAACGACCGGAGGGAGTCCTTCACCGTGAACCCGCACGAGCCGGCGCCGTGAAGCCGCGGCCCCGACTGATCTTCTCCACGGCCCCGTGGTTCCGCAACCCGCTGCGACAGGCGTTCGAGTCCATCGCCAAGGCCGGGTTCGACGCGGTCGAGATCATGGTCACCGCCGATCCCAGCACGCAGGAGCCGAACGCGGTCCGAACGCTGGCCAAGGAGTTCGGCCTGCGGGTGGAGGCCATCCACGCGCCGTTCCTGCTGGTCACGCGGCGCGTCTGGGGAACGGACCCCCTCGGCAAGATCTACCGTTCGGCTCAACTGGCCGAGGACGTCGGCGCGGCTCGGGTCATCGTCCACCCTCCCTACAAGTGGCAGGTTCGGTATCAACGCTGGACCGAGGACTCGCTGGCCGAGTTCTCCGCCCGGACCGGCGTCACCATCTGCGTGGAGAACATGTTCCCGATCAAGCTTCCCGCCGACCGGAGCATGGGCTTCTTCGCCAAGCAGGAGCTCGAGGACCAGGACCGCTACCCGTACCTGGTGCTTGACACGAGCCACGCCGCGGTGAACGGCCTGGACATCCGGGAGTACTATCAGCGGTACCGCGACAAGATCCAGCACGTCCATCTGTCGAACAACGCTGGGAAGGGATGGGACTCGCATCTGCCGGTGTACCAGGAGGGCGTTCTGCCGCTGGGCGAGTTCCTGGACGACGTGGTGGAGGACGGCTTCGCCGGCGCCGTGTCCATCGAGCTCAACCTCAACCCGTACCTGCGCGACGACGACGCGGTGAACGAGGTGCTGGTCCGCAACCGCGAGTTCTGCGAAACGCGCCTGACGACCTCGGCACAGTAGATCCCTGCCGAACCGCGACCCCTACGGCGTCAGGTTGTGCAGGGCCAGTGTATTCACGTGTTCGGGGTCGAACACTACCCACTGCCCCACGGCCCAGAAGTTGCCGGAAGGGTCCGCGGCGACCGCGGCGAGGCTGTTGGCGGCCAGTTCGATCTCCGGGGCGTTGAACGCGGTCCAGGCCGTGCCGTCCCAGTGCTCGGTGAGGTTGCCGCCGGCGGCGGAGTTGGCGGTTCCGACCGCCCAGACGTTGTCCGAGGCCGCGACGCCGGAGAGGATCTGGATGGAGCCGACCTTCGGCGACGGGACGACGGACCAGGTCGCGCCGTCCCGGTGTTCGATCAGAGACGCGGGCCTGCCGTACTTCCGCTGGTTCGCCGAGCCCACGGCCCACACGTCGTTCGTGGCCACGCCGGCGACCCCGCTGAAGCCTGACGTCTACGTGGTGTCGGGAGTGGGGACGAGCGTCCAGATGTCGTCGGGGGCCAGCGCGGCGACGGCCTGCAGGCTGAGGCCCTTCGCTCCCTGCGGCCCGGACAGCCGGGGTCACCATCCGCCAAGACTGGCCGTTCCACCGCTGGATGACGCCGCGCGCACGCTTGTTCCGCAGACTGTCGGAGTAGCCGACCGCCCAAGCGTCGTTCGGCGCGTCCGCCGACACCGACGTCAGGCCGGTGAAGGCGTCGGGAACATTCGGCGTGGCGGAGACGAACCAGTACGGGCTGTACTGGGACGAACGCTCCGCGGCCCGCCCGGTGCCCGCGGCCATGAGACCGAACGCCGGCACCAGCAGTGCACCGGCCAAGAGCCTCCGGCGGATCGCTCCCTTGACGGACGCCGAGGTCGACATCGATGAACCCCCTCGAGTCTTCGTGCCCGGTAGAACGGCCGACTCCAGCCCATGGGAGGTCCGGAGGTCGAGAGGGTCAGCGAGGATCCCACGGTCGGATCGTCGAGACTTCGCCGCCGGTCTCCTGCCACCCCGGCACGTCGGCGTACAGCTCGAGCTCGATGCCGTCGGGATCGCGGAGATAGAGGCTGTGGCTGACGCCGTGGTCGCTGGAGCCTTCGATCCGCGCGCCGGCCTCCACCAGCGCGTGGTACGCCTTGCGAACGTGCTCGTCGCTGGGCAGCCGGATGGCCACGTGGTACAGCCCGACGGCGTTGGGTGGCGGTGACGGGGCATCCGCGCCCACCGACATCACGGCCAGGTCGTGGTGGTTCGCGCCGGTCGCGGTGAAGAACGCCATCCTTCCCGGG
>DAIMKN010000117.1:0-6467 GCA_036721725.1 Actinomycetota bacterium
GCCGCGCGTCGAGCCCCTGCTCCAGATCGTCGTCCATCCCCTGCCTCCTTGCGAAGATGGCTGTGGCCGGGCGCAGTGTACCCTCGCGGACGCCATGCAGCCGAACGAGATCTTCGAACTCATCATCAAGGCCGACGAGAAGCTCAAGTACGCCACGGCGGACAGGGCGGGAACTCGAACGGCCCAGGCCCGCGCGCTGCTGGAGCAGGCCCGCGACGCCGCGCGCGAGATCGGCAACGACGCGTTGGTCGCCCAGGCCGAACGCCGCCTGGCCGACATCGAGGCACTCCCCGGCGGCGCCCCGGAGTGAACGCCGACGTCCCCGAGTCGGTAGCGCCGTTCGTCCGAGACGCGGCGCTCGACCACGTGGCCGTCGCCGTCCGCAGCCTCGAAGCCGGCGCGCGCCTGTTCCGCGACGTCCTGGGCGGCCGCTTCATCATGGGCGCCGACGTCACCAGCCAGGCGTTCCGGTTCGTCCACTACCGTTTCCCCGGCGGCGGCAAGATCGAGCTGGTCACGCCGCTCGGGCCCGGCTTCGTCCAGAAGTTCCTGGACACCCGCGGCGAGGGCGTCCATCACATGACGCTCAAGGTCACCGGCATGGAGGGCCAGGTCGAACGCCTCCGGGCCGGCGGTATCGAACCGATCCTGGTCAACTTCGCCAACCCGAACTGGAAGGAGGCGTTCCTCCACCCGAAGGACGCCAGCGGGGTGCTGATCCAACTGGCCGAATCCGCCAACACGGAGGAGGACGCAGCCGAACACCTCCGCGCCCTCTACCCGGAGGAGCTCCTCAGCGGCGGCTAACGCGGGGGGATGCCGGTGTGGGGCTCGGTGCCGAACAGCCGGTCGCCGAAGTCGCCGAGGCCGGGCAGGATGTAGGCCCTGTCGTTGAGGTCCCGGTCGAGCGCCGCGGCGAACACCGGCACCTCGGGCTGGTGTTCGGCCATCCGCGCGACCCCTTGCGGGGCGGCCACCACGCAGACGAACCGGACCTCGGCGGCGCCCTTGGCCAGGATGCTCGCGGCGGCCGCGACGGCGGAGCCGCCGGTGGCCAGCATGGGGTCGAGCAGCAGGACGTGGCGACCTTGCAAGGGAGGGAGCTTCTCGTAGTACGAGGTCGGCTTCAGGGTCACGTCGTCGCGTTCGAGACCCACGTAGCCCACGCTGACCTCGGGGAACAGCTCGGTGACCGCCTCGAGCATCCCCAAGCCGGCCCGCAGGATCGGGACCGCCACCAGGTCGGGGGAGATCATCCTGCCGGTCGTTCGTTCGAGTGGCGTCTCCACGGAGGTCTCCACGGTGGGGAGCCCTCGCGCCGCCTCCAGCACCAGCAGGATCGTGAGCTGCTTGGCCAGCGCACGGAACACGGGCGGCGGCGTCTCCACGTCGCGGAGCCGTGTCAGGAGATGTTCGGCCAGCGGATGGTCGAGGACGGTGAGCGACATGGGCGCGCGTATCGTACGCGGTCCGCGCGCCCGGCCCGGACGTGCTGGTCAGACGGCCGCGCTTGCCTTTCGGGCCTCGAACCTAGAAACTGCGCGCATACCGTGAGGGGCGGGCGTTCGAGGTCGCGCGCGCCATCCGTGAACGAGGTTGGCCTTGAGGAGTAGGAGGGGGAATGAGTCGGAAGTCCTTCCTGGTCGCGCCGGTCCTGGTATTGGCTCTCGTGGCGGCGGCCTGCAGCAAGAGTTCAACGAACACCACCCCGCCGACCGGGGGTGGAACCACGACCGCTCCGGGGCCGGCGCTCAAGGTCGCGGTGCTGTACGACCTGACCGGCCGAGGCGACAAGTCGTTCAACGACGCGGCGGCGGCGGGCCTGGACAAGGCCAAGGGCATGTTCAACCTGGACGTCAAGGAGCTCACCCCGAACAGCGGCGGGACCAACCGCACGGAGCTCCTGACTCTGGCCGCATCGCAGGGCTACAAGCTCATCATCGGCGTCGGGTTCCTGTACGCGCCGAACCTCGGCGAGGTGGCCGCGAAGTTCCCGAACAGCCACTTCGCGAACGTCGACGGGTTCATCGACCACACGACGTGTTCGACGTGCAAGGACGAGTCGCCGACCGGAAACGTCGCCTCGCTGCTGTTCGCGGAGAACGAGGGCGCCTACCTCGTCGGTGCGGCCGCCGCGTTGAAGTCCACGACCCACCACATCGGGTTCATCGGTGGCGTGGACATCTCGCTGATCCAGAAGTTCCAGGCGGGCTACGACGCGGGTGCCAAGACCATCGACCCAACCATCACCATCGACCACAAGTACATCACCGAACCGCCGGACTTCTCCGGGTTCAACACCCCGGACAAGGCGCAGGTCATCGCCCAGGGCATGTACCAGGCCGGCGCGGACGTCGTCTACCATGCGGCCGGCGGCTCGGGCACGGGGCTGTTCAAGGCTGCCGTGGCCTATTCGGCGTCCTCCGGCAAGCACGTCTGGGCCGAGGGCACCGACTCCGACCAGTACCTGTCGGCGTCGGCGGATCAGCAGCCCTTCATCCTGACGTCGAACCTCAAGCGGGTCGACGTTTCGGTGTTCGACACGATCCAGAACGAGGTGAACGGGACGTTCGCCGGCGGCATCAAGGAGTTCGACCTGAAGGCCGGCGGTGTCGGCTACGCCACCTCGGGTGGGTTCGTCGATGACATCAAGACGAAGCTGGACGACCTCGCCGCCAAGATCACGAGCGGCGAGATCAAGGTGCCGACCACGCCCTGACGGATCGTCGGGAGAGGGTGAGGGTGGACGGGCCCGGGAGCGGATCTCGGGGCCGCCCAACCTCGCGCAGATCGTCGAGATCGAGCCGCCACGAGGAGCACGATGTCGCAGGAGGGAACCGTCGCCACACCCCCGCCCGCCGGGGCGGCAGCGGCCGTCGAACTGAAGGGCATCACCAAACGCTTCCCCGGCGTCGTGGCGAACGACGACGTGAACATCGAGGTCCGGGCGGGCGAGGTCCACGCCGTCGTCGGAGAGAACGGCGCCGGCAAGTCCACGCTCATGAAGATCCTCTACGGCATGCAGCGTCCCGACGACGGCACCATTACGGTCGGCGGTCGCGTCATGCACTTCCGTTCGCCCAAGGACGCCATCGCCGTCGGGATCGGCATGGTCCACCAGCATTTCATGCTGGCCGACAACCTCTCGGTCCTGGAGAACGTCATCCTGGGCTACGAGCCGTCATCGCGCGGCCTGCTCGACGTGAACACGGCCCGCAAGCGGATCACGGAGCTGTCCGCGACCTACGGCATGCCGCTCGAGCCCGACCGTCTCGTCGAGGGCCTGACGGTTGGCGAACGCCAGCGGGCCGAGATCATCAAGGTCCTGTACCGAGGCGCCCGCATCCTCATCCTGGATGAGCCCACCGCCGTGCTGGTGCCGCAGGAGGTGGACGAGCTCTTCCGCAACCTCGCCGAGCTGAAGCGGGAGGGCGTCACGGTCATCTTCATCTCCCACAAGCTCGACGAGGTGCTGGCCATCGCGGACCGCATCACCGTGATCCGAGCGGGCCGAACGGTCGCCACCGTGGAGCCCAAGGACGTCACGGCTCGCCAGCTGGCCGAGCTCATGGTGGGCAGCGAGCTTCCTCGGCCCGAGACGCGGGCCTCTACCGTCACCGACCAGGTCGAGCTCTCGGTGCGCGGCGCGGGCGTCCCGGCCGAGGGCACGCGGTGGGTGATCCGCGACGTGACGTTCGACATCCACCGGGGCGAGATCGTCGGCATCGCGGGCGTCGAGGGCAACGGCCAGTCCGAGCTGGTGCAGGCCATCATGGGACTCCGAACGCTCACCGAGGGTTCGATCCGGCTGGGCGGGACGGACATCACCCGGTGGCCGACGCACCGGCGGCGCGAGGCGGGGATCGGCTACATCCCGGAGGACCGCCACGAGATGGGGCTGCTGCTGGCCGCCCCGCTGTGGGAGAACACCATGCTCGGCCACCAAGGGGTCCCGCCGTTCAGCAAGGGCCGGTGGATCGACCGGGCCGGCGCCAAGGCCCGGACCGAACAGGTCATCAAGGATTTCCGCGTGGGCACGCCCGGCCCGAACGTTCCCGCGTATGCCCTGTCCGGCGGCAACCAGCAGAAGCTGATCGTGGGCCGCGAACTGAGCGCCCTGCCCAAGGTGCTGATCGCGGCGCAACCGACGCGAGGCGTGGACGTGGGGGCGCAGGCCGCGGTGTGGGAGGCCATCCGCGGGGCCCGGCGGAGCGGGCTGGCGCTGCTGTTGATCTCCGCCGACCTCGAGGAGCTCATCGGGCTGTCGGACACCATCCACGTAATCTTCGACGGACGGCTGGTGGCGCGGCTCGATCCGAGCGCCATCACCCCCGAGGAGCTCGGTTCGTACATGACCGGGGCGAAGCAGCAGGAGGGCGCGGCGTGAGGTTGCGGCGGTTCCTGCTGAGCTTCCTGGCGCCGGTCTCGGCGCTGGTGTTCGCGGTGCTCGTGTCGTCAGTCGCCCTGCTGCTCGACCATCAAAGCCCTGCGTTCGCGTTCAGCCAGATGTTCCACTTCGGCATCCAGACCTCGTCGCTGATCTCGACGGTCAACCTAGCCGTTCCGCTGTATCTGTCAGCTCTGGCGGTGGCCCTCGGGTTCAAGATGGGCCTGTTCAACATCGGGGTGGAGGGTCAGTACCGGTTCGCCGCGCTGCTAGCGGCCGGAGCGGGCGCCGCCGTGCACCTCCCGCCTCCCATCCACGTCGCGTTCATCCTGCTGGTGGCGATGGCGACCGGAGCGGCGTGGGCCGGGGTGGCCGGCGTCCTCCGGGTCACCCGCGGCGTCCATGAGGTCATCTCGACGATCATGCTGAACTTCATCGCGTTCGGCTTGATCGCCTACCTCCTCGAGAACTACCTGAAGAAACCCACCAACGCGGCCGACCTCACCACCGCCACCCGTCCCATCCCGCCCAGCGGGTTGTTCCCCGCGCTCCTTCACAACCCGATCCAGAATCTGTCGAGTACCCTGATCCTCGCCGTCGTGGTGGGGGTGCTGTTCTACGTCGTGGTCTGGCGAACGCGATTCGGGTTCGACCTGCGGGCCTCCGGCCTCAATCCGGACGCGGCGAGGGTGAGCGGCATCAGTCCGAACGCCATGGTGATGCGGACCATGCTGCTGTCGGGGGCCATCGCCGGACTGGTGGGCATGACCGAACTGCTGTTCAACGCCCGCGCGTACAACCTGGACTTCCCGGCCGACCTGGGGTTCACGGGCATCGCCGTGGCCCTGGTTGGGCGGAACCATCCCGCAGGCGCGGCCCTGGCCGCGCTGCTGTTCGCGTTCCTCAACCACTCCGCGCTGATCCTGGATCTGAACAACATCCCCAAGGAGATCGTCCAGATCATGACCGGCATCATCATCCTGTCGGTCGTGATCGCCTACGAGGTCGTTCGCCGCCTCGTCCAGGCCCAGGAGACCAGGGCGGCCGCGGAGAAGGCACGGGCCATGGGCCTCGACCGCGAACCGGTGTCCGCCGCATGATCACGGGTCCGGGCGAGCGCGGCGTGACGGGTCCCTCCGACCCGGTGGACGGCCCGCCGGGTGAGGAGAAGCTCGTCGGGGGTCGGGGCGGGCCGGGCTCCTCGGGCCGTCCCTTCGCGATGCTCGGCTCGAAGAGGAGCCGTCTCTGGTTGGGTCTGCTGCTCATGCTGGTGCTGTTGTCGGGCGTTCGTGTCCTGCTCGGCAAGGGCGGCGAGGACCTCACGTCCGCGGGAACCTTCAGCGCCGCGCTGGGCCTGACCATCCCCATCCTGCTGGCAGGATTGGGAGGCCTGTACGCCGAACGCAGTGGCATCGTGAACATCGGTCTCGAGGGCATGATGATCCTGGGAACCTGGTTCGGCGCGTACGCCGGGTGGAAGTTCGGCCCGTGGTGGGGTGTGTGGTTCGGGGTGTTCGGCGGCGGGCTCGGTGGGCTGCTGCACGCCGTCGCCACCGTGACGTTCGGCATCGACCAGATCATCTCCGGCGTCGCCATCAATATCATGGCCGCCGGCGCCACACGCTTCCTGTCGGCGGTCGTCTACGCGAACCCGCTGACCGGCGGCAGCGCCTCCCAGTCGCCCCAGGTGAACGGCTCGGTGGGAACCATCAGCCTCCCGTTCCTGGCCGGAGGAACGCTGTTCGGGTGGAAGAGCCCGGACCTGTTCGGGTGGCTGAACGCGCACCACTGGTTCCTGATCTCCGACGCCGCGGGCGTCCTGAAGGGAGTGACCGCGGGCCTGTCCTGGCTCACCGTCATCGCCCTGCTGCTCATCCCGGCGACCTACTTCCTGCTGTGGCGAACGACGTTCGGGCTGCGGCTCCGTTCGGTCGGCGAACACCCCTTGGCCGCCGAATCCCTCGGCATCCCGGTGTACCGGATGAAGTACATCGCGGTGACCATCTCGGGCTGTCTGGCCGGGCTCGGCGGGGCGGTCCTGGTCCTGGACTACGCGGGCATCTATCGGGAGGGCCAGACG
>DAIMKN010000117.1:6477-6689 GCA_036721725.1 Actinomycetota bacterium
GGGGTTCATCGGCTTGGCCGCGGTGATCTTCGGCAACTGGAGGCCCGGGGGGGTCGGCGCGGCGGCGGCGTTGTTCGGCTACGCGAACGCCCTGCAGCTCCGTTCGGACAAGGCGGTCCATGGGCTGCTGCTGTTCGTCGCGGTCATCCTGGCGCTCACCGCGGCGTGGATGCTGCTGCGGCCCAAGAAGCGCTCGAGGTGGGGGCTGGCGG
>DAIMKN010000118.1:0-6661 GCA_036721725.1 Actinomycetota bacterium
GAGATCTTGATGTCGAAGAAGTCCTCGTCCTCCAGGATGCGGACCTCGTTCAGCGCGGACTCCACCAGCGCTTCCGGGGTGGGCGCGCCGTACTTCTCCAGCAGGTCCTTCTCCAGCGAGCCGGCATTCACGCCGATGCGGATGGGCACGCCGCGCGCGGAGGCCTCGCGGGCGATCAGGCGAACCTTGTCCTGGTACTTGATGTTGCCCGGGTTGATCCGCAGGCCCTGGATGCCGGCCTCAAGCGCGGCCATGGCGTACTTCCACTGGAAATGGATGTCGGCGACGACCGGGATGGTCGACTTCGCGGCGATGGCCTTCAACGCCTCGGCGTCCTCCCAGTGCGGCACGGCCACGCGAACGATCTCGCAGCCCGTCGCCACCAGCGAGGCGATCTGCTGCAGGGTGGCATTGATGTCCGCCGTCTTCGTGGTCGTCATCGACTGGACGCGGATGGGCGCGTCACCGCCGATGGTCACGTCGCCGATCTTGATCTGGCGGGTCTTCCTTCGATTCGTCAGCATGATGGCTTCACCGCGCGCGTTCGGGTGCGCGCTTCTCCTGTTGTTTGTCGGTATGGCAAGTGTACGTTCGGGACGCCGAACGCTCCGCCCTTACCCGCCGAACACGTGGAACGTGATCGAACGGTCCTTCGGTTCGTCCAGCTCCAGGAGCAGCAACCGCTGCCACGTGCCGAACAACGGCTCGCCCGCCCCGACGGGGATGGTCTGCGAGGTGGCCGACAGCAGCATCGCCGTGACGTGCGACTGACCGTTCGCCCGTTCGTGGGCCTCGGCCATGTTCTGCGTTCGGCGCTCCATGTCGTCGTGGGCGTAGTAGACGCCGCCCGGCACGAGCTGCTCCAGTCTCGAACGGAGGTCGGACAGCGCCCCGTCCTCCCACTCGTTGATGAGCAGGGCGCAGGTGGTGTGGGCGCAGAACGCGACCACGCACCCGTCGGTGACGCCCGAGTCCTTGATGGCCCGGCGAAGCTCGTCCGTCAGGTCGACGAACGCGTGGCGCGCCCCGGGACGCACCTGGATGGTCGTTGTCGCAGCCTTCACCCTTCCTCCTTACCCGCTCCGGGCTCCCGCACCGGCCTGGGCCGGGATCTCGCTGGTCGTCATGTCACGTTCGTGTGTCTGGACCGGGACCGGACCGGTGTCGTGGGGCACCGGACCCGCCAGCGGCAGGGCGAACCGGAACGTCGAACCGTTCGAGCCGTCGCTCTCGGCCCAGATGCGGCCGCCGTGCGCCTCGACCACCGAACGGGCGATGGCCAGGCCGATGCCGGTGCCGCCGTCCTCCCTCGACCGCGACGGATCGACGCGGTAGAAGCGTTCGAACACCAGCCCGAGCTTGTCCGGCGGGATGCCAGGGCCGGTATCCCTCACGGATACTTCGCACGTGTCGCCCCGGCGGACTGCCGTCACGTCCACCCGGCCGGCCGGGGTGAACCGGAACGCGTTGTCCAGGAGGTTGAACAGGACCTGGTGGATGCGTTCGCGGTCGGCTCGAACGGGCGGCAGCTCGGCCGGCACCTCCATGCCGACCTCGATGGCGCGGTCGGGGCGGGCCAACCGGATCTCCCGGATCACCCGGTCCACCAGTGGCGCCAGGGCGACCGGCTCGAGGTCCATGGGCACGTCGCCCGCCTCCAGCCGGGACAGCTCGAGCAGCTGGTCCACAAGGCGAGACAGGCGTTCGGACTGCTGCAGCATGACCGACAGGACCTCGGGGTTCGGCTCGGCCACGCCGTCCAGGAGGTTCTCAAGGTGGGCCCGGAGCGCGGAGATCGGGGTCTTCAGCTCGTGCGAGACGTTCGCCACCAGGTCGCGGCGGAGGCGCTCGAGCCCCTCCATCTCCCCCGCCATCCGGTTGAACGCCTCCGCCAGCTGGCCCACCTCGTCGCGGGAACGGACAGCCACGCGCTCGGTGTAGTCGCCGGTGGCCAGGCGCCGGGCCGCCGCCGCCATGTCCCGGAGCGGACTGGTCAGCCCGCGAGCGAAGATGCGCGCCAGGAACAGCGCGATGACGGCCGCCACCAGTCCTGCCAGCAGCAGCTGGAGCCAGATCGTTCGAACGAAGCTGAACGTCCCGGCGATGGCCCCCAGGACGCCCCGCGCCTCGACCTGATGGGCCACGTACACCGCACCGACCACCTTGCCCGCCCGGACCACGGGGACCCCCACGTACTCCACCGTTCCGATGGTGGCCGTGTCGATGTTGCCGGCCAGGGCCCGGTTCACGGAGTTCGGCACGGGCAGGGCGCCGGCCAGGCCTCTGCCCGTCTCGTCCACCACGACCAGCGGCGCCTTGACCCGTCCGATGGCCTTCAGCAGCGCGGACGACGGGTCCCCGTTGTCGCGGAAGGCCAGTACGGCCACGCCGCGGGCCTGGCTCACGACCTCCCGGAACTGGCGGTCGCGTTCGGACTTTCGCAGGCCGAACCCCACCGCCACGTACATGATCAGGATGGTCACGGCGACGGCGAACACGATGACCGAACCGAGCTTGGCCCGCATGGACGGCAGCCGATCGATGGGCCGGAGCTTCTTCATGAGTCTTCCCGGAACGCGTAGCCCACGCCGTGCACCGTTCGGATGTACTTCGGTTCGGCGCTGTCGTCGCCGAGCTTGCGGCGGATGCGGGCGACGTGGGAGTCGACCACCCGTCCGCCCGCGTAGTCGCGGTAGCCCCACACCCGGTCCATGAGGTCCTCCCGCGACAGCACCACGCCCGGGTTGCGGGCCAGCGTCACCAGGATCTCAAACTCGAGCGGCGTCAGGGCCAGCTCCTCCCCGTCGCGGGTGACGCGCCGGCGGGCCGAGTCCACGGTGAGGTCGAACCTGGTCATGGCGTCGGTGGGACGGAGGTCGCGGATGCGATCCATCCTTCTGAGGATCGCCTTCACCCGGACCGCCAGCTCGCGGAGGCTGAACGGCTTGGTCAGGTAGTCATCCGCGCCGACGGCGAACCCAGCGACCTTGTCGGCTTCGTCCGTTCGAGCCGTCAGCATCAACACGGGGACCCAGTCGGTCTTCTGGATCTCGCGGCACACCTCCAGGCCGTCCATGCCGGGAAGCATGAGATCGAGGACGACGAGGTCGGGCCGCTCGTTCGCCACTTCGTCCAGCGCCGCGGGTCCGTCGCCGGCCACGCGCACCGTGTAGCCCTCGCTGACGAGACGGGCTCTCACGGCCTCGGCGATCGCTTCCTCGTCCTCCACCACCAGGATCGTGCTCATGCAGCAATCGTAGTCGGGCGGAGGTTGCGGGCGCGGTGTGTCGCTGTGGAGAAGCTGTGGCGTCGAACGCCCCCGAACGACCTGCTCAGGGCTGGTGGAACGGGTTCGGGATCCTCGCAGACAGCGAGGCATGGACGTTGAGAAGGCGGGGGCTCCCAGCGGAAGAACATCGAGCGAAAGGCGTTGGGGAAATTCTTCGTCCCGGCGGACAGCCGACCTTGGTGTTTCGCCATGGATCGACAGCCTACCCACGGTTCAGCGTGGCGGGATTCCGTGGAGATCCTCGCCAATCCGAATGAGGGTGGAACGGGAGCGAAGCCGCGCAACCGCCGGATCTGGACCCTTCCGGGTCAGTCACGACCCGACGACCCGGTAGAGCCGCCACAGGTCGGGGATGCCTCTCAGTTCGTGTTCGCCTGCGGCCTCGAGGATGAGTCCACTGCCGGCCGTGAGGTCTTTCACCGTCTGGGAGATGAGGACTTCGGAGGGCCCGGCGCTTGCAGCAACGCGGGCGCCGATGCTGACCGTCAGTCCGCCGTACTTGCCGTCGATCACCTCGCACTCGCCGGTGTGGACGCCTGCGCGGATCTGGATCCTGAGGTCGCGCACGCGTTCGGCGACCTCCTGGGCGCACCGGATCGCGCGAGCCGGGCCATCGAAGGTGGCGTAGAAGCCGTCGCCGGCTGTGTCGTTCTCGACGCCGCGCCACCGAGCCAGGGACTCTCGCACGATCGTGTGGTGCCGAAGGATCAGATCCTTCCAGCCGTGGTCTCCGAGCATCGCCTGCTTCTCGGTCGACCCGACGATGTCCGAGAAGAGAACCGTGGACAGAACGGTGTCGAGTTCGGGTGCCGGGCGCTCCACACCGACGAATCGCCGGATCCGGCTGTAGACCAACTCTCTGTCGACCAGCAAACTGCTGCGAGGAGCGAACACGAACCCGCTCCCCGAGAAGACGGCCGTCTCGCAGTTGGGGATCAACGAGGCGACGAACTCCATCTGCTCCCGGTCCCCCTCCGTTCCGATCAACAGCGCCGGGGTCGACAGCGACGGGAGGATCGCGCGGACGTCGGTCTCGTACCAGATCCGCTCGTAGCTCGCCGCGACGTCGGGCGTGAGCCACCAACGGCTCAACCGCGCCAGGTGCCGGATGGACCCCTCGTCGAAGGCCATGTCCCCTTCGAGCTCTAACGAGGCCCGTGTGCCGGTGGTCGTCCCCCAATCCCGCTCGATGGCACGGACCGATCGCTCGACGTAGTCCGGTCCGACGCCCCACGGATAGTCGGGGGCCCATACCGATCGGGCCTCCGGCGAGAGCCAGATCAGGGAACTGACGCGCTCGGGATGGCTGCTGGCGAACAGCGCGTTGACGGCGCCACTGTCGCCGCCGCCGATGAGCGCAGGGCGTTCCGCTCCGACCGTGTCGAGCACCACCATCATGTCCCCCACCCTCGTTTCGAGGTTCGGAGCCGGGACGTTGCGGCTCGAAAGCCCAGTCCCTCGTCGGTCGTGGAGGATCAGCCGCCCTATCGACGCCAATCCCTCGAGGAAGCGAGCCGAGGTGTCCCATTCGAACGGGATCTCGACCGAGCCGAGCCAGGCGAATCCGCCGGCGATGTCGACAGGACCCTCGCCCACCACCTGATATGCGATGTACACGCCGTCGGGGGTCTTCGCGTAGCACGGTTCAGGGATCTCCATCGGCCCATCTTCAACGGCCCCTTCGGTGGACGCAAGCGAGATCCAGGCACCGAACCGTGTTTGCGAGAGGGCCTGACCCCCGTCGCGTGGCTAGTGAAACGGGTTCGGGATGGGACTGACGATGTCCAGATACACGAGGCTCACCACGAACAGGATCATGAACCCGGCCACCACGGCCGTGATCGGAAGGAGCTTGCGCGCGTCCACCTTGCGCCCCCGGATCTTCTCCACCACCAGCACCGCGAGGTGTCCGCCGTCGAGCGGCGGCAGCGGCACGAGGTTCAGGATGCCCACGAAGATGTTGAAGATGGCGAACAGTTCGAACAGCACGTCCCACGCCCCGGCCTGCGCCGCCTCGCCGGCCAGCCTGGCTCCACCGACCACGCTGACGACGTCGTTCGCGTTGCGCTGCTGGGTGCCCGCGACGAGCTGGCCGATCCGCTTGATGCCCGACGGTCCGAACACCTGCCCCAGCCGCGTGACCACCGCCTTGGCGATGTCCCAGATCTGCCCGCCCGCCCTGCCCACCGCCACGAACGGGTTGACCCGGTCGCGAGCGATCAGCCGGCCCGCGCCCAGCAGGACCCCGAGCCGGCCGAACTCCTGCGTCCCCACCTTGGCGAGCACGGGCGTCGCCGTGACGGTCAGGCGGTGCCCGCCGCGTTCGATGGTGAGCGTGAGCGGCCGGCCGACGTGGGAGTGGGTGTAGGCGATGAGGTCATCCGGCGAACGGATGGGGTGGCCGTTCACCGCGAGCAGTTCGTCGCCGGCCTTGAGCCCGGCCACGGCGGCGGGCGACGGCTTGCCGTTCAGCAGCTTGTCCACGCCCGCCACGATGGGCTGGTACTGCGGCACGCCGATGGCGGCGAAGAAGATGGTCAGGAAGAGCAGGGCCATGAAGAAGTGGGTGATCGGACCGGCCAGGATGACCAGGGTGCGCTGCCAGATGGGCTTGGAGTTGAACAGGCGCGGTTCGTCGGCGGGTGGGTTCTCCTCGAGCGGGTTCATCCCGGCGATGCGAACGTACCCACCGAGCGGCAGGGCCTTGATGCCGTACTCGGTCTCGCCGCGGCGGAACGACCACAGCCGCGGACCGAACCCCACGAAGAATTCCTGGACCTTGATGCCGAACGCCTTGGCCGTCAGGAAGTGGCCGCCCTCGTGGATGAGCACGACGAGCAGGATGACCACCACGAACAGGACGATGCCGAGCCCCTGCGACACCTACGACCACCCCTCCTGGCTTTACAGCGAGCGGATGAGTTCTTGGGCCCGCGTTCGAGCCCAGGAATCGGCTCGGGACAGCGTGACCTCCGACACTATGGGGGCAGCGGTGTGTTCGTCCAGGACCGCGGCGACGATATCGGCGATCTGGACCAGCCGGATGTGGCCGTCCAGGAACGCGTGCACCGCGACCTCGTTCGCCGCGTTCAGCGCCGCGGGGTACGTCTGGCCGAGACGCCCGGCCCGGTAGGCCAGGTCCACCGCGGGGAAGGCCTCTCGGTCGAGCGTCTCGAATGTGAGCCGGCCCAGCTTGGCCAGGTCGAGGCCCTTGATCCCGGCCGACAGACGGTTCGGATAGTCCAGCGCGAGCTGGATGGGCAGGCGCATGTCCGGCGAGGCCATCTGGGCGATCATGCTGCCGTCGGCGAACTCCGCGATGCCGTGGATGATCGACTCCGGGTGCACCACGATGTCGATCTCCCGGTAGTC
>DAIMKN010000119.1:0-6626 GCA_036721725.1 Actinomycetota bacterium
CTCCGGAAGACCTCGCCGCCGCGGTCGGGCGCACGCCGAACGACACCCCTGCCGACGAGCCGGTCTCGGCCTGAGTCCTCCCCCCGAAGCTGATGGCGCGGGCGCTGCCTGGCAGGTAGAGTTCGCCCGGTATCCGCGAGGAGGGGCCGCGCGAGTCATGGGAGCACCACCCATCGACCGGAGCACCGACCCTCCTTCGACCCTGAGCCGAGGCCGGGCGTGAGGGTGTTCGTCGCGGGCGCCTCCGGGGTCATCGGTCGCCGCCTCGTCCCCCGCCTCGTCGATGCCGGCCACGCGGTGTGGGGCATGACCCGGCAGGAGGCGAACGCCGCCACCATCCGGGCCCTCGGTGCGGAACCCGTCCTGTGCGACGCGTTCGACCACGACGCCGTGGCCCGGACCCTGGATCAGGCACGGCCCGACGTCCTCGTGCACCAGCTGACCGACATCCCCCCGGCCATCGACCCGCGCCGCTACGGACAGCAGATGGCGTCGAACGACCGCCTTCGAACGGTCGGGACGCGCAACCTGATGGACGGCGCGGTGGACGCCGGCATCAAGCGCGTCGTCGCCCAGAGCATCGCGTTCGTCTATGCCCCCGGCCCCGGCAGCCCCAGGACCGAGCAGGACCCGTTGTTCGACGAGGCGCCCCCGCCCTTCGGACGCTCCGTCCGCGCCATCCGCGATCTGGAAACGGCGATCACCACCACGGCCGGCATCGAGGGCGTCGTCTTGCGCTACGGGTTCTTCTATGGACCCGGCACCGCGTATGCGAGCGACGGCAGCATCGCCGACCTCGTTCGGCGTCATCGCTTCCCCCTGGTGGGCGCCGGCACCGGCGTCTGGTCGTTCGTCCACGTCGACGACGCGGCGCAGGCCACCGCCCTCGCCACCGAACATGCCGCGCCCGGCATCTACAACATCGTCGACGACGAGCCCGCTCCCGCCGCGGCGTGGCTGCCGGCCTACGCACAGGCGCTTCACGCGAAGCCGCCGATTCACGTCCCGACGTTCGCCGGGCGACTGCGCGGCGGGACCTACGCCGTCTTCCTGATGACCGAGATGGTGGGCGCATCGAACGCCAAGGCGAAAGAGGCGTTCGGCTGGAAGCCCGAACATCCCTCCTGGCGAACCAGCTTCGCCACATGGCTCGAGGAGTAGGAGCGGCCCGTGGCCCGGATGGTCCCGTTCCCCATGCTCCCCACGGAGAGCTCCGCCGAACGACGGCTGTACGAGTTCTTCCTGGAGCAGCTTCCCGACGAGTACGTCGTCTACCACAGCGTGGACTGGGTGCTGGCCCCGGCCGAACGGGGCGGGGCACCCCTCCAGGGCAAAGCCGACTTCCTGGTGGCCGACCCCGTCGACGGCCTGCTGGTCATCGAGGTCAAGGGCGGCGAACTGTCCTACGACCCCGACGCCAAGCGGTGGACGCAGACCGGCCACAGCGGTTCGCACCGCATCGACGACCCCTTCCACCAGGCCCGCGACGAGATGTTCTCGCTGGTGGAGATCCTCGAACAACAGAAGAGCTGGCCGCGGTGGCGTCCGTCCTACGGCTACGCGGTGGCGTTCCCGGACGGGCTCTATACCCGCGCGGCGCATCCGGCCGCGCCCACCGCCATCGCCATCGACCGCGACGACCTCGATCACCTCAGCCTGCGGATCCGCGAGATCATGACCCACTGGCGGCGGCAGGGCCGGCGGTTCGGCTCTGAGGGCATGGAGCTGGTCGAACGCGCCCTGGGGATGCGGGTGGAGGTTCGAACGCCCCTCGGCCTGCGGTTCGGCGACGAGGACCGCCGCATCCTGGAGCTGACCGACGACCAGCGCTACGTGCTGTCGTACCTCACGAAGCTGCGGCGAGCGGCGGTGGTCGGGCCGGCCGGTTCGGGCAAGACGATGCTCGCGGTGAGCGTGGCCAAGCGCCTGGCGGCGGGTGGAACTCCCACTCTGCTGACCTGTTTCAACAAGCGGATGGCGACCTACCTCCGGGACAGCGTGTTCGGCACCGACGGCGTCGAAGTGTTCCACTTCCACGAGCTGTGCGTTCGGCTGGCGCAGATGGCGGGGCTCACCGTTCCGACGTTCCCGCAGTCGGACGCGGCGGAGGTCTCGGCCTTCTTCGAACGCGACCTTCCCGCGCTGCTTACCCAGGCCGCCGCGGTGAACGGACCCCGGTACGGGGCGATCGTGGTGGACGAGGCGCAGGACTTCCACGAATCGTGGTGGCCGGCCCTGCTCAGCCTGCACACCAAGCCCAAGGACGGTCCGCTGTTCGTGTTCGCCGACGACAGCCAGAACCTGTACGGCGGCGGCGTGCCGGAGGGGCTGGTGGACATGCAGTTCCCGCTGCCGGCGAACCTTCGCAACACGCAGGCCATCCACGAGTTCGTCTCCGTCTTCCATGAGGGACCGGACGTTCCACCGGGGCGGGGGCCGGCGGGCCGGCCGGTGGAGGTGCTGGGCTACCGCGACACCGACGAGCTCTCGCGGTTGCTGTCCATCGTCCTCAAGAACCTCGTGGCCGAACAGGTCCCGGTGGAGGACATCGTCGTGCTGACGCCCGCCCGGACCGCGCGGAGCGAGCTCCGCACTCGGGGCGGCGTGGAGGGCTTCGAGTTCTCCGAGGAACCGGAGCCGGGCAAGGTGCTGACGTGCACCGTGCACGGATTCAAGGGGCTCGAACGGCCCGTGGTGATCCTTGCGGAGTTGAGCGAACGTCACCGGGAGGATCTGGCGCGCTACCTCTACGTGGGCGGATCGCGTGCCCGCAGCCATCTCATCGTCCTGGCCGAGGAGCCGGTGGCCCGCGAACTCCGCCAACTGGCCGGCGTGACGGGCCCGTGAACCGTCAAGTCTTGGACGCATGTTCGAAAGCGAGGAACCGGCGCGTCTAGACTGACCTGATGCTGGACGCCCCGAACGCAAACCCCGATCTGGTCGCCGTGGCCGGCCCCGTCATGATCATCGGGGGGGCCGAGGACAAGCTCGGCGACAAGGCCATCCTGACCCGCTTCGTGAAGCTGGCCAGCGGAACGGAGGCACATATCGCGGTCATCAGCACCGCGTCGAGCCTGGGCGACGTGGCCACCGAGATGTACCGCGATCTCTTCGCGAAGATGGGCGTGCGTTCGACGTTCGGCCTGAGACCGCTGACCCGTGACGAGGCGAACGACCCGTCAGTGACGGCGGCGATGGACGCGGCGACCGGCGTCTTCCTGACCGGCGGCAACCAGCTCCGGCTTTCCTCGGTGGTCGGAGGGACCACGCTCGGGGCGGCTTTGCTGGACGCCCACGAACGGGGCGCGGTCATCGCCGGGACCTCGGCCGGAGCGAGCGCGGTGAGCACGCACATGATGGCGTTCGGCGCGTCCGGCCCCACGCCCAAGCACCGCATGGCCCAGATGGCCGCTGGGCTCGGCATCCTCAAGAACGTCGTGGTCGACCAGCATTTCGAACAACGAACGCGCCTGGGGCGGCTGCTGGCGGTCGTGGCCGGCTCGCCGTCGCTGATCGGACTGGGGATGGACGAGGACACCGCCGCCATCGTGTTCGCCGACGAGACGCTCGAGGTGGTGGGGCGGGGCGCCGTGACCATCGTGGACGGTTCGCAGATCGTGACCGACTCCTTCTATACCAAGGGCCACCGGCCGATGATGGTCTCGGGGGCCATCCTGCACTCGCTGCCGACCGGGTACCGGTTCGACCTGCGGGCTCGAAACCTGCTCCCACCGGTGGAGGCCTCGGGCGGCCCGAAGGCGAAGTCGCGCAAGACGGCGACGTCACACCTGCGCCGGCTGGCCCGGGACGTGGCCGCGGAGGGGGCGAACAGCTTCGCCCTGGAACGGCGGGAGCGGCGCGAACGTGAGGCGTCGGACGGTGGCTGAGCGGCGTTCGCCCACCCGCACCCGGACGGATCGAACGCGGACCAAGACCGAACCTGCCGAGGCCAAGCCCCCGGCCAGACCGGACCTGCGCATCATCCAGACACAGGTCCTGCGGGGCCCCAACTTCTGGTCCTACGACCAGGCCATCCGCCTGTTGGTGGACCTCGGCTCGCTGGAGCACTGGCCGTCGAACACGCTGCCCGGCTTCAACGAGGCGCTCCTGGAGGCGCTCCCCGGGCTGCGGCAGCATTCGTGTTCGGTGGGCCGTCCGGGCGGGCTCCTCGCGCGACTGGAGGACGGAACGTGGGTCGGCCACATCGCCGAACACATCGCACTCGAGCTGCAACGGGAAGCCGGCGCGGCGATCTTCCGGGGCAAGACCCGCAGCGCCACCGGTCCGGGTCGCTACAACGTCATCTACGGCTACAACGAGGAGCGGGTCGGGGTGGCCGCCGGGAAGCTGGCCGTTCGGCTGGTCGACCATCTGGTGGAGCCGGAGGAAGGGTTCGACTTCCTGTCCGAGCTGGAGGAGCTCATCCGCCTGGCAGAACGGGTGGCGTTCGGACCATCCACGCAGGCGATCCTGGACGAGGCGGCGGGGCGTGACATCCCGTGGCTCCGGCTGAACGAACACTCGCTGGTGCAGTTGGGACAGGGGAAGTACCAGCAGCGCATCCGGGCCACCATGACGTCGCAGACTGGCGCGCTGGCGGTGGACATCGCCGGGGACAAGAAGCTCACCACCTCGCTCCTGGCCGCGGCCGGACTGCCCGTACCGCGGGGCGAGGTCGTTCGAACGGAGGAAGAGGCCGTGACGTCCGCCAAACGGATCGGCTACCCCGTGGTGACGAAGCCACTCGACGGCAATCACGGACGGGGCGTGGGCCTGGAGCTGCGCGACGCCGACGCCGTCCGGGCAGGGTTCCGGCGGGCCAGGGCCGAGGCCAAGCGGGGCGGCGTGATCGTGGAGAGCTACGTGACGGGCAACGACTACCGCGTGCTGGTGGTGGGCGGACGGATGGTGGCGGTTGCCCAGCGCGTGCCGGCGCACGTCGTCGGCGACGGCGAACACACCGTTCGCCAGTTGGTCGAAATGACGAACCAGGACCCTCGGCGCGGCATCGGGCACGAGAAGGTCCTCACCCGCATCAGGATCGACGAGGAGGCCGAACGCCTCGTTCGAAAGCAGGGGTTCGAACTGGACGCCGTCCCCGGTGCGGGAGAGACCGTCGCGCTGGCCACCACCGGCAACATGTCCACCGGCGGGATCTCCATCGACCGGACGTGGGACGCGCACGAGGACAACGTGGAGATCGCGGAGGAGGCCGCCCGGGTGGTCGGGCTGGACGTTGCGGGCATCGACTTCCTCACTCCGGACATCTCCCAACCGGTTCGCGAGACGGGCGGAGCCATCGTCGAGGTCAACGCGGCGCCGGGGTTCCGCATGCACACCCATCCCACCGAGGGCGACCCGCAGTACGTGGCCAAGCCTGTGGTGGACCTGCTCTTTCCGCCCGGCACGCCGTCGCGGATACCGATCGTCGCGGTGACGGGTTCGAACGGCAAGACCACGACCGTTCGGATGATCGCCCATATCTTCAAGGGGATGGGCCGAAAGATCGGCATGACCTCCACCGACGGCATCTACATCGACGAACGCCTGGTGAAACGGGCGGACGCCTCCGGACCGAAGTCGGCGCAGATGGTGCTGCAGAACCCGCGGGTGGACTTCGCGGTGTTCGAGGTGGCCCGGGGCGGGATCCTGCGGGAGGGCCTGGGCTATCAGCGCAACGACGTCGCCGTGGTGATGAACGTGACCGGCGACCACCTGGGCCTGGGGGAGGTCAACACGCTGGAGGACCTGGCCGCGGTGAAGCGCGTGGTGGTCGAGGCGGTGCCGCGCACCGGTGTCGCGGTCTTGAACGCGGACGACCCACTGGTCGCGGACATGCGCAAGCGCTGCAGCGGCACGGTCATCTTCTTCTCCATGAAGGAGGACAACGAACTGGTCGAGCGGTGGGTCCGGCGGGGAGGCAAGGCCGTCGTCCTTCAGCCCGGCCCGCGGGGGGAGATGATGGTGATCCGGGAGGGGCGGCGTTCGATGCCCATCGGCTGGGTCCACCTGCTGCCCGCGACCTACGAGGGTCGGGCTCGCATGATGGTCCAGAACGCCCTGGCTGCCGCGGCCGCCGCCCACGCCGCCGGCGCGCACCTCCACGACATCCGCCAGGGCCTCCGGACGTTCAACCCGAGCTTCTATCAGGCGCCGGGCAGGCTGAACCTGTTCGAGCTGAACGGCGTTCGCGTCCTCATCGACTACGCACACAACGCAGCCGGTCTGGCCACCGTGGGCGACTTCGTCGAACGCATCACCGCCGCCCAGCCGGTCGGCGGCGCCCCCGGGACGCCGTCATGGACGGCGAACCTGCGGCTGACCGTGATCGCCACCCCGGGCGACCGGCGCGACGAGGACATGCGCGAGCTGGGGCGGGTCGCGGCTCGCTACTTCGACGACGTCATCATCCGGGAGGACCGCAACCTGCGCGGTCGCAAGCTGGGCGAGACCGCCGGCCACATCCTGGAGGGCGTCCACGAGGCCATGGGCGCGGGCGGGGCGCGGGCGGGGAACGTGGAGGTCGCGCTGGACGAGATGACGGCGACCCGGCGCGCCCTTGACCGGAGCCGCCCGGGTGACCTCGTCGTGCTGTGCGTCGACTACGCCACCGAGGTGTGGACGGA
>DAIMKN010000120.1:0-6548 GCA_036721725.1 Actinomycetota bacterium
GCCGTGGGCGCAGCTCCGCCGCAGCGCGAGCGTCCCGTCATGGTGCCACTTCACCTCGTGCAGCGCGTCGAGGAGGCGGTCGGTGGGTTCGGCCTGGATCTCGAACTCGTCCCACCAGGGCTGGTCGCCCCGCTCGGGGTTGTAGCGGCGGATGCGAAGGGTCAGGGGGATGCGCGTGGCCGAAGGGGCGGTCGTGCCGGTCTGCTCCTGGACGGACATCGTCGTCAATACTTCCTCTCCATGGGGATGTAGGGGCCCATCTTCACGTCCTTGTACTCGAGCTTCACCGAGCCGTCGGGCTCCCGGTAGGAGAGCGAGTGCTTCAGCCAGTTCGCGTCGTCGCGAAGCGGATGGTCCTCACGGTAGTGCGCGCCGCGGCTCTCGTCGCGCGCCAGCGCTGCGGCCACCAGCGTGTCGGCCAGATCCAGGAGGAACCCGGTCTCCACGGTCTCCATGATGTCGGTGTTGTAGACGCGGCCCTTGTCCATGACCACCACGCGTCCGAACCGTTCGTGCAGGCCGGCCAGGACGCTCTGCATCTCGCGCAACCGGTCCTCCCGCCGCACCACGCCTGCCAGGTCGAACATCTGCTCCTGGAGGTCGGCCCGAACGTCCGCCACCCACTCGCTCCCGCTTCCTTCCAGCAGCTCCCTGAGATGGGTCACGGTGTCCTTCTCCGGATCGGGGGCCAGCTCCGCGAAGTCGTTCGACGCCGAATGCTCGGCCATGGACAGGCCGCCGCGGCGGCCGAACACCACGATGTCGAGCAGCGAGTTCGTGCCCAGCCGGTTCGCGCCGTGGACGCTGACGCACGCGCACTCGCCCGCCGCGAACAGGCCAGGCACCGGCGTCTCGTCCGAGCCGGTGACCACCTCGCCGTCGACGTTCGTCGGGATGCCGCCCATGCCGTAGTGCGCGGTCGGTTGGATGGGGACCGGTTCGGTGGTCGGTTCGACACCCAGGTAGATGCGGGCGAACTCGGTGACGTCGGGGAGCTTCTCCTCGATGACCTCGCGGGGGAGATGGCGAACGTCGAGGTAGACGTAGTCCTTGCCGTCGATGCCACGGCCTTCCTTGATCTCCTGGTAGATGGCCCGGCTGACAAGGTCGCGGGGCGCGAGGTCCTTCACCGTGGGCGCGTAGCGCTCCATGAAGCGTTCGCCCTCGCTGTTGATGAGGATGCCGCCCTCGCCCCGCACGGCCTCGCTGAGGAGGATCCCCATCTTGTAGATGCCGGTGGGGTGGAACTGGTACATCTCCATGTCCTCGAGCGGCAAGCCGCGGCGGTAGCAGACTGCCATCCCGTCGCCCGTCAGCGTGTGGGCGTTCGAGGTCACCTTGAACATGCGGCCGTAGCCACCGGTGGCGAACAGGACCGACTTGGCCTGGAACACGTGGATCTCGGCGTTGGCCAGCTCGTAGGCCACCACGCCCGCGCACCGGCCGTCCTCCGAGAGCAACAGGTCCAGGACGTAGTATTCGTTGAAGAATCGAACGTCGTTGCGGATGGCCTGCTGGTAGAGCGTCTGCAGGATCATGTGGCCGGTCCGGTCCGCGGCGAAGCAGGCCCGCCGGACCGGGCCCTCGCCGTGGTTGCGGGTGTGCCCGCCGAACCGCCGCTGGTCGATCTTTCCCTCGGGCGTTCGGTTGAACGGGAAGCCCCAGTGTTCGAGCTCGATCACCGCGTCGACCGCCTCCTGGGACATGAGGATCGCGGCGGGCTGGTCGACCAGGTAGTCGCCGCCCTTGACGGTGTCGAACGCGTGCCACTCGGGGTAGTCCTCCTCCACGTTCCCGAGCGCCGCGCACATGCCGCCCTGGGCCGCGCCGGTGTGCGAACGAGTCGGGTAGAGCTTGGAGATCACGCACGTGCTGACGGACTTGGACGCCTCCAACGCGGCCCGCAGACCCGCCCCGCCCGCGCCGACCACCACCGCGTCGTAGGTGTGGTACGTCGTCATGCGGGCCCGCTCTGGTGTGTCCGGGCGGCGTTCGACATCGCGGGGCCTAGCAGTGGATCCCCGGCCACTTGCACGGGTCGAACGTGAACACGATGATCGAGCCCAGCGCGAACAGCACCGTCCCCGTCACCGCGAAGAAGCCGTTGATGGCGACGCGAACCCCGGGACGCCGAATGTAGTCCAGCGTGATGGTCCGCAGGCCGTTGATGCCGTGGACCAGGGCCAGCGACAGCAGCAGCCAGTCCCACGTTCGCCAGAACGGGCTCTGCCAGCGGACCGCCACGAACTGGAAGTTGACCCGGCCCACGCCGCCCCCGACGACGTGCATGATGAGGACGTGGCCGACCGCCAGGAACAGCAGGATGATCCCGGAGATCCGCATGAACAGCCACCACCAGAACTCGGCGCCGCGGCGCGGAGGCTGGCGGCCGGCGCGGTAGGGGAGCTCGGTCCCCAGGCTGTCCTTGCGGTGGATGGGGCGGGGCGTTCGGGTCTCGGTGGCCACTGGGATCAGCCTCCGATCCAGTGGAGCTCGTGCAGGATGTGGCGGCCGATGATGAACGTGACCGGGATCATTGCCAGCACGAAGATGGCGGTGGTGCCGTAGATCAGCTGGCGGTTCCAGTCGGACGCGCGCGGCCACAGGTCGATGATCATGATCCTCACGCCGTTGAACGCGTGATAGATGACTGCGGCCACCAGGCCCAGTTCGAGCAGGCCGACGATGGGGTTCTGGTAGACCCTGACCACGCGGTTGTAGGCGTTCGGCCCCCAGCCCACCAGCGCGGTGTCGACCACGTGGGCGAACAGGAACAGGATGATGGCGACTCCGGTGACGCGGTGGGCGATCCAGGACCATTGGCCCTCGCGACCGCGGTAAAGGCGGCCGAACTCGCTCTTGCGCTGGGCCATCCGTCGCTGCGCCATGGGCTCCTTCGATTCTGTCAGCGCGCCCCGAACCCGACTACCCGGGCGGTCCGGAGTCTAACAAACGCACCCATCGCTCCCGCCATCAGCCCGCCGGCTCCCGTGGCGTGGTGAGGAGGCGGCCCAGCGAGAGCGTCGAACCCTGCTCGTCGACCTGCTGCTGACGGCGTTCGATGTCTCGACGCGTCGGCGCGAGGAGGGCGAAGCCGGCGAGTGAGGGACCGAGGCCGGCGAGATACGGCAGGCGGGCGCGGACGAGCAGCGAGACCGCGAGTCCGAGGAGCGCCGGGGCCTCGGCAAGGCCGATCTCGATGAACAGGCTCGCCTTGTACGTGGCGAGGAGCCGTTCGCCAGAGCTCGCGTCGAGAGGTCTAGCCCGGATGACGCCGAGGGCTGCGACGAAGATGAGCCCGACGGCCAGGACTGCCCAGCTCACCCATGCGCGCCCGGCATCGGGCGCCAGTCTCGACTCGATAAAGGTCAGCATCTGGACGAAGAGCAGGACCGCCATCACCACGCCGAGAACGATGAGGCGGATCGGGACGAGCATCCCGCCGGACCTGACCTCGCGCGTCCGGCGCCGGCTGGACATGCCGAACGAAAGCCATTGACGTCCCATTGCTCGAAAGACCGGACGCCAACCCGGGTCCTCGTAGTTGGCCATCGCGACCGAGAGCATAGCTTTGCTCCGAGCGGTCCTGACCCTCGGTCTACCTTCGGAGGAGCTTCTGGAGCTGGAGGTGGAGGGCGTGGCGGAGCTTGGCGGTCGCCGCGATGCTCGCCAGGTTGTTCAGTTCGTAGGAGTCGTTCTTCAGGTCGTACAGCTCGCGCCAGCCGTTGCGGTACTCCACCCACAGGTAGCGTTCGGTCCGGATGCCCTCGTACGGCGGAGGGAGCTTGGGCTGCGTCTGCTGGGCCAGCCACTCGACCACGAACGACCTCCGCCAGGGCGGTGACCTTCCGCCCAGCAGCGGCGTCAGGCTGCGGCCGTCCTCCTTGATGGGCGGCTTGATCCCGGCCAGGGAGGCGAACGTGGGCGCGAGGTCGATGTTCAGGACCAGGTGGGTGTCCGTTCGACCGGGCGCCTGGATCCACGGCGCCCGGATGACGAGTGGCACGCGGATCGACTCCTCATAGGGCCACTCCTTGTCGAACAGCCGGTGTTCGCCCCACAGGAAGCCGTTGTCGGAGGCGAACACGAACACCGTGTTGCCGAGCTGGCCGCGCGCGGCGACCTCGCGGTAGATGGCGGCGACCGAACGATCCACGGCCTGGAGCGCGTCGAGCTGGCGACGCCGAACGGCCTGCAGCGTGCGCTGCTCGCCGAACGTGAGTTGAGGGTAGCGGTAGGGCTTGTCGCGGATGTTCGGCTCGTTGAACGAACGCCCGTAGTAGTCGGGGAGATGGCCGAACCGCCGGCGGTCGCGGTAGGCGGACCACGCCGGAAGGTGCGGCGCGATGGGCGCGAAGTACAGGAAGTACGGCGCTCGAGCCTCGGAGATGAATTGCAGGGCGCGGTTGGCCAGGACGGTCGTCGAGTAGTTCGGGTAGCCGGCGCCGTAGTGGACCAGCCGGCCGTTCTCGTTCAGCGTGTAGTCCCAGTAGCGGGTCATCGGTTCGGTGTCGATGGCGTTCCACCCGTCCCACCCCGGCGGGATGTAGGTGGGGCCAAGCAGCGGGTAGTCGTTCAGGTACTTGCCGACCAGGCCGGTGGTGTAGCCGGCGCCGTGCAGCCAGGTGGCCACAGTCGAACGGTCGTCGAACGACGGCGCGCCCCCGTTCGGTGGTGCGTTGTCGTACACGCCGGTGTGGTGCGAGTACAGGCCGGTGAGGATGCTGGCCCGCGACGGGCAGCACAGCGAGGTGGTCACGAACATGTTGTTGAACGTGATCCCGTGCGCGCCCAGGAGGTGACGAACGTTCGGCATGGCCCACAGGCTGTCCCACCGCTGGTCGTCGGTGAGGATGAACACGATGTTGGGGTGGGTGTTCGGCGGGGCCAGCGAGGGGTTGCGCTCCCGGCGGGTGGCCGAACTGGCCTCCTTGCCTTCGACCAGGCCGGCGACCCCACCCGTCACCAGGGCGAGGGCGACCGGGACCGCTAACGGCCTCCACCACCTGAGCACGGATTCCGCCTACTTCTCGAACCACCAGGGGTAGCGGCGGCGCACGCCTCGCCGGCGGATGCGGCGCTGCAAGCTCCGCAACCAGTGCCACCGGCGAGAGCGTCGGGAAGCCTTAGCCCAGGGACCGGGCGGGTCGGGGTGCCGAGCGAACGGGTCTTCCACTGCCTCCCGTTCGACGATGGCGGCGGGGCAGTTGTTGTGAGGCCGTGGCATCGAGAGCGGTTACGCGATGCGGAGGGCGGTGAGGACGCCGTCCCGGATCGGCAGGATGGACGACACGTAGCGTCCGTCGGCGGCGACGAGTTCGTTGTGTCGGCGGATGGCGGCGAGCTGTTCGCCGGCCCTTCCGTCGCGTTCGTCGATCACGCGGCCCGCGCCAAACCCGAGCGTGTTGTCGCACAGGTAGAGGCCGCCGAGCCGGATGCGCTCACGAGCGGCCTCCCACGCCGCGGGATAGCCCTGCTTGTCGATGTCGGAGAAGACGATGTCGAACTCGCCGGTGGTGTCGTTGAAGTGCTCGACCGCGTCACCGACGTGCGTTCGGACCGGCCCGTCCAGGCCAGCCCGGTGGAGGAAGTCGAGGGCCATCCGTTCGTTGTTCGGATCGCCGTCGGTGAGGTACAGCTCAGTGCCTTCGGGGCCGATGGCGCGGGAGAACCAGTACGCCGAGTAGCCGAACCCGGAGCCCATCTCGAACACCCGCTTGGCCCCGATGCTGCGGGCCAGGATCTCGAGCACCACGCCTACCATCCGGCCGACGATGGGGAAGCCGCGGCGTCCGGCCTCCGCCTCCATCTCCAGCAGGACCGGTTCGTCGTGGCGGGTGAGGAGCGAACGGACGTAGTCCTCGATGCGCGGGTCCGTGGTGGGCGTGGTCATGAGACGGGATCAGAAGCTGGGGGTTCAGCGGGGCGGAGGAGCGCGCGGTCCCTGCCGACCGTTGCCATGAGCGCGATGGTGGTGAGCGTCAGGATGAGCGCGACCCCCAGAGAGCCGAGCCACAGGGCGAGAGAAGCCGAACCGATACGCTGACCGCCCTCGCTGGGCACCCGCAAGATGCTCGGTGGGTTGAGGCTCGTAACCCGCCACGACCCTCGCACCTGGTGGAGCACGGCCTCCCCCTCTTCCTTCCTTCCATCGACCAGCACGACGCGATAGGGGACGTCGGTCGCCTGGTTGTCGTCTTCGCTTGTCCCGGAGAGGTGGACACCGAAACCTGAGGTCGCCCTCCCCACCTCGATGGTGTCGATGTCGCCGGGGTCGCGGGACGCCCAGTGCGGGAGGATCCGTTGGCTGAGGGCCTCCGGTGCGTACTGGCCGGGGCGGCCCGCGGAACCCTGGTTCAGTGCGATCAGCCAGCGTTCGACCACGCCCTCGGGACGGTCGGTGCCCTGACACGCGGGCAGCAGTAGCAGCGCGCCGAACGCCACCAGGAGGAGGCGCGACCCGGCGCGACGAGAGGTCATGCCGGCGATCCGTCCGGCGCCTTGGCCTCGACCCACAGGGCCGCCTCGTCCAGAGCGTCGAGGTCGAG
>DAIMKN010000121.1:0-3353 GCA_036721725.1 Actinomycetota bacterium
ATCGGTGCCAGCACCTTAGCGTGCTCCTGAGCCGATCTGAAACCGACGATCAGCAGCCTCGAGCTTGCCCGTGATGACCTCGCGCTGCGAGCCGAAGCCGAGGTACGCGGTCGCGCTCAGGTAGTCGACCGCCGCACGGGCGATGAGGTCGCGGATCTTCGGCAGCGACATCCCGACCGCCGCCGCCACCACGACCGCCGCCTCCGCCAGGGACGCTCCAGCCTTGCCCTTCTTGAAGGCGTTGATGTGGACGATCGTGTCGACGAGCGCGTAGATCACCGTGGCGGCGTACGCACAGAACAGCAGCAGGATCAACGCGCCGAGCAGCAGCTGGAATACCTCGCGGGGGCGGGTAGCGTGCAGCCGCCCCTTGGTTTGGTGCGGCGCGGAGCGCGCGCGATCGGGCGCCTCGGGCTCCGAGCGGTCGCGCCGCTGGGCCACGCTAGTGACCAAGGCGCCCACGCTGTAGATGATCATCACCACGAGCAGGAGCGCCTTCGTGAACAGGTTGCGGTCCACGAAGCGTTCGGTGAGCTGGCGGTGGTAGTCGAAGCCGTAGAGGTCAAGGATGGGCTCCTCAGCCGCACCGTCGGTGCGTGCGATCGTGGCGACCGTCGCTTTGAGCCCGTTGCCGTATCCCTCGGTGCCCGGAGGAAGCTTCGCCGCAAAGGTGGCACTCGCCGGCGCAGAGCGATCGAACGCCATCGCGATCCGTCGACCCATCGTCTCGACCGATTGGTCGGTCCACTCGACGCCGAGGGCCGGCAGGAAGATGACCGCATCTCGATCGGCTGGCACGGGGACCGTGCCGTCCTCGTCGCGCTCCCTCCTGGATACCAGCCGTCTTCAAGCTCCTAGTTCGCCTTGACTGGGTCTAGTAGGCCGCCATAAGCTCGCGGCGACGGAAGGAAGGAGCAGAGGGATGGGATTCATCCAGACCGTCTCGTTCTCGACCAGCCGCTTTGATGACATCAAGGCCCTGGCCGAGGAGTACCAACAGGGGCAGGGCGGGACCGCTCCCGGGTACCGGGGAGCGAAGATCGTCAAGGATCGCGACCGAGACGGTGCCTACATGGTCATCGCGGAGTTCGAGTCCTACGAGCTCGCCATGGAGAACTCGGGCCGCCCGGAGACCGATGCCTTCGCCAGGAAGATGCGCGAGCTGGCGGAAGGTGAGGTCACCTTCGGCAACTACGAGGTGGTCGAGGATCTGGGGACGACGTAGCGCGGCACGGAGGCCTCAGGTTTCGCCGGTTCGAGCCAGCAGTTCGTGGATCTGCAGCGTCAGGTCGTGGACCTGCTGGGTCAGGTCGGTGTTCGACTTCAAGAGCTGGTAGCTCGTGTCGAGGACCTGTTCGATGCGCTGGCTCTCCTCGTAGTGGTGGCCGGCCAGCGCCTCGTCCCGAGACGCCGCGCGGTTCTGGCTCATCATGATGATCGGCGCCTGCAGGCCGGCCATCGCGGACAGCATCAGGTTGAGCGCGATGTACGGGTATGGGTCGAACTGTTTGTGATGGATCAGCCGCGCCAACAGCAGAGTGTTCAGGATCATCCAGGCGAAGATCAACCCGAGGAACAGGAAGATGAACGGCCACGAGCCGCCGAACTTGGCGATCGAGTCCGCCACCCGTTCGCCGGTGGTGCGTTGGTCGGCGGCGTTCCTGATCACGGGATGGCGCATGTCGCCCCGGTTCGACCACGGGAAGAGCTGATCCCACAGGCGTTCGATGCGTTCGTGCTCCCGCTCGGACGGCTGCCCGGGCGGCGCTGGGTCGGTCTGCTGCGTCTCGGTGCTCACGCGTGTGGCCCCCTCTCAGTGCTTGCGGATGGCCCGGGCTCGCCGCTTGGTGCGGAACGAGGGCGCGCTCCGCGGCACGATGCTGATCGAACCGTCCGTCTCCAGCACCGCCAAGTCGATGTCCGCGAGCTTGTCGAACCCGTGCTCCCGCATGGCCATCTCCAGGTCCTCCTGGGCCAGTCCCTGCTTCTTGAGCTGGCCGGTCAGGAGCTTGCCATGTTCGACCAGGACGGTGGGCTGACCTTCGAACAGGCGGCCCGTGGCCGGACTGATGATGCGGACGGCGGCGACCAGGCGGTTCAGGACGAGCAGCACCGCGGCCGCCAGCAGGCCGCCGTCGAGCGACGTATCGGTCCCGACCATCGCGTTCTGGACCGCGTTCGCGATCAACAGGATCAAGACGAGGTCGAAGATCGTCATCTGGCCGATCTCGCGCTTGCCCATGATGCGGAAGCCGATGAGGATGGCCAGGTAGACCACCATCGCCCGGATGACGATCTGAACCGCGGGCGTGCCGAGATGGAACATGCGGTACCTCCTCCGACCTCGAACGAACTCCGAACTTGGTGGCGCGTGCTGATTGTCCCCGCCCCGACCGTTCGATTGGGGAGGTTCAGTCCTCCGTCGGCTCGCCCTCCGTCGGCTCGCCCGCAGTGCCCTCCGGGCCAGCGGCCGGCATCACTCCCGCTGGTTCGATGTCCTTCTCGTCGTCCCGAACGTGGTCGAGCGGCGCGGTCACGCCGGGCTGGGGGTCGAACCGTTCGACCGCTTCCTCGACCTGACGCTTGATGGCGTCGTCGGCGGACTCGTCGTCGCCCTGGTCGCCCTCGTCGCCCTCGTGTTCCTGGTCTTGTTCGTCGGGCTCCTCGTCCGAGGCCTGCGGAGGCTCGGTGAGGCCGTCGTCCTTCGATGCGTTCGGCGCGTCTCCGCCGTGTTCGTCCTTCGACGGTTCGTGGTCCACGGGTGCTCTCTCCTGTCCTTGCGCCCTTCGATGACCTCTACCCCGAACGGACCCGTTCGACCTTCCGGCCCCGTCGGCTCACTACTATCCTTCCTGCGGGGAACCGGCGCCGATGGGGTATCGACCCTCGAGCGCATCCCCACCCGAGGAGGTCACGACCATGGCACGAACGCGCCCCGCCGTCCGGCGAGCCGGCTTGCTGTTCGCCCCCATCCTGCTGTTGGTGGGGCTGCTGTCACCGCTCCCGGCCGGCGCGACCACCCAGGCCACATGCGCCTCGCTCACGGCGGACGGTCCGTGCGGGATGAACCTCACCGCGGCGTTCACGCGCTTCACCTCGGGCGACCCCTCCGTGGTCATCTCCTACATCGAGGGCGGCATCAACTGGCACGGCGGCGGGGCCCAGGGCCTGGCCGACGCGATCTACATCAACTGGCACGACACGCCCGTGCCGTGCGCAGCGGCGCCGTGCACGCGCGTCTATTCGCATCACGCCTCCGACTACGACGTGAACGGCGACGGCGTCATCAACGTGGAGGACTGGTCGGCGGACCCGCGCGTCACCGACGCGAACAACAACGGCTACCTCGACGC